>NZ_JBEXWK010000034.1:0-93221 GCF_040629815.1 Streptomyces sp. NPDC005878
GTTGCTCGCGCCGTTCCCCGCGCCCCTTCGGGGCGCCCCGGGAATGCCGCGCAGCGGCATGTGAGGGGCGCGGGGAACTGCGCGAGAAGCCCCACCGGCCCGCAGCCGGAATCCGGGCCCTGAAGGGGCGCGGGGAACTGCGCGAGCAACCGACCACCGGGCCGCACCCAAACACCCGGCCGAACAGGGGCGCGGGGAACTGCGCGACCAGCCCCCACCGGCCGCAGGCCAACGACGGCCCCCTTTAGGGGCGCGGGGAACTGCGCGACCAGCCCACCACCGGCCCGCAGGTGAACACCGTGCCCTGGAGGGTCAGCCCACCGGCCCGCAGGTGTACACAGCGCCCCGGGGGGGGGCAGCCCACCGGCCCGCCGGCGAAGGCCGGGCGAACCCGGCGTCAGCCCCGGTGGCGGCCGCGGGTTCGCCACGCCGTGCGCAGTTGGCTCGCCAGGAACAGGGACGCCAGGGTCGGGATGGTCGCCCGGTAGCAGTCCGGGGTCGTCCAGGCGTACGCGGACGCCGGGACCAGGACCGTCAGGGCCGCCACCCGCAGGCCCCACCAGCGGCGGCCGCGGGGGACCGGGATCGCCGGGGTGCCCAGGTCCGTGGAGAGGGAGTCGCGGATGCCGCGCAACACGCCCCGGCGGGCCAGGAGTTGGGCGCCCGGCGCGGTGCGCAGGATCTCGTCGTGGTCGCCGAAGCCCGGCGGGATCGCGGGCAGGCCGAGCGCCGCCACCAGGTCGGCCTGGCGGCCGGCGGGGGAGTCCGCGCCGCGCAGCAGCGCCACCAGCGGCCGGGCGTCGCGGACCGCGAACGCCGCCGCCAGGGCCCGCGCGGTCGCGGAGGCCGCCGCGTGGTCGGTGACGGGAGCCGCCGGGTCCCACTGGTGGGCCGCGGTCTCCGTACCCTTCTGCACGAGCGTGAGCCCGTACCGGGAGCCGCTGCGGCGCAGGACCAGCGCGGGCCACTTCTCGCCCGTGGTGAAGCTGCCGGCCGCCGCCGTCAGCCGGTCCTCGCGGCTGAGCGCCGCGCGCCGGCCGGGGACGGGGTCCGGGACGAGCTCCACGTAACTGGTGCCGGGCCGGGCGGGCGCGATCCGCAGGGAGACCCCGCACATCAGCGCGGCCTCGGCGACGGCGTGCGGGGGCGCGGCGGCTATCGCCAGGGTGCGCGGCTGCCCGGGGCCGGCCGGGGCGGGGGCCGCGGGCGCGGTGTCCGGCCGCCCGGGCCGGGAGAACAGCGGGGTGCGCGAGGCCAGTTGCATCCGCACGCCCGAGCGCAGCTCCACGAACTCGGTGCGCGGCTCGCCCAGATACGCCCACGGATACGTCCGGGCGCCCACCCCGATCGCCCGGAACACCTCCAGCGCCTCCTCCCACCGCTCGTGCAGGATCAGCATCAGGACGAGGTGGTTGCGGAAGTCCGCCGCGTCCGGGTCGCCCGGCTCGTACCAGGTGGACAGCTCCAGGCCGCGTTCGACGGCCGCGTCGATCCTGGCCCGCTCGACGGGGCTCTGGCGCGGGTCGTCGGAGACGACGACGTACTCGACGGCGGCGAGCAGCGGCAGCGCGTGCAGTTTGGAGCCGGGCAGGGCGCTCCCGGCGGCCCGCTCGGCGAAGGCGAACATCTCGCCGTGCGAGCCGTACCACTTCTCGGAGAGGTACTGCAGGGCCGCCGCGTGGCAGCCGTAGTGGTGCGGGGCGCGGGCGACGGCCTCCGCCCAGTACGCGTCGAACACCTCGCGCGAGGCCTGGCTGCCCCGGGCGTGGGTGAGGGCGATCTGCCAGGGCACCGGGTCGGTGGGGTTGAGCCGGGCGGCGGCCGAGGCGACGGGGACGGCGTCGCCGAGCAGCGCGAAGAACGCCTGGAACTGCTCGGCCGCCACGTCCTGGGCGCGTGCGGCGCTGCGCACCTCCCACGCCTGGTGGACGCAGAGCTCGGCCTTGACCAGGACGGCGTCGGGGTCCTCGGGCGACTCGGCGAGCCAGTCCTCCAGCCAGCCGGGGCTGTGCAGGGCGGCGGTGGCGAGCTGGGTGACGTAGGTGCTGCGGCGCTCCCACTCGGCCCGCTCGCGGGTCCCGGCGAGCAGGGCGGCGGCGGGGCCCCGGTCGCCGGCGTGCACGGCTGCGAGCGCGTCGCCCATCGGGCCGTCGGGGGCGTCGAGGGTGACGGCCTCGTCGGGCGGCAGGTCCGCGCCCACGGTCGAGCCGTGGCGGAGCATACGGGGCATGGAGAGCAGCGAACGCAGGTGCACGAGTGATTATTGAATCAGTGACCTTCCGGGGACGGGCCCCGGGTCCGGGTCCGGGTCCGGCGGGGGCGGGCCCGGGCCGGGAGATCGCTGGTTTGACCCCGGGGGAGGCGACCCGTAGCCTTGACCCTCGGCGTGTTTCCATGCGCGCCCGCCTCTGAGCACCTCCCTCCCGGCGACCGTCCGCGGTCGTGGGGAGAGGCCGCTCGTCCATTCCGGATCGTCACGGGCCCGCCCGTGCGAGCGGCTGGCTTCAGAGGTCCCGTCCCGAGTGAGAGAGAGATCCGCGTGTACGCCATCGTGCGCAGCGGTGGTCGCCAGCACAAGGTTGCTGTCGGCGACATCGTTGAGGTTGACAAGATTTCCACTGCCAAGGTTGGCGACACGGTCGAGCTCTCGACCCTGCTCGTTGTCGACGGTGACGCTGTGACCAGCGACCCGTGGGTGCTGGCCGGCATCAAGGTCACGGCCGAGGTCGTGGACCACCACAAGGGTGCCAAGATCGACATCCTTCGGTACAAGAACAAGACCGGTTACCGCCGTCGCCAGGGCCACCGCCAGCAGTACACGGCGATCAAGGTCACCGGCATCCCCGCGGCTGCGAAGTAAGGGACTGAGGAGACATGGCACACAAGAAGGGCGCATCGTCCACCCGGAACGGTCGCGACTCCAACGCTCAGCGGCTCGGTGTGAAGCGCTTCGGCGGTCAGACCGTCAACGCCGGTGAGATCCTGGTCCGCCAGCGTGGCACCCACTTCCACCCGGGCGCCGGTGTCGGCCGCGGTGGCGACGACACGCTGTTCGCCCTGGAGGCCGGCGCGGTGCAGTTCGGCACCCACCGAGGCCGCAAGGTCGTGAACATCGTTCCGGTCGCCTGACCGGTTCCTACGTGAGGCGGACCTCACTTCCCGTACGGGTTCCGTACGGGAAGCAGGTCCGCCTTTCGCGTGTTTCCTTAGAAACACGGCATTACCCAGACATTCCGTACTCCCCCGGCCCTCGCCGGGGGGACCCCCTGGAGGCAAGCCCATGACCACCTTCGTGGACCGCGTCGAGCTGCACGTCGCCGCGGGTAACGGAGGCCACGGCTGCGCCTCCGTTCACCGAGAGAAGTTCAAGCCGCTCGGCGGCCCCGACGGCGGCAACGGCGGCCGCGGCGGCGACGTCATCCTGGTCGTCGACCAGTCGGTGACCACGCTCCTCGACTACCACCACAGCCCGCACCGCAAGGCCACCAACGGTGCGCCCGGCGCCGGCGACAACCGCTCCGGCAAGGACGGCCAGGACCTGGTCCTGCCGGTCCCGGACGGCACCGTCGTCCTCGACAAGGACGGCAACGTGCTCGCCGACCTCGTCGGCCAGGGCACCACCTTCATCGCCGGCCAGGGCGGCCGCGGCGGCCTCGGCAACGCGGCGCTCGCCTCCGCCCGACGCAAGGCCCCCGGCTTCGCGCTGCTCGGCGAGCCCGGCGAGGCCCGTGACGTGGTCATGGAGCTCAAGACCGTCGCGGACGTGGCCCTCGTCGGCTACCCGAGCGCCGGCAAGTCCTCCCTGATCTCCGTGCTCTCGGCCGCCAAGCCGAAGATCGCGGACTACCCGTTCACCACCCTGGTCCCCAACCTCGGCGTGGTCACCGCGGGCTCCACCGTCTACACCATCGCCGACGTCCCCGGCCTCATCCCCGGCGCCAGCCAGGGCAAGGGCCTGGGCCTCGAGTTCCTGCGGCACGTCGAGCGCTGCTCGGTGCTCGTGCACGTCCTGGACACCGCCACCCTGGAGTCCGACCGCGACCCGGTCTCCGACCTCGACATCATCGAGGCCGAGCTCAAGAGCTACGGCGGCCTCGACGACCGGCCCCGCATCGTCGTCCTCAACAAGATCGACATCCCGGACGGCAAGGACCTCGCGGACATGATCCGCGGCGATCTGGAGCAGCGCGGCTACCAGGTCTACGAGGTCTCGGCGGTCGCCCGCACCGGTCTGAAGGAGCTCTCCTTCGGCCTGGCGAAGATCGTGGCCGAGGCGCGTGCCGCCAAGCCCGTCGAGGAGGCCACCCGGATCGTCATCCGCCCCAAGGCGGTCGACGACGCGGGCTTCACGGTCACCTACGACGAGGCGGCCGAGGTCTACCGGGTGCGCGGCGAGAAGCCGGAGCGCTGGATCCGCCAGACCGACTTCAACAACGACGAGGCCGTCGGCTACCTCGCCGACCGGCTCAGCCGCCTCGGCGTCGAGGACCAGCTGATGAAGGCGGGCGCCCGCGCGGGCGACGCCGTCGCCATCGGCCCCGAGGAGAACGCGGTCGTCTTCGACTGGGAGCCGACGATGATGGCGGGCGCGGAGATGCTCGGCCGCCGCGGCGAGGACCACCGCCTGGAAGCCCCCCGTCCCGCCGCGCAGCGCCGCCGCGACCGCGACGCGGAGCGCGACGAGGCACAGCAGGAGTACGACGACTTCAAGCCGTTCTAGGCGCCTTCCTGGAAGCGTTGTCGGTCGGCCGCAGGTCCGCTGCGGCTGAGCGCGCAGTCCCCCGCGCCCCTGGGCAGTCAGGGGGGCGGGGGACTGCGCGAGCAACCCAGCACGGTCCGCGGACGAACGAACCCGGCCGCCCGCCAGAGGGCTTTCGGGAAGGGGCGGGGCGGGGGAAAACCCCGCGTCCGGCGGCCCCCGGGGCGACGGCATACTGGACACGTTCAGCAAACGTACGATGTCCACCGAACGTCAAGGAGTAGCCCCCCGTGCGTAATCCCGAGGCACCGAGACTGCTGGGGGTCTACCGGCGGGCCGTGCCCGAGAGCGTCCGCAAGGCGATCGTCTCGCAGGTCGACGCCGACATGCGGCGCCGCGTGAAGATGCGTATCGCCGGTGGCGCCGCCGTCGCCGAGAAGATGCGCGCCGCCCGCGTCACCAAGCGCTACCAGACCCTCGCCTCCGGCCCCGACCGCGCGGTCGTGCACGTCGGCAAGGACCCCAAGGTCGCGCTCGTCACGCCCGGGGTCACCCCGCTCCAGGCCCGCCGCGCCAACCTCGACGCCGTGCTGCGCGCCCTGCACGCCGCCGGCCTCGACCACTTCTGCGTGCGCGGCCGCTCCGAGACCGCCGCCGCCGTCGCCGTCCGCGAGGACGACCGTACGGCCGTGCTGAAGGTGCTGGAGGCGCTCTGCGGCGACCAGCCCGGCTACGTCACGCACGTCAAGGGCAACAACCCCGTCCCCGAGGCCTCCCTTCCGGGGTACGAGGACGGCACCTGGCGCCGGTTCAGAAGCGCCGGGACCGTCCGGGTCACCTGGTACCGCACGGATCCCACGCACCGCCTGATCCTGGGCAACCGCTACGGCTGCGACGTGGAGTTCTGGCACGAGGAGGACGGGCAGCTGGTGCCGCCGCGCGTCGGCAAGCTCGCCGAGTCGCTCGCCCTGACGGGCGCCACCGCCCGGGTCTCCGAGGCGTACTTCACCCACCTCGCCCCGCGTGAGGCCCCCGACGCGGCCCAGGTCCCCACCCGCGCCGAGTTCGCCATCCACCCCACCGACGAGATCACCTTCCCCATCGACGTCGTCTACACCTGGGTGAACGGCGCCGACCCGGCCTGGCTGCGCCGGCGCGCCGCGTTCACCGGCGAGACCTACCACGCCGAGGCCGCCAACGCCGCGCGCTACCTCAGCCGCGACGAACTGCGCTACTCGCTGCGCTCGCTGCACCTGTACGCGCCCTGGGTACGCAACGTCTACCTCGTCACCGACGACCAGACGCCCGAGTGGCTGGACACCACCCGGCCCGGCATCAAGGTCGTCAGCCACAAGGAGATCTTCCGCGACCCGGCGCTGCTGCCCACCTTCAACTCGCACGCCATCGAGAGCCAGCTCCACCACATCGACGGCCTCGCCGAGCACTTCCTGTACTTCAACGACGACGTGATGCTCGGCAACGAGGTCACCCCGCAGGACTTCTTCCTCTCCAGCGGCCTCACCAAGTTCTTCCCCTCGCCCGCGCTCGTACCGCTGGGCGCGCGGACCCCCGAGGACCCGCCGGTGGCCGCCGCGGGCAAGAACAACCGCCGGCTGATCGAGGAGCGGTACGGGGCGGTGGTCGTGCAGAAGATGAAGCACATGCCGCACCCGCTGCGCCGCAGCCTGCTCACCGAGATCGAGACGGAGTTCGAGCCGGAGTACCGCTACACCGAGGCGAGCCGGTTCCGCTCGGAGGACGACATCTCCATCTCCTCCTCGCTGCACCACTACTACGCGTACCACACGCAGCGCGCGGTGCCCTCCGAACTCCCCTACACCTACCTCGATCTGACGCACCCGTGGACGGAGACGCGGCTGGGCCGCCTCCTCGCCAACCGGGACAAGACGGTGTTCTGCGTCAACGACACGGTCTCCACCGAGCAGGACGTGCACGAGCAGAAGGATCTGATCACGCCGTTCCTGGACGCGTACTTCCCGGTGCCGAGCCCGTTCGAGAAGGACTAGCGCCCACCGGTCGGCGCGACCGGAACGAAGAGGGGCCCGCCCCGGCCGTCCGGCCGGGGCGGGCCCCTCTCTCCGTGTCCGCCGCGTCAGTCGCGCTCGTACCGGGACTTCACCGGGAAGTACGCGCTCAGGAACGCCCGCAGGACGCGGTCCTGCTCCTCCACCGACACCTCCGCGTCGGCGGACTCACCGATGCAGAACGTGTCGTGGCCGCGCTCGGCGAGCAGCCGGGTCAGCACCGTGTGGTGGTCGTAGTTGCCCACGTTGATGTAGCTGCACGAGATCGCGCTCGGCACCGAGCTGCCGGTCAGGTAGCCGTAGTGGTGGTGGAGCGAGGACGTGATCGACAGGTCCGAGTTGGCGCGGAAGGGGTTGGCCGCGGTCCGGCCCACCTCCTCGGGGAACTTGTCCGCGATCTCGGTCAGCACACTGCGGCGCAGCGGGTGCGGCGCGTGCAGGAAGCTGTTGGTCGCCACCCGCCCGAACGCCTTCTCCAGCAGCGCCCGGTTGTTCTTGGCGGCCGCGAAGTAGCCCTCGTCGTCCGGGGACGGCTCGGTCGGCGGGACGGTGGTGGGCGAGCGGAAGAACTTCGCCACCCCGTTGCTCAGGAAGAACGACGACGGCGCCAGCGGACGGCCGATGAACACGTCGTCGTTGAGGTAGAGGAAGTGCTCCGCGAGACCCTCGATGCGGTACAGCTGGCTCTCGATGGCGTGCGAGTTGAACGTCGGCAGCCAGGCCGGGTCCTTGAAGATCTCCCGGTGGCTGACGACCTTGATGCCGGGCTGGGTGGTGTCCAGCCACTCCGGCGTCTGGTCGTCGGTCACCAGGTAGATGGTGCGCACCCAGGGCGCGAACATCTCCAGGGACCGCAGTGAGTAACGCAGCTCGTCGCGGTTGCGGAAGCGCACGTCACCGCTGTCGGCGTCGTTGGTCGGCATGTTGCGGCTGCGGCGCACCGAGTCGCGGCGCTCCTGCCAGGCCGGGTCGGTGTCGTCGACCCAGGTGTAGACGACGTCGATCGGGTAGTCGACGTCCCACATCAGCTGCTTGGTGAACTGTGCGAGCGTCGGGTAGTCGCGCTCGCCGACCCGCAGCTTGGCCGTGGCCTCCAGGTTGGGCAGGCGGCGCCCGAGCAGGGTGGTCAGCCGGGGCGTCTCGCGCCAGCCGTCCTCCTCCGACTCCGCCCAGAACTCCAGACCGCAGCCGTAGGCCGGGCCGTAGCGCAGGGTGCGGCTCTCGGAGGTGATCGGCTTGAACACCCGCAGGCCCGCCACCTCACCGACGCCGTCGAGGCGCTCGGCGAGGACCGCGCCCGGGGCCGCGCCGCGCGGGGTGACCAGCTCGGCGTAGACCGGCTTGCCGTGCAGGGCCGTCGACATGGCCTCCAGGACCCGGCGGCGCATCTCCACGGGCACGGCGACGCGGTGGGCGACACCGACGTCGTGGCGCAGCAGGATGTACGGGATCCCCGCGTCCTCCAGGACCTTGGCGGTGATCTCCAGGTTGATCTGGGCCATGCGCGGGCCGGTGATGTCGTCGCGCTGCTCGGCGAGGCGGCCGGCCGAGCGGATCAGCGTCCCGCTGCGGTCCTGCGCCTGGATCATCACCTCGCGGGCCTTCTGCTCGTCCGCCGAGTTCGACAGGGCCGAGACGGGGGCGGCGACGCTGAAGCTGCGGGTGCCGCCGGCCGCGATGCGCAGCGCCGTGCGGTCGGCGCGCTGGGCGAGGCGCTCGGGGGTGTCGCGGCGGGCCACCAGCTTGGTGAAGAGCTCCTCCCAGCGGGAGGTGATGTCCTCGCCGCCGAACCGCTCGTACACGCCCTTGCGGGCGGCCTTGCCGAAGGCGTGCCGGGTGTCGTCCTCGCCCATCAGCCGGGACATCGCGGCGGCCAGCGAGTCGATGTCGCCGGGCGGCACCAGCAGACCGTCCACGTCGTGGCGGATGATCTCGGCGGGCCCGGTGACGATGTCGTACGCGATGACCGGCACGCCGGCCGCGAACATCTCCAGGAGCACCAGCGGGAACGCCTCGTTGCGCGAGGGCAGCAGGCAGACGCTGGCCTTGGCCCACTCCTGCTCCATCTGCGAGGAGCGGCCCACCAGTTCGATGCGCGAGTGCATGCCCAGGCCCTCGACGAGGCGGCGCAGACGCACCTCCTGCGGGCCGTCGCCGAAGATCCGCAGCTGCCAGTCGGGGAAGTCCGCGGAGATCCGGTGGAAGGCGTGGATGGCGTGGTCCAGCTGCTTCTCCGGGGTCATCCGGGCAGCGAGGACGATCGTCCTGGACTCCAGGTCGGCGCGCGGGCGGTAGCCGTCGGGCACCGCGTTGGGGATCGCGGCCAGCTCCGGCGCGGAGTCGCGCAGCGAGTCGGAGAACCAGTCGTTGGTGCGCTCGGTCAGCGACACCAGCGCGTCCACGCGCGGGCCGTAGACCAGCAGCGGCTCACCGGAGACGCCGCGCAGCTGGGAGGCGCGGTGCTCCTGGTGCACGGTGACGACCCGGGAGGGGGCGAGCTCGGCGGCGGCGGCCAGCAGCGCCGGGGTCGTGGTGATCAGCACGTCCGAGTCGAGGGAGCCGAGGGCGGCCGTCATCTCGATGTCGGAGAGCCGGTCGAACGTCGACTCCCAGGACGGCTTGATGATCTCGCTCGGCAGCGACTCCAGGGTGCGGCAGGCGTTCTCGTCCAGCGAGCTGGGTCGCACCGGGCGTCCGTACGCTTCGGTCCTGTCCACCAGGTAGCGCCGCTTGACCTGCTGGGCGGCCGAGAAGAACGGCTCCGGGCGGGTCTTGAAGACGCTCAGCACCTCGACGTCGTGCCGGGGAGCGAGATGGATCGCCTGGGTGTAGGCGGCCATCTCGGTGCCGCCCATCTCGTCGCCCCAGGTGAGCAGAAACGTGATCTTCATGCAACTTCCTCTGCGCCACGGGGGGCGGTTCCGAATCCGGTACAGGACACGGCGAGCACGCCGGCCGGTGTGACGTAGGCGTGCACCCGCGCGAGCGAACCGTTGTCGAGAGCGACGATACGGAACGGCGTCCGGTAGACCTGCTTGGGGTGACGCACATCGGTCAGCCGCCGGGCGATCTTGATCCGGTTCCCGCCGGCCTTCAGGTGCATGTCCCAGGTGCGGGTCGCGCGGCCGACCGCCATCTCGGCGAGCGGTACGTCGAAGGTGAAGCGGTCACCGTCCCACACCACCGCCGCCGCGGCCGACTTGCCACCGCGCCGCAGCACCGCCTCCGCGGTGTACTCCTCGACGGGGGCCTTGGGCGCGATGAGCCGGCCGTGCACCACGATCCGGTCCCAGCGCAGCTCGAACGAGGCGAGCTCGGCCTGGTGGCGCGGGCCGCGCACGTTCAGCATGGAGCGGCCGTCCACCGAGCGGACCGGACGGAAGACCGCGCCGCTCGTCGGGGACGGCGACGTGGACAGGGTGGGGCCGTCGGAGGTCTCCACCGGAGCCGAGGCGATCTTGGCCCGCAGCTCGCGGCCGTCACTGCCGGTGACGACGACCTCCATCCGCCACATACCGGACGAGAGCACCGGACCACGGGTCGCGGTCTCCGACGGATCGTCATGGCGCAGCGGAACGGTCGCCGTCAGAAGGAGACTTCCGTCACTCTGCGGCTCCTGCTCCAGCTCCACGTGGACGACCTTGCGCCCGCGCGACATCTCCAGATGAGCCGCCCCGACCGCCTCGGCACGGCGCGGGAACGTCACCGCGAAGTTGAGGGTGCGCCCACCGGAGACCGAGAAGTGCACCGGTCGCAGCAGCGGACGCGGCTTGACTCCGTCGATGGCCGGTACGGTATGCATCTGCTCGACACGTCGGCGCATACGTACTGCCGCGCGGCGCGCCCGCTTGGCGGCGCCCACCGCATAGGGCAGCAGTGAGTCACTCACGGTGAACCTAGCTCTCGTCTGGGCTAATGGTCAGCGTTGCATGCTGCCAATAATGCGTAAGATCGGCAAGTTGCTTCGTAATTCTATCGATGCATCACGATTGCATCATCGAGTGGAACCCCATCGGAGTTTCCGCCCTCTCCTCGGGTGGCGGTCTGCTTGATCGCAGATGAACGTGGAACGGGGAGTGGGAGAAAGACATGGGACGCTGGCCGAAGACGGGACGCCAAGTGGCCTCCCGGCGTACCGTGCTGGCTTCGCTGGCGGGGATGGTGGCAGCGGGGGCGATCGCCGGGTGTGACAGCAAGCACCCCTCGGCCCGGGGCGCCGCCGCCGTCACCAGTCAACCACCGAAGCCGGTGTCGCTGCTGCCGGTCGACCACCGCAGCAGCTTCGACACCCCCGGCCGCCCGCTCGCCATGGCGATCGTCGCGCACCCGGACGACGACCTGTTCTTCATGAACCCCGACACGCTCCACACGATCGAGCGGGGCGTCCCCGTCGTCTCCGTGTACGTCACCGGCGGCGGCTCCTTCGGCGTCAACCAGGCACCCGGCGAGCCCAAGGCCCGCCCCGACGTGCCCGCCTACGTCTCCGCCCGCCAGCAGGGCCTGCGCCAGGCGTACGCCCGCATGCTCGGCGCGACCCTGTTCACCCCGTGGACGCGCACCGCGCTCAAGCTGCCCGGCGGACGCGAGGCCGAACTCAACGTCCTGGAGTACGAGGGCCGCCGCGCCGAACTGATCTTCCTCGGCGTGCGGATGCACGAGAAGACCGGCCGCGGCTGGGTCGGCATGACCCAGCTGTGGAACACCCCCGGCGTGGTCCTGCGCACCCAGCCCACCCCCGAGTCGCCGGTCCGCGAGAAGTACACCTACAGCCGCGACGAACTCACCGACGCGCTGCTGTTCCTCCTGCGCAAGTACCGGCCCACGCTCGTACGCACCCTCGACCCGGACCCCGACGCCCAGGTCCACGACAAGCTCCACCCGCGCGGCAGCGACCAGGTCGGCTACTCCGACCACCCCGACCACACCGCCGTCGCCCTCTTCACCTGGCGCGCCCTCGCCCAGTGGGGCCAGGGCAGCAGCGAAGGCACCCGCACCCCCGGCTTCCTCACCGAGGCCTTCCGCGGCTACTACAACCAGCGCTGGCCGTACAACCTCCCCAATGACACGGTCCACCAGAAGACCGAGTACCTCAACGCCTACGGCGGCGCCTCCAGCTGGCAGTGCGGCAACGCCTCGGGCTGCGGCGACTACTCCGTCGGCCTCAACGGCGTCCTGAGGTCCAAGAAGGGCTGGGTCCGCTCCACCCACCGCCGCTACCCGACCGCCGGCCCCAAGGTCGTCATCGACGAGGACGGCCGGATGAGCACCTACGCCGTACTCGGCACCCGCGCCGCCCGCTGGCGCGAGTCCGGCCCCTACAGCGGGGGCTGGGGCGCCGCCGAGGACCTCGGCGGCGGCCCCCTCGCCCCCGCCCTCAGCGCCGTCGTCGCCGCCGACGGCCGCCACCTCGTCCTCGGCCTGCGCTTCACCGGCCTCGGCTCCACCGACAAGGACGACACCCGCGAGATAGTGGTCCTCCAGCAGAAGAGCGCCGGCGGCGCCTTCGAAGAGCGCTGGACCAGCCTCGGCAACCCCGAGACCGACCCCCGCCGCTCCCGCCTCACCGGCCCGCCCACCGCGGTCGCCGCCCCCGACGGCACCATCCACGTCTTCGTACGCAACGCCGCCAAGGGCGTCAGCACCCGCGTCCGCGACAAGCAGGGCACCTGGTCGCCGTGGCAGAAGCTCACCGGCGGCGGACAGATCCAGGAAGGCCTCACCGCCACCGTCGACGGCGACGGCCGCATCCACGTCTTCGGCTCCGCCTTCGGCTGGGTCGAGCACTGGACCCAGAAGAACCCCGGCGGCCCCCTCGTCCGCGGCGTCCGCGGCCTCAAGACCCGGCCCGGCGACGCCCCCGACGCGGTCACCGCCCAGGACGGCTCCGTGCTGCTCGCCTTCCACAAGCCCTCCAGCGACCAGATCAACGTCGCCCAGCTGCGCGGCGGCCAGGCCGGCCGCTGGACCGAACTGCCCGACCAGAAGGTCACCGGCTACGGCCCCGTCGCCCTCGTCGACGGCCAGGACCTCGCCACCGGCGGCGTCATGCTGACCTCCCGCAGCGGCACCGGCTCCATCGAGATGGTCGACAGCGGCAAGCAAGTCACCCTCCACGGCGACGCGTCCTCCGGCTTCATGGTCGGCGCCCCCGCCGTCGTCCAGGGCGCGAGCGAGGGCGTCGCCCTCGTCACGCTCAACCTGAACACCACCCCCGCGGTCACCAGGGTCCCCCCGCGCGCGGGCACCGTCTGAGCGACACACCGGTCCGCCCCGCCCGGCCGGGGCGGACCGGAGGACAGCGGGGGCGCGCGCACAACTCCCGTACGCCTCATATGTCCCGGCCCGCACCCCCGTGCGTCGGTTCGCGCCTCCAGGACCGCCCGCCCGTCCTTACGCCGCCCACACCTTCGTACGAAAAGTCACAGGAGCGGCCGCACCCGCCCCCGCCCCACGCCCCGGACCGCCTCCTAGACTGTCCGTATGACTTGGATGATCACAGGCGGTGCCGGCTACATCGGATCCCACGTGGTGAAGGCCCTCGTCGACGGCGGAGAAAAAGTCGTCGTCCTCGACGACCTCAGCACCGGCGACCCCGCCCGGCTGCCCGAAGGCGTCCTCCTCGAACGCGGCACCGTCCTCGACCGCGCCGTCCTCGACCGCGTCCTGCGCGAGAACGACGTCGACGGCGTCATCCACATCGCCGCCAAGAAGCAGGTCGGCGAATCCGTCGAACGCCCCCTGCACTACTACCGCGAGAACGTCGAAGGCCTGCGGACCGTCCTGGAAGCCGCCGCCGACGCCGGCGTACGCCGCTTCCTGTTCTCCTCCTCCGCCGCCGTCTACGGCATGCCCGACATCGACCTCGTCACCGAGCAGACCGCATGCCTGCCCATGAGCCCCTACGGCGAGACCAAGCTCGCCGGCGAATGGCTCGTCAGCGCCGTCGGCAAGGCCCACGGCATGGCCACCGCCTCCCTGCGCTACTTCAACGTCGCCGGCGCCGCCACCCCCGACCTCGGCGACCCCGGCATCTTCAACCTCGTCCCGATGGTCTTCGAACGCCTCACCGAGGGCAAAGCCCCGCTGATCTTCGGCAACGACTACCCCACCCCCGACGGCACCTGCGTACGCGACTACATCCACGTCGAGGACATCGCCGGCGCCCACCTCGCCGCCGCCCGCCGGCTCGCCGCCGACCCCGAGGCCGCCCTCATCCTCAACATCGGCCGCGGCGAAGGCGCCTCCGTCGCCGAAATGGTCGACATCATCCGCGATGTCACCGGCATCACCGAGCCCGCCCCCGAGGTCGCCCCCCGCCGCCCCGGCGACCCCGCCCGCGTCGTCGCCTCCGCCGAGCTCATCACCAAGGAACTCGACTGGACCGCGCGCCACGACATCCGCGCCATGATCACCTCGGCCTGGGAAGGCTGGCAGCTGCGCCACCCGCGCGACTGACCCCCTCCCGCCCCCTCCCGGACGGCTACGGGGGCCCCGGGCCCCGGCTCCCGGGCCCCGGCTCCTGGGCCCCCGGACCCCGGCCCCCGGACCCCACTGGCCCCGGCCCACCGGGCGGGGGGCGAGTCCGCCCGGCCGGGGCCCGTGGGCCCGTCCACTCGCCGGGTGGGCGGACCCCCGCCCGGCCGGGGGTCCGCCCACCCGGCGGGGACCCGTGGCCTGTCCGCCCCGGCGGGGCCTGCCCGCCCGGCCGGGGGGGGCACGCCCACCCGGCGGAGGGGTCTGCCCACCCGGCGGGGCTCGTCCAACGCTCGAAACGGCCGTGCGCCCCCACCCCGGCCTGACATAGATTTCCCGGTGTGACAGTGGCAAGGCAGTACGTGACCCAGGCCCGCAGGATCGTCGTCAAGGTGGGCTCGTCCTCCCTCACCACCGCCTCCGGCGGCCTCGACGCCGACCGCGTCGACGCCCTCGTCGACGTCCTCGCCAAAGCCCGCAGCGGCGGCGAGAAGGAAATAGTGCTGGTCTCCTCCGGCGCCATCGCCGCCGGACTCGCCCCCCTCGGCCTGCGCCGCCGCCCCACCGACCTCGCCCGCCAGCAAGCCGCCGCCAGCGTCGGCCAGGGCCTCCTCGTCGCCCGCTACACCGCCTCCTTCGCCCGCTACGGCGTACGCGTCGGACAAGTCCTCCTCACCAGCGACGACACCAGCCGCCGCGCCCACTACCGCAACGCCTACCGCACCCTCGACCAGCTCCTCGCCATGGGCGCCCTCCCCGTCGTCAACGAGAACGACACCGTCGCCACCGACGAGATCCGCTTCGGCGACAATGACCGCCTCGCCGCCCTCGTCGCCCACCTCGTCCGCGCCGACCTCCTCGTCCTCCTCTCCGACGTCGACGGCCTCTACGACGGCGACCCCAGCACACCCGGCACCACCCGCATCGGCGAAGTACACGGCCCCGACGACATCGCCCACGTACAGATCGGCAGCGCCGGAAAAGCCGGCGTCGGCACCGGCGGCATGGTCACCAAGGTCGAAGCCGCCCGCATCGCCGCCGCCGCCGGCATCCCCGTCGTCCTCACCTCCGCCACCCACGCCGCCGACGCCCTCGCCGGCCGCGACACCGGCACCTACTTCCACCCCACCGGCCGCCGCTCCGCCGACCGCCTCCTTTGGCTCGCCCACGCCTCCACGCCCCAGGGCCACCTCGTCCTCGACGACGGAGCCGTCACCGCCGTCGTCGAACGCCACTCCTCCCTCCTGCCCGCCGGAATCGCCGCCGTCGGAGGCGAGTTCAGCGCCGGAGACCCCGTCGAACTCCGCGACACCACCGGCCGCGCCATCGCCCGCGGCCTCGTCAACTTCGACGCCAAGGAGATCCCCCAACTCCTCGGCCGCTCCACCCGCGAACTCGCCCGCGAACTCGGTCCCGCCTACGAGCGAGAAGTCGTACACAGGGACGATCTGGTCGTCCTGCACCCCTGAAACGGCTGAAAGTCCGGCCTTCGGACCGACACCTTCACGAAAACCGCCCCGCGACCCTGCCAGGACTGGTCAACTTTGTTGCGGGGTACTCGCGGGGAGACCCACGGGGTGGCCCGCAGGGTGCCCACGGGGAGACCCACGGGGTAACCCGCGGGTGACCTGCGGGGTGGCCCGCCGGGTGACCTGCGGGATGGCCCGCGGGGGGTACGACAACGCATCGCAGCATCACAGGAGGCCGCCGGTGAGACGAGCGCGCCCGGGGGCGGCGCCCCGAGTCGGGGGAACCCACGCCCGCAGGGCCGTGGGGGAGGACGGGCGGACCCTGACCAGCGTGGGCACGGGGACCGACATCACACAGACCGAGGAGCGGGAGAAGCCCGGAGACACCCCCAGGCTCTGGCACATCACCCTCAGCGTCTCCGGCGCCGAAACCCCGCTCAAAGAGGTCCGCCGCGGCCTCGAGCAGCTCGCCCACGACCACCCCTTCTTACTGACCAGCAGATACGCCGGCGACCACGCCGAGATCCGCTACTGGGAAGAAGCCCGCGACCTGCACGACGCGGCGGCCGTCGCCCTGCGCCTGTGGGGCGAACACCGCTCCACCGCCAAACTCCCGCCCTGGGAGATCGTCGGCCTGGAGGTCATCGACCGCGAGACCTACCACCAACGCCTCGCCGAGGGCTACGGCCCCCCTCCGGCCGCACCCGTGGGGGTCCATCCCTTTTGAGGGGTGAGGCCGGAGGGGGCGGCAGGGGACGGGGTGGGGGCTGAGGGGTCGGTGCTGGAGGGGCCGGCAGCGGGCGGGCCGGTGCCGGCCGTGCCGGTGGTGGGCAGTCTGGTTCTGGACGCGCCGGTGGTGGACGTGCCGGTGGTGGCCAGTCTGGTTCTGGATGCGCCGGTAGGGGGCCGCTCGGTTCTGGCTGCGCCGGTAGGGGATGACGCGGTTCTGGACGCGCTGCGGCTGGGGGCATGGCTTTGGACGCGCCGGGTCCGGGGGGGCGTAGCTCTGGACGCGCCGGGTCCGGGTGACTCGCCTTCCGGAGCGCCGCCACCGCCCGCGATCCCCGACGCCCACGGGCCCGTACGACCCGGTCGATACGCCCGACCCGCACCCCCCGCACGACCGGACCGTGAGAGCCCCGTCTCGGCACGTGGAATCCGTGCGGAACACGGCCGCCCGGCGCACTACCCTGCGGACATGAGCGCGTTTTCTCCCGACGAGAACCAGTCCCCGGTCACCCAGGCAGCCCACCGGGCCCGCACGGCCGCCGCCGATATCGCGCCATTGCCGCGCTCGGCCAAGGACGACGCGCTCCTGGCCATCGCCGACGCCCTCGAAGCCCGCACCGAGGAGATCGTCGAGGCCAACGCCCTCGACATCGCCAAGGCCCGCGACGCCGGGACCAGCGAGACCGTCATCGACCGCCTCACCCTCACCCCCGAACGCGTCCGCGCCATCGCCTCCGACGTACGCGACGTCGCGGCCCTCCCCGACCCCGTCGGCGAAGTCGTCCGCGGCTCCACCCTCCCCAACGGCATCGACCTGCGCCAGATCCGGGTCCCCCTCGGCGTCGTCGGCATCATCTACGAAGCCCGCCCCAACGTCACCGTCGACGCCGCCGCCCTCTGCCTCAAGTCCGGCAACGCCGTCCTGCTGCGCGGCTCCTCCTCCGCGTACGAGTCCAACACCGCACTCGTCCGCGTCCTGCGCGACGCCGTCGCCGGCACGGGCCTGCCCGCCGACGCCGTCCAGCTCGTCCCCGGCGAATCCCGCGACTCCGTACGCGAGTTGATGCGCGCCCGCGGCCTCGTCGACGTCCTCATCCCGCGCGGCGGCGCCTCCCTCATCCGCACCGTCGTCGAGGAGTCCACCGTCCCCGTCATCGAGACCGGCACCGGCAACTGCCACGTCTACGTGGACGCCCAGGCCGACCTCGACATGGCCGTCGACATCCTCATCAACTCCAAGGCATCCCGCCCCTCCGTCTGCAACGCCGCCGAGACCCTCCTCGTCCACCGCGACATCGCCGACGCCTTCCTGCCCCGCGCCCTCGACGCACTCGCCGAGGCCGGCGTCACCGTCCACGGCGACCCGCGCGTCCAGGCCTACGCCGACGCCACCAAGGCGACCGTCGTCGCCGCCACCGCCGAGGACTGGGAGACCGAATACCTCTCCTACGACCTCGCCGCCGCCGTCGTCGACTCCCTCGACGCCGCCGTCGCCCACATCCGGCAGTGGACCTCCGGCCACACCGAGGCGATCGTCACCACCTCCCAGGCCGCCGCCCGCCGATTCACCCAGTTGGTCGACTCCACCACCGTCGCCGTGAACGCCTCCACCCGCTTCACCGACGGCGGCCAGTTCGGCTTCGGCGCCGAGATCGGCATCTCCACCCAGAAGCTCCACGCCCGCGGCCCCATGGGCCTGCCCGAGCTCACCTCCACCAAGTACATCGTCACCGGCGACGGACACGTGCGATAACGGGATGGACCCGGCCGGGGGAGCGGGGCGGCCCCGCCCCGCGCGCCGGGCGGGGGGCGGCATCCGGCGTGTCAACCGACGGGGAGAGTTCGGACACTCCCTGCCCAAAACGTCCGCTACGGGGCTAGTCTGAACCCGTGCCGGACGACGTGGGGGGCAAGCCGTTCCCGAACGGCTGGGAGCCCGACGACGACCGCGGAGGCGCGGACGACGCGTTCGCCTCCGTGGTCTTCGACGAGGACTTCGTACGGGCCGCGCAGATCCACGAACCGAGCGCCGTGGAACGGCTGTTGGCCGCCGCGCAAGCCCGCGCCGAAGCCGAAGCGGCCCGAGCCCGCGCCGGCGCGGGAGCCGACGACGACTTCCCCTACCCGGCCCGCGACACCGACGCCTACGGCACCGCCTTCTCCGGCGGCGCCGACGCCGGCCCCTACGGCCCGCACGGCGGCGTACTGCGCCCCTACCGCGGCCGCGCCCGCTGGCACCGCCCCGTCGCCTGGCTGCTCGCCCTGATCATGGGCATCGGCATGGTCGCCCTGGCCTTCGCAGCCGTCTACCGGGGCGGCTCCAACAGCCGCGAGGACCCCGCCCCGCCCCCCGCCACCAGCAACGTGGACAAGTCCGGACCACCCATTCCAGCCACCGCCGGCCCCACCGCCTCGGCGGACTACTCGGCCCCAGCGGTCGCGGCCGTACCCCGACGACCTTGAGGGCGGGGGGGTGGGGGCCCTCCCCCCCGGCCCCCACCCCCTCCCCGCCCACCCCCCGCACCCCACCCACCCCACGCCTGACCAGGCCCTTCCCCCGCGTCGACGGCGATCTGACCGTCTTCTGACCAGGCTCTGACCCCACCCCGCACAACCGCGTGGGAACTCGTCAGAACTTGTCGCGTAGCAGCGCGTTTACCGGCCCCTCCCGCGACCTACCCTGAAGGTATGGCAGGGCGTGGAGAGCCACCCGAGGGGACCCCGGAGGGCCTCCCCGGCGGAGGTGAGGACGAGTACCGATCCGTCGTGTTCGACGAGTCGTTCGTCCGCGCTGCCCGCCTGCAGGAGTTCTCCGCACAGGAACGGATGCGCGAGCACGCGCGCGCGGTGCGCAGCCGGTCCAGCTGGTCCTTCAGGCCCTTCACCAAACAGATAGTCGCGCTGGCCGTCCTCCTCTTCATCGCGTTCGGCACCGCCGTGTACATGGGCCTGCGCCACCCCTACCAGCCCGGTGGCGGCAGCGTCACCGCCGAGCCCCTGCGCATGACCGTCATACCCCTGGCCCCGCAGACCGTCGTCCCCGGCATCGACGTCGCCCGCCTCTTCGACCACAGCCCGGCCGCCCAGTTCCGCACCGGCGCCGACGGAATCAACCTCCCGGCCGTCCGCAGGACCGCCCACTTCTCGGAGAGCCAGATCATCGCCGGTGTCACCACCGCCAAGGAGTATCTGGTCCAGTCCTCCCTCGACCCCCAGGTCCTGACCGGGAAGTCCGTGCACCAGGTGCGAGCTCTGCTCGATCCCGAGCTGGTCACCCAGTTCGACCAGAGCATCGACAACCCCGCCGACGACGGCCGGCACGCCGCCACCGGCTGGCTGGTGCGCTTCGATCCGGCCAAAGTCGCACTGGCCGACACCGGGGTGCGTGTGCAGGGCACCTTCCGCTACGCCGAGTCCGGCCGGGACACCCTCGACGTGACGTCCGACCACACCTTCACGTACGCCCTGCGGCCGGCCGCCTCCGGCCAGGACAAGACCGCCTCGCTCTTCACCGTCCGCCGCGAGCTGCACTTCCGCTTCGACCGCGACGACCTGCGGCTGCACCGGGTCGAGCTGCAGTTCAGCTATGTGGAGGCCGGACCGCAGGCCTGCTCGGCCGATGTCTCCGCACAGCTGCGGCCGCTGCTCGCGGGCGAGCGGACCAGCGCGACCGGCCCGGCGGGCACCGACCCGTACGCGACCGGTCCCGCCACCGCGGCCCTCTGCGGCACCCTCGCCACCAGCGCCCAGCCGACGCCGTAGAAACCCTCGAACAGCTCCAAGCGTCCCCAAGCGTCCCTCGGCCTTCCTGACCCTCGGCCTTCCTAAGCGTCCCGACCCGGCCCCTCCTGTGCCCCGCCCGGTCCCTCACCGTCCGCCACCGGGCCGGAAGGCCGGTCCTGCTGACCGTCCCGCTCCCCGCCCTTCGGCCGGTCCGAGGCGCGCGAGGCGGACCCCGCGCCCGTGAACTTGCCGTACAGCTTGCCGCCCAGGTCCGCCGTGCCGCCGGCTATGTCGCCGACCAGCTTCATCAGCGGGTCCTTGCTCGTGCGGACCGTCTCGGCGTACGAGGCGGCGGACTCGCGGAACGAGTCGGAGACCGACGTGTCCTTGTCCTCCTCACGACGGGGATAGTGGCCGTCCATCAAACGCTGGTAGTCACGGCTCTCGGCCCACTTCTTCAGCTCGGCCGCGCGCACGGTGGTGAAGGGGTGCGAGCGGGGCAGCACGTTCAGGATCTTCAGGACGGAGTCGCGCAGGTCGCCGGCCGCCTCGTACTCCTCGGCCTGCTCCAGGAACGCGTCCACGTTCATCTCGTGGAGGTGGTTGCCGCCGGCTATCTTCATCAGGCCCCGCATCGAGGCCTGGAGGTCCTGGCCGACGAGCAGTCCGGCCCGGTCGGCGGACAGCTCCGACTTGCGGAACCACTCCCGCAGCGCCGTCACGATCGCCATCACCGCCACGTTGCCCAGCGGGATCCAGGCGACCTTCAGCGCCAGGTTGGTGAGGAAGAGCAGGATCGTGCGGTAGACCGAGTGGCCGGACAGGGCGTGGCCCACCTCGTGGCCCACGACCGCGCGCATCTCCTCCTCGTCGAGCAGCTCCACGAGGCCGGTGGTGACGACGATGATCGGCTCGTCAAGGCCGATGCACATCGCGTTGGGCCGGGGGTCCTGCGTCACGTACATCGCGGGGACCTTCTCCAGGTCCAGGAGGTAACAGGCGTCCCGCAGCATCGAGTTGAGGTGGGCGAACTGGGCGTCGCTCACGCGCACGGAGTCGGAGAGGAAGAGCAGGCGCAGGCTGCGCTCCGGCAGCAGCCCGCTGAGCGCCTTGAAGACCGTGTCGAAGCCGCTGAGCCTGCGCAGCGCCACCAGCGCCGACCGGTCGGCGGGGTGTTCGTAGGCCCGGGAGGAGATCCCGGGGAAGCGGCGGCGCTGCCTGCTCGGCACGCTGTCCTGGAAGTCGTCGGTCATGGTGTCCCCCTGTCGGAGAGTCTCGGCTCGTCCCCCTGACGACATCCACCCTAGGCGGTGGGGCTACCGTGGGGCGGGGGCCTGTGGATAACCAAGGAGACACCTGCCATGACGGACGCCGTCACGCTTCTCGCCGCCGCCTCGGACCAGCAGGGACCCGGAAATGTGCTGCGGATCCTGCTGCTGGTGTCGATCTTCGGTGCGGGCGGCCTCGCCTGGCTGCTGCTGCGCGGCTACCGGTCGGACGACGGTGGCGACGCGGCCGCGGCCGAGCCGGACGGCGAGCCGGGCCGGGGCGCGGGCCCCGACGCGGAGGGCGTCGTCAAGGACTGAACGGCTGAGTCGGCGTGAGAGTGCCCGGGCGGCCCGCATACGATGTGCCCGAAGTCTCCGCTCCGACTCCCGGATAGGTCCTGCTGACGATGAGCCTCACCAGCACCGCCGCCACGCATCTGGTCACCCTCGCCGAGGGCGCCGAGCACGGTGGCAACCACGAAAGCCTCAGCCCGTACGTCACCGGTGGCGGCGCGCTGTTCGCGCTGCTGCTCCTGCTGTGGATCACCACGCGCTTCAACCGCGACCGCTGAGTCGGGGCGTTTCCACCGGGCCAGTAGGCTCTGCACGCATGGGAGAGCAGGAAGTGCCTACCGGTCCGGTCAAGCGGCGCATCGGCGTGATGGGCGGAACGTTCGACCCGATCCACCACGGACACCTGGTGGCCGCCAGCGAGGTGGCGTCCCAGTTCCATCTGGACGAGGTCGTGTTCGTACCGACCGGGCAGCCGTGGCAGAAGAGCCACAAAAACGTCTCCGCGGCCGAGGACCGGTATCTGATGACGGTCATCGCGACCGCGTCCAACCCGCAGTTCTCGGTGAGCCGGATCGACATCGACCGCGGCGGCGCGACGTACACCGTGGACACGCTGCGGGATCTGCGCTCCCTCAACAGTGACGCGGACCTGTTCTTCATCACCGGCGCCGACGCGCTCTCGCAGATCCTCACGACCTGGCGTGACGTGGACGAGCTGTTCTCGCTCGCCCACTTCATCGGGGTGACCCGGCCGGGTCACATACTGACGGACGACGGTCTGCCCGAGGGTGGGGTGTCGCTGGTGGAGGTGCCCGCTCTGGCCATCTCGTCGACGGACTGCCGGGCGAGGGTCGCGCAGGGCGACCCGGTCTGGTATCTGGTTCCGGACGGTGTGGTGCGCTACATCGACAAGCGCCAGCTCTACCGCGGCGAGTGAGAGAAGGGCACCCGGTGAACGACCGACAGGACCCCTACGACCCCTATGCGCCGCAGGTGCGGCTTGTCGGTTATGACGAGTACGGCCAGCCGGTGTACCAGCAGGTGCCCCAGCAGGGTTCGTACGACCCGTACGGCCAGGCCCAGCCGCAGCAGACCCAGCAGACCCCCCAGTCCCAGCAGGACCATCAGGCTCACGGGCAGGGGCAGCAGCACGGTCAGCAGGGCGGTTACGGGTACGACCCGTACGCCCAGCAGCAGCCCTCGTACGACTACGACTATGACTACGACCGTAGCTCTGGTTCTGGCTCCGGTTCGGGTCCCGGTGCCGGCTCGGGATACGACGCGTACGGGCAGCCCGCCCAGCCCCCCGTGCCCCAGCAGCACCAGGGGTACGGCTATGACACGCAGCAGTGGGGCCGCGAGCAGCCCCAGGCCCCGGCCGCCCAGGCGTCCGCGCAGGCGCAGGCCCCCGTGCGGGAGGCCGAGCCCGAGCCCGAACCGGTGGCCGAGCAGGTCCCGGTGCTGCCGCAGCAGCGCAAGGACGAACGCGACTACCGCACCGAGCAGTTCTCGTTCATCGAGGAGCCCGACGAGGACTCCGAAGACGTCATCGACTGGCTGAAGTTCACCGAGAGCCGCACCGAGCGGCGCGAGGAGGCGCGGCGCCGCGGCCGCAACCGGGTGGTCGCGCTGGTCGTGGTCCTCGCGCTCGCGGTGGTCGGCGGTGTCGGCTACCTGTGGGCGGCCGGCAAGCTGCCCGGTCTGTCCTCGTCCTCGGACTCCGGGAAGCCGGCGGTCGCGGTCGGGGCGCAGAAGCGGGACGTGATCGTCGTCCATCTGCACAACACGCAGAAGGGCGGCACCTCCACGGCGCTGCTCGTCAACAACGCGACCACCAAGCAGGGCACCACCGTCCTGCTGCCCAACACACTGGCCGTCTCCAACGACGACGGCACCCGCACCACGCTGGGCAAGTCGGTGGACGGCGACGGCTCGCAAGGGACCCGCGAGGCGCTCGGCACCCTGCTCGGCACCAAGATCACCGGCACGTGGCGGCTGGACACGCCGTTCCTGGAGAACCTGGTCGACCTGGTCGGAAACATCGACATCAGTACGGATGCCGACGTGCCCGGCACCAAGGCGGGCTCGGCCCCCGTGGTGAAGAAGGGCGAGGACCAGACGCTGACCGGGCAGATGGCCGTGGCGTACGCCACGTACAAGGGGCCCGGTGAGGCGGAGGCCAAGCAGCTTCAGCGGTTCGGGCAGGTGATGTACGGGGTGCTGCGCAAGATCTCGGACGATCCGAAGGCCGCGACGATCACCGTGCAGACGCTGGCGCAGATCCTCGACCCCTCGCTGCCCGAGGCCGATCTCGGTGGCGCGCTGGCCAAGCTGGCCGAGCACGCCAAGGTCGGGGCCTACAAGACGGCGCTGCTGCCGGTGCAGCAGGACGGCACGCTCAGCGCGCAGGCCGGTGACAGCGTGGTCAAGGACATCCTGGGCGGTTCGGTCACCGCGCCCGACAAGGGTTCGGCGGTCCGTGTGGGCGTCAGCAACGCCAGTGGCACCCCGAAGGCCGCCGAGAAGGCCCGGGTCGCCCTGGTGAACGGCGGTTACGCCGTCATCGACGCGGGTGGCACGGGTACGGCGGCGTCGTCCTCCGTCACCTACGGTGACGCGGGCCAGAAGGCGAAGGCCGAAGAGGTGGCCAAAACGCTGGGGCTGCCGGCCGGAGCGGTCCGGCAGGGCAAGGCCGCGGCCAACGCGGACGTCACCGTGGTGCTCGGCAAGGACTACAAGATCAAGTAATCCTTTCGGGGCTGTCGGCGGTCCGTGAGACCCTGGAGAACGATCTGAATCGATCTGACCGCCGACGAAAGCCAGCTTGTGACCGCCACGGACCGTTCCATCGAGCTCATCACCGCCGCCGCCCAGGCGGCCGCCGACCGGCTCGCGCACGACATCATCGCGTACGACGTCAGCGACGTGCTGTCGATCACCGACGCCTTCCTGCTCGCCTCCGCCCCCAACGACCGCCAGGTCAAGTCGATCGCGGAGGAGGTCGAGGAGCGCCTGAACAAGGAGCTCGGCGCCAAGCCGGTGCGCCGGGAGGGCGACCGCGACGCCCGCTGGATCCTGCTCGACTACGTGGACATCGTCGTGCACGTCCAGCACAGCGAGGAGCGCGTGTTCTACGCCCTGGAGCGGCTCTGGAAGGACTGCCCCGAGCTGCCGCTTCCCGAGGACGCGCTGAAGACCCGCGGCAAGGCCGCCGAGCACGCCCAGCTGCACGGTGGGACGGAGGAGGGTGAGCTGAGCTGAACGGCAGCGACACGAAACCGGGCCGCGGCCGCCGCGTCGTCCTGTGGCGGCACGGCCAGACCGCCTGGAACCTGGAGCGCCGCTTCCAGGGCTCCACGGACATCGAGCTGACCGAGGCCGGTCTCGGCCAGGCACGCCGCGCGGCGCGCCTGCTGGCGGCCCTGAAGCCGGACGCGATCATCGCCTCCGACCTCCAGCGGGCGGCGGCGACCGCCCAGGAGCTGGCCGCCGTGTGCGGGCTGCCGGTGACCCACGACGCCGCTCTGCGGGAGACGTACGCGGGCGCCTGGCAGGGCCTGACGCACGAGGAGATCGTCCAGCGCTACGGCGAGCAGTACGCGGCGTGGAAGCGCGGCGAGCCGGTGCGCCGGGGCGGCGGCGAGCTGGAGACCGAGGTGGCCGACCGTGCCGCCCCGGTGGTGCTCGCGCACGCCGACAAGCTGCCCGACGACGGCACCCTGGTCGTGGTCAGCCACGGCGGGACCATCCGTACGACCATCGGCCGCCTCCTCGGCCTGGAGTCGCACCACTGGGAGGGCCTGGGCGGGCTCTCCAACTGCTGCTGGTCCGTCCTCGGCGAGGGCGCGCGCGGCTGGCGCCTGCTGGAGCACAACGCCGGCACGCTCCCCGAGCCGGTCTTCGGCGACGACGACTGAGGACCGGGCCGACCGGGCCGGAGCCGGCCGTGCCGCGGCGGCCTGCGGGCCGCCGCCGGGCGCGCCGGGGCCCGCCCGGGGGGGTGCGACCACCGGATTTCACTTTCCGGCAGGTCACAGGCTAAAGTTCTTCTTGTTCGCGGCGCGGGAACGCGCGAAACACAGCGAACAGCGGGGCTATAGCTCAGTTGGTAGAGCGCCTGCATGGCATGCAGGAGGTCAGGAGTTCAATTCTCCTTAGCTCCACAGGTAGGGAAATCCCGTCCGGTCGATCCGACCGGACGGGATTTCCGCATTTCCGGGCCGCCCCCGCCGCCCTCCCCGCTCACCCCTCACCCCTCTCGTACGCCCCCCACGGGCCCGCACAGGTGCCCGCGAGGGTGAGGCGGCCGCCCAGCCCCGTGCCCGCGCGGCCGCCTCACGCCCAGATCTTCTCCCGCATGTCCCGCAACGCCGCCGTGCGCGCGCCGCTCTCCTCGTCATTCGGTGTGTAGGTCACGATCCGGCACTCCGGCATCCCGTTGATGGACAGCGACACCGACGTCATCCGTATCTCGCCGACCGCCGGGTGCCGGAAGGTCTTCACCCTCGGGCCCGGCGGCACCACGTCGCCGTTCTTCCACAGCCGCGCGAAGTACGGGCTGGCCTCGGAGAGCCTCGTGATGAACGACTCCCAGGCGGGCTCCCCGGCATGGCGGCCGTACTCCGAGCGCAGGGTCGCCACCATCACCGGCAGCTCCTTCTCCCGGAACAGCACCGGGCAGTTGGGCTCCGGGACGGTGAACAGCGTCCACAGGACATTGCGTATGCCCAGCGACCGGATCTCCGGGATGTCGAACAGGTCCCGGTAGGCGGGGTTGGTCGCCAGGATGTCGTAGCGCCCGTTGTAGACCACCGCCGGATGAGGGTCCAGGGCGTCGATGATCCCCTGGATCTCGGGGCCCACCTCCACCACCAGGGCGTCCCGGTCCAGCTCACAGGGCACGTCCGCCAGGTGGTAGAGGTGCGCGCGCTCCGGCTCGTCCAGGCGCAGGGTGCGCGCCACCGCGTCGAGGACCTGCGGCGAGGCGTTGATCGGACGCCCCTGCTCCAGCCACGTGTACCAGGTCACCCCCACTCCGGAGAGCTGGGCGACCTCCTCGCGGCGCAGCCCCGGCGTGCGCCTGCGCAGGCCCGGAGGCATGCCGACATCGGCCGGTGTGACCCGCGCGCGTCTGCTGCGCAGGAAGGCGGCGAGTTCCGGTCTGCGGCGTCCGTTCGATGCGGCCACTGTCGTCACGTCCCCCATGGTCGATCTCTTCGCCCGCCGCTGCCAGGTGCTGTCAGTACCAGCATCAGCGGGCTCTCGTTACCCGTATCGGAGCACGGTCAGGCTGGCTGCCATGACCACCGCACTCCGTCCGGGCCCAAGTCCCCTACTCAGTAAAGACCGTGCCACTGACAACCGGCCTTCGCTGCTGCTCGCGATCGTGCTCGCGGCGCAGTTCATGGCGCTCCTCGACGTCTTCATCGTCAACGTCGCGGCCCCCACCATCCGCACCGAACTGCACGCGTCCGGCGCCGCGTTGCAGCTGGTCGTCGCCGGGTACACCGTCGCGTACGCGGTGCTGCTGATCACCGGCGCGCGGCTGGGCGACCTGCTCGGGCACCGCCGGCTCTACCTGACGGGCCTCGCCGTCTTCACGGCCGCCTCCCTCGCCTGCGGTCTGGCCGGGACGGCCGGCCAGCTGATCGCCTTCCGGCTGGTGCAGGGCGCCGGGTCGGCGCTGATGATCCCGCAGGTGCTCAGCCTCATCCAGCGCAACTTCACCGGAGAGGCACGCACGCGTGCCCTCGGGGTGTACTCAGCCGTCCTCGCCACCGGCGCCGCCGCCGGGCAGGTGGTCGGCGGAGTCCTGGTCAGCGCCGACCTCTTCGGCGCCAGCTGGCGGCCGGTGTTCCTGGTCAACGTGCCCCTCGGCCTCGCCCTGCTGGTCCTCGGCGTGCGCCTGCTGCCCCGGGAGGAGCACGAGCACCGCGGCGCGGCCCGCTGGGTACGCGACCTCGACCTGCCGGGCCTGGTCCTGCTCGGCGCCAGTGTCTGTCTGCTCACGGTGCCGCTCGTGCTCGGCCAGGAGGAGGACTGGCCGCTGTGGGCCTGGCTGTCGCTGGCCTCCAGCGTGCTGCTCTTCGCCGCCTTCTGGGCGTACGAGTCGCGCCTGGCCCGGCGCGGCGGCGTCCCGCTGATCGCGCCCAGGGTGTTGCGCCTGCCCGGCATGGGCCTCGCGGTCTTCCGGATCGCCGTGGTGATGGCCGTCAACGCCGGCTTCCTGTTCACCCTCACCCTGCACATCCAGGGCGGCCTCGGCTACAGCGCGCTGCGCGCGGGACTGACCTTCGCGCCGACCGCCGTGGTCTTCGGCACGGTCGGGCTGACCTGGCGGCGCTGGCCCGTACGCCGGCAACGGGCCCTGGTGCCGGCCGGCTTCGCGCTGACCGCTCTCTCCACGCTGGCCACCGGCGCCCTCCAGCGCGGCGGCGGCACGGGCGGGCTCGTCGTCTACGTGACGTACGCGGGCGTGGGCGCCGGTCTGGCGCTCGCCTTCAGCCCCACCTTCGCGGGCGCCCTCGCGGGAGTGCGCCCCGAGGACGCCTCGGACGCCAGCGGGCTGCTCGCCACGGTGAACCAGCTGGGCCAGCTGATCGGCGTCGCGGCCTTCGGGACGCTCTTCCTGAACCGGCTCACCACGGGGGCGCACACCTCCGGCGGCGCGCTGTGGGCATGCTCTCTCGCGCTGTCGGCGGCGGCACTGGTGGGAGCGCTGACGGGTCTCGTATCACGACGTCGCTGACCCTCTTGCGCGGCCATGGCAGAATCGTGACGGCCGGAGGGGGACGACGGACCGAACGGGAGGGAGACCGCGATGCCTGCGAGCCGCGACGCCGTCCCGGACCTGTCCGGCACGGCGCGGACAGCGACCCCGGCCGGCCGCCCCTCGCGCGCCTCCTCCCCGGTCGCGCGGCTGCTCGGCGACCGCGGAAGCCTCTCCTACGTGTGCACGGCCCGCGGCCACAGCTGGAGCTGAGATGGGTGCACACAGGCGGAAGTGCGACTGGTGCGGCAGCGGTACGCCGATCGTCCGGGACATGGAACCGGTCAACGCCGACTACCAGTACTGGTGCGAGGAGTGCGCGCGGGCGCTGATCATAAAAGGCGACCCCATCGAGACCTACCGGGAGCTGGAGGGGGAGCCGATCTACGGCCGCCTCCTGGAGGCGCACTGCACCCTCAAGAGGTTCTACTCCTTCGCCACGGCCTGACCCCGGCGGCTTCGCCGCCGAGGCCCGCCCCGAGGGCCACCGCCGCCACGCACACCGCCCCGGCCAGCGGATAGAGCGCCGAGAGCGCCATCTGCCATCCGTACTGCGCCAGTTCGGGGCGGCCCGCCCCGTGCGGCACCCACCACAGGGCGTACGAGCCGAAGACCAGCGCCACCAGGGCGCCGCCGGCGCGGCGGGTCCCGAGAGCCACGAGCCCCGGCACGCACCACACCCAGTGGTGCGACCAGGAGACCGGGCTCACCAGGAGCGCCGTGGCCGCGCAGCACAGCACCGCCTCCGCCCGCCGGTCGCGCAGCTCGGCCCGTACCGCCGCGGCCAGCCCCAGCCCCGCGGTGAGGGCCGCGGCGGCGGCCCACCAGGCGCCCGGCTCCGCGGTGTGCAGCAGCCGGGCCAGCACCCCGCGCAGCGACTGGTTGGCGGTGTCCTCGGCGTGGCCGACCCGGCTCGCCCGGAACACCGTGGACGTCCAGAAGCGGCGCGAGTCGGCGGGCAGCACCAGAGCGGTGGCCAGCGTCGCCCCGGCGAACACCGCCAGCGCCGTCGCCGCCTGCCGCAGCCACGGGTTCCAGCTCACTCCACGCGCGCGTACGAGACCGGTGAGCAGCAGGAACAGGGCGAACAGGGCCGGAGTGAGCTTCACCGCCGCCGCCAGGCCGATGCCCGTGCCCGCCCCCCGGTGGCCGGAGCGCCGGGTCAGGTCCCACAGGACGGCGACCGCGAGCAGCAGATTGATCTGGCCGTAGCGCAGGGTCGTCCACACCGGCTCGCACCACACCGCCAGCGCCGCCACCCACAGTGCCGCGCCGGGCCGCTCCCGTCCCACCAGCCGCAGCGACAGATGGGCGAGCGCGACCAGGAGGGCGAGGTTCGCCGCGGTGGCGAGCGTACGCATCTCCGGCACGCCCAGCAGCGTCAGAGGCGTGAACAGCAGCGCGGCGAACGGCGGGTAGGTGGTGGGCAGCCCCGCGCGCGTGGCGCGCATCGCGTACAGGTCCGCCCCGGCCCGTACGGCTCCGCCCTCCGCCCGGTAGACCATCAGATCGATCATGGAGACCCCGGCGGCCCGCTGGGCGGCCCAGAAGGCGCCGAAGGAGAGCAGACAGGCCGCCGCGGCGAGCGCCACGGGGCGGCGGACGGGGGTGAGACGGGCGGCGGTGTGCGCGAGCACGTTCACGGTCACGAAAGGGGACGTTACCGGCCCTGTCCGTACAGAACGGCAATCGATTTGGTGGAGTGCCGGGGGGACCGTGTAATGTTCTCGATGTCGCCGGGGGAAACCGGGCGGCGAACACAGCAAGGGGCTATAGCTCAGTTGGTAGAGCGCCTGCATGGCATGCAGGAGGTCAGGAGTTCAATTCTCCTTAGCTCCACAGTGAAGAAGGCGGCCACCCGATCCGGGTGGCCGCCTTCTCGCCGTTACGGCTCAGCCGGTCAACCGCGGCCGCTGCCCAGGGCCTTGCGGGCCGGGGCCGCCAGCGCGGGCAGCTCGGCGGGCGCCCCCTCGATCCGCAGCGCCAGCGCGGGGCACCGGCGCACCGCTCGCTGCGCGCGCCCCCGCAGATGCATCGGGACGGTCGCGTCGGCCACCGCCGGGTAGCCGTCGGCGCCCAGCCGGATCAGCTCCGGGATGAGGTCCGCGCACAGCCCGTGCCCCTCGCACAGCGTCCAGTCGACCAGCACCTTCTCGCCGCTGGGGATGCCCTCCTCCTGGTAGCCGTCGCCCGGCAGCGGCAGCAGGCCCAGCGTCGGACGGCCGCAGCCGCTGCCCAGGACGTGCGCCGCCAGGTCGTCGGTGAAGGCGTTGACGGTGGACGCCAGGAAGCGGGCCGAGCCGTCCGGGTGCTTGCAGGCACCGCGCCCCTTGACGGCGCCCGTCACCTCGCGCAGCGCCTCCAGGGCGGCCGGGCCGCCGCCGTTGAGCACGTCCGCCAGACCGCCCGCGGCGGCCGGCAGACCGAGCCGGCACGGGCCGCACTGGCCCGACGTCTCGGCCGCGAGCCAGTTGGCGATCCGCAGCGCCTCGCCCAGCGGGCAGGTCTCCGGGCCGATCGGCAGGATCGCGCCCGCGCCCAGCGCGCCGCCCAGCGCCGCCAGCGAGTCCCGCGAGATGACCGCGTCGTGCGCGGCGGCCGCGTCCAGCCAGCTGCCGTGGTAGCCGCCGGTCAGCACGCCCTGCGGCACCGGCGGCGCCCCGGCCAGCTGGAGCACGTACCGCAGCGGCACGCCCGTCGGCACCTCCACCACCATCGGCCGGGCCACCGCCCCGGAGAGCGTCAGCAGGACCGTGCCGGGCTCGGTGGGCAGCCCCGAGTGGCGGTAGCGGCGCGGGCCGACCCGGGCGGCCACGGCGAGCTGCGCGTACGTCTCCGCGTTGGACAGCAGCGTCGGCGCGCCGCCGATCCCGGTGTCCGAGGCGCGTACCTTGCGCCCCGGCGGCAGCGCGGGGCCGCCGCCCGCCGCCCGGATCACGGACGAGGCCTCGCCGGAGACCATCCGCTCCGGAGTGCGCAGCACGCGCGCGCGGAGCGCGGACCCGCGCCGGTCGGCCAGCCCCCGCTCCGCGAAGGCCGCGCGCATCGAGGCCTCCGTGGAATCCCGGGTCACGGCGACGACCAGGGTGCGGGCTCCGAGGGCCTCAGCGGCCAGCAGAGCGCCGTCCAGGACCAGATGGGGGGCGCGGTTCACCAGGACCGTGTCCTTGCGGCAGGCGGGCTCTCCTTCGCTCGCGTTGACCACCACGACCGGACGCACGCCCCGCCGGATCGCGGACTTGGCGACCGCGCGCAGCTTGCGGGCGAACGGGAACCCGGCGCCGCCGCGTCCGTTGAGCGAGATCTCCTCGGCGAGCTGGGCCAGCTGCTCGCCGGGAACCGGCTCCAGCGGGCCGTGCACCTTCAGGTGCATCTCCAGGCCGAGCCGCTCGACGAGGTCGAACCCCGCGGTCAGTTGCGGGAGTCCGACGACCCGTACCTCGGGGACGTCGGGCAGTGGCGCGTTCACGGGCGGTCTCCTGCGGGGCTGTGCCAGGGCTCACCGGCGACGGGCTGGTGGAACGGGCTGGACTGGGGGGAGGGTTCGGGCTGCGGCGCGGCCGGTCCGGGGAACGGTCCCGGAGCGTCGAAGGCGGCGCCGTTGTCTTCGTAGGGGACGGTCGGCAGGGGCGCGGTCTCGTCGAAGCCGCCGGGATCCGCCCCGCCGTAGGGCGCGGCGCCGTAGGCGGTGGCGTCGTAGGCCGGGGAGCCGTAGTCCGCCGTGCCGCGGGCGGGATCGGTGTAGGCCGTCCCCGAGAGGCCGCTGCCCGCCGGGCCGCCGTCGGTCAGGCCACCGCCGAGGTCCGTGAAGCCGTTCTCCTGGAGCGGCATGTTCTCCGGCGGACGCGGGGTGGGCGTCGGCCAGCTCGGGGCGTACGGGGGCGGCGCGGGGGCCAGGGAGACCGCCCGGTAGGCGGCCGAGATGCCGGGCGCGGGGGCCGCGGCGGGCACGGCACGCCGCCGGCCGGTCCCGCGCAGTTCCTGGCTCTCGTACGGATCGGCCGTGAGCGGGTCGGCCGGGTCGCGCTCGGCGGTGAAGCGGTCGGTCGCGAACGCGTCCGCCGGGTACGGATGCGGCGCGGGCGCCTCGTAGCGGGGGGAGGCGGGATCGGCCGGGTGCGGCTGGGGGGTGGAGGCGTCCGGGGCGATCGCCTGGGCCGCCTCCACGCGCGCGAGGAGCGGCGCCAGCCACCGCACGAGACGGCGGCGCGCCGGGCGCGGCAGCGAGCGGACGACGAGGGCGCCGGCCACACCGGCCAGCGACAGGCTGTAGAGCGTGACGACCCAGCCGGCCGCCTGGCGGCCCGCGTACAGGCCGTGGACCAGCGCGAAGCACCAGGCCGGGTAGGCCAGCATGTGCACCGAGCGCCAGTGGCCCGCCACCCGGTCGGGGTGGGCGAAGGCGCTGCGCAGGGCGCCGGTGGCGGCCGTGACGACCATGAGGACCGCGGCGAGGGAGCCGAGGCCGATCAGTCCGTCGGAGCCGGTCACCCCGAGCCCGAAGGGGATCAGGGCGCCGAGCAGTCCCACATGACCGACCGCGATCTTGACGGTGACGTGGACCAGCAGGAAGCCGATGGAGGACACCGCGGTCGCGCGGTGCACGGCCTGGGCGACGAGCCGGTGGCGCGTCGTCATGAGCAGCCGGTCGGTGGCGAGCAGGCCCCAGACGACCGAGGAGGTCAGGCAGACCAGCGACAGGACGCCGGTGGTGAAGTCCAGCGCGGCACGGAAACCGCCACCGGTCGTGGCGGCGAGCACGGGTATGAGCACCGCCGAGGCGATGAGCATCGCGCCGGACGTTCCTCCTTTCACCCGTCCTTTCAGGGACGGGATTTTCCGTGTCGGGGTGGAGCGGGGACTGTGAGGGTTCATGGGGCGACTCCGAAACGTTCAGCAAAGTGGTCCCGTGGCCGCATGCTAGGTCGCCTCATACCAAGCAGTACGGCGTTTGAGTGGTTGCCCCAGAAGAGGTCGGTACGCGGAGTAACCTCTTCCGGCCGCGCTCGTTGGGGCGCCCCGGGAACGCTCAGTGCGGGCCGTGCGGGGCCTGCGGTACCCTGACGCCATGCGTGCCGTACGCCTTCTGCTTAGCGAGCCGCGCTGATCAGTCCCGACCGATGAGAAGAGCCGGTCGGAATCGGCGCGGCGTCCCCTCCTGTGCGAGGGGCTTTTTCGTTTGGTGAATGTCGCAGCCGCTGGCAGAGACGATCGATGGAGCTTTAAGGATCATGAGCGAGACGAATTCCGCTGCCGCAGAGCCGGTGGCGCCGCACCGCTACACGGCCGCCATGGCCGCCGACATCGAGGCACGCTGGCAGGACTTCTGGGACGCGCACGGCACCTACGCGGCGCCGAACCCCAGCGGTGACCTGGCCGGGGACCCGGCGGTCGTCGCCCGGCCCAAGAAGTTCATCATGGACATGTTCCCGTACCCGTCGGGTGCGGGACTGCACGTCGGCCACCCGCTGGGCTACATCGCCACCGACGTCTTCGCCCGTCACCAGCGCATGACCGGCCACAACGTGCTGCACACCCTGGGCTTCGACGCCTTCGGCCTGCCCGCCGAGCAGTACGCGGTGCAGACCGGCACGCACCCGCGCGTGTCCACCGAGGCCAACATGGAGAACATGAAGGCGCAGCTGCGCCGCCTGGGCCTGGGCCACGACCGGCGCCGCTCCTTCGCGACGATCGACCCGGAGTACTACAAGTGGACGCAGTGGATCTTCGTCCAGATCTTCAACTCCTGGTACGACACCGAGGCGAAGAAGGCCCGCCCGATCTCCGAACTGGTCGCCCAGTTCGAGAGCGGTGAGCGGCAGGCTCCCGGTACGCGCGCGTGGAGCGAGCTGAGCCCCGCCGAGCGCTCCGACGTCCTGGGCGGCTACCGCCTGGCCTACGCCTCGGACGCGCCCGTCAACTGGTGCCCGGGCCTGGGCACCGTCCTGGCCAACGAGGAGGTCACCGCCGACGGCCGCTCCGAGCGCGGCAACTTCCCCGTCTTCAAGGCCAAGCTGCGCCAGTGGAACATGCGCATCACCGCCTACGCGGACCGCCTGCTGGACGACCTGGACGCGCTGGACTGGCCCGAGGCCATCAAGCTGCAGCAGCGCAACTGGATCGGCCGCTCCGAGGGCGCGCGCGTGGACTTCGCCGTCGACACCGTCACGGGCGGCGCCGACGCCATCACCGTCTTCACCACCCGCCAGGACACCCTGTTCGGCGCCACCTACATGGTGCTGGCGCCCGAGCACGAGCTGGTCGACGCGATCGTCCCGGCCGCCTGGCCCGAGGGCACCCACGAGGTGTGGACCGGCGGCCACGCCACCCCGGCCGAGGCCGTCGCCAAGTACCGCGCGTTCGCCGCGTCCAAGTCCGACGTGGAGCGCCAGGCGGACGCCAAGGAGAAGACCGGCGTCTTCACCGGCGCGTACGCGGTCAACCCGGTCAGCGGCGACAAGGTCCCCGTCTTCGTCGCGGACTACGTCCTGATGGGCTACGGCACCGGCGCGATCATGGCCGTTCCGGCGCACGACACCCGCGACTTCGCCTTCGCGCGCGCCTTCGAACTGCCGATGCGCTGCGTCGTCGAGCCGTCCGACGACCGCGGCACCGACGCCGACACCTGGGACGAGGCCTTCGCCTCGTACGACGCCAAGCTGGTCAACTCCGCCAACGCGGAGATCTCCCTGGACGGCCTGGGCGTCACCGAGGCCAAGGCGAAGATCACCGACTGGCTGTCCGAGCGCGGCATCGGCGAGGGCACCGTCAACTTCCGGCTGCGCGACTGGCTGTTCAGCCGCCAGCGCTACTGGGGCGAGCCCTTCCCGATCGTCTACGACGAGGACGGCGTCGCCCACTCGCTGCCCGAGTCGATGCTGCCGCTGGAACTGCCCGAGGTCGAGGACTACTCGCCGCGCACGTTCGACCCGGACGACGCGGACACCTCGCCGGAGACCCCGCTGTCGCGCAACGAGGACTGGGTGAACGTCACCCTGGACCTGGGCGACGGCCGCGGCCCGCGCCCGTACCGCCGCGAGACCAACACCATGCCCAACTGGGCCGGTTCCTGCTGGTACGAGCTGCGCTACCTGGACCCGCACAACAGCGAGAAGCTGGTCGACCCGCGGATCGAGCAGTACTGGATGGGCCCCCGCGAAGGTCAGCCGCACGGCGGCGTCGACCTGTACGTGGGCGGCGCCGAGCACGCCGTGCTGCACCTGCTGTACGCGCGCTTCTGGTCCAAGGTCCTGTTCGACCTGGGGCACGTCTCGTCCGCCGAGCCGTTCCACAAGCTGTACAACCAGGGCATGATCCAGGCGTACGTCTACCGGGACGCCCGCGGCTTCCCGGTGCCCGCAGCCGAGGTCGAGGAGCGCGACGGGAAGTTCTTCTTCGAGGGCGAGCCCGTCAAGCGCGAGCTGGGCAAGATGGGCAAGTCCCTGAAGAACGCGGTCACTCCGGACGAGATCTGCGCCGAGTACGGCGCGGACACCCTGCGCCTGTACGAGATGGCGATGGGCCCGCTGGACGTGTCGCGCCCGTGGGACACGCGCGCGGTGGTCGGCCAGTACCGTCTGCTGCAGCGGCTGTGGCGCAACATCGTCGACGAGGCGACCGGCGAGGTCACCGTCACCGACGCCGAGCCGGACGAGGCGACCCTGCGCGCCCTGCACAAGGCGATCGACGGCGCCGGCGGCGACCTGGCGGAGATGCGCTTCAACACCGCCATCGCCAAGATCACCGAGCTGAACAACCACCTGACCAAGGCGGGCGGCCCGCTGCCGCGCACGGTCGCGGAGCCGCTGGTGCTGCTGGTGGCGCCGCTGGCCCCGCACATCGCCGAGGAGCTGTGGCGCAGGCTGGGCCACCAGGACTCGGTCGTGCACCAGGACTTCCCGGTCGCGGACCCCGCGTACGTCGTCGACGAGACCGTGACCTGCGTCGTGCAGGTCAAGGGCAAGGTCAAGGCGCGCCTGGAGATCCCGCCGAGCATCTCCGACGAGGAGCTGGAAAAGCTGGCCCTGGCCGACGAGGCGGTCGTCGCGGCGCTGGGCGGCGCCGGGATCCGCAAGGTCATCGTGCGGGCGCCGAAGCTGGTGAACATCGTCCCCGCGTGACCGGCTGACGAGCTGAGCGGGCCGACCGGCCGAGCGGCACTGGGGGTTTCCCCTACGGGCAGGTTGGGGGTTGCCGGGGAACCCCCGACCCGCCCGGGCCGTTTACGGTGGGAGGGAGCCGGCGGAGCGCGCCGGTGAAGGCAGGCCGACCGCCGATGAGGGGACGTTCATGGAAGCCGCGATCGCGATCATGGCTCTGCTGTTCGTGGCCTTCGTCGTGCTGGGCGTGTACCTGACGGTGAAGGCGGTCGGTGCCGCCAAGCGCGGCGTGGAGCGCACGGTCACCCAGGCCCGCAAGACCGTCGAGGACACCACCCTCCGCGCCAAGAGCCTCGGCCAGGTCGGGGTCGGCGGCGAGCTCGCGCAGCTACGGCTCTCCCTGCGCACCTCCATGCGGGCCACCCAGGAAGCGCTCCACGCGGGCGTGGAGCAGGACGCGTCCCTGAAGGAGTCGCTGACCCTCTTCGAGCGCCTGAGCGGCCATGGGCACGAGCTGGACGAGGAGCTCAAGCGCCTGGAGCGCGAACCCGACAAGCAGCGCACAGGCAAGCGGATGCCCGAGCTGCGCGAGCGCACCGAGCGGATCACGCACGCGGCGGACTCGCTGCGCTGGGCGGCCCGTGACCGCGCCCGGCAGTTCGCCGAGGACGACCTGGCGGCGCTGAGCGCGGAGATCGAGGTCGAGTCCGGAGCCCTGCGGGACTGGGCCACGAAGGGGCCGACCACAGGAGTCTCCGGCACAGCCCCCGAACCGGCCTCCCCCGCGTCGCCCCCGCCCGCGGAATCCACGGCTCCGGGGCCGCAGGCGATCGGCGCGGTGAAGCCCACGCCCGTGTATCCGTGGCAGAAGACGGCCAAGCCGGAGACGACCAACTGACGGGTCCGGGTACGGGTACGGGCAGGGACCGGGGAACTGGTACCGGCGCGGGGAACAGTACGGGTATGGGTACGAGTACGGTCCGGGGCGCGCGGGGTGGAGCGTGCGAGCGGGATGCGGGCGCCCTGCACGGCCCGCGCCCGGCGCGTGCGCAGGTCCGAACGGGTCAAGGCGGGTCCGAACCGATCATTGAACCGGGGCCGGGCTGCCGTGTGGCGGCCCCGGCGGGTAACCTCCCGCTCATGTCCCGCCATGTCGCGATCGTCACCGATTCAACGGCCTACCTGCCGCCGCAGACGATGGACCGGCACGGCATCACCGCGGTGCCGCTGACCGTCGTCCTCGGCAACCAGGCGCTGGAGGAGGGCACCGAGATCTCGGCCCGCTCCCTCGCCCTGGCCCTGCAGAAGCGCCGTTCCGTGACCACTTCGCGGCCCAGCCCCGATGTGTTCGCCGCCGCCTACCGGGCCGCGGCCGAGTCCGGGGCCACCGGGATCGTCTCACTGCACCTGTCGGCCGAGTTCTCCGGGACCTACGACGCGGCCGTACTGGCGGCGAAGAGCGCTGCCGTGCCGGTACGGGTGGTGGACACCGGGATGGTCGCGATGGCCCTGGGCTTCTGCGCGCTCGCCGCCGCCGAAGTGGCCGAGGCGGCAGGCACCCTCGACGAGGCGGTCGCCGCGGCCGAGAAGCGCGCGGCGGGCACCTCCGCCTTCTTCTACGTGGACACCCTGGACTATCTGCGCCGGGGCGGCCGGATCGGCGCGGCGCAGGCGCTGCTCGGCTCGGCGCTCGCCGTCAAGCCGCTGCTCCAGCTGGACGGCGGACGCATCGAGATGCTGGAGAAGGTGCGCACGGCCTCGCGGGCCATCGCCCGGCTGGAGGAGATCGTCGTCGACCGGGCCGGGACGAGCCGGGTGGACATCGCCGTGCACCACCTCGCCGCGCCCGAGCGAGCGGCGGTGCTCGCGGACCGGCTGAGGGAACGGGTGCCAGGACTCGCGGACCTGCATGTCAGCGAGGTCGGCGCGGTGATCGGCGCGCACACGGGACCGGGACTGCTGGGGGCTGTGGTCTCGCCGCGCTGAGGGCACGGGGCGGCGGGGACTGCGGGGTGCATAGCCTGTCCACCTACCTACCCCGGCGGGTCTGACGACCTTTTTACCCGCGGGTTCGACGGTCCGTCCGCTTGTGACGAAGACCGGCGGGTGCCGGTGTGGACGTCAGTGGCGCCTGGTGTGAGTCACCCGTGAGGGTGGCGGAGTTATCCACAATCGCTGGGTTTTCCACGGGAATTGAGCATGATCAGCGGGTTCGGCCGGAGCTGCCTACCGTCGTTGGCATGGCTATCCGATCACCACGCATCGCAACGAGCGGGCCGGGCCGCGCTTCGGGTTCGGACGGCCGTGTCCGCCATGGTCACGGCCGTCGCCCACGCGGCGCCCAGATCCGTGCCTCTGCCGGAACGGCCGCGCGGCGGCGGGCGGAGGCACTGCTCCCTGCGGCCCCGCCGACAGATCCGCCCGCGCCGGTCGCGGCCGTCGCCGCACCACCCGGACGCGCTCTCTCACCTCCGACCTCCTACCCGCCCCCTGAACTCGAACCTGGACCTGGACCTGGACCTGTTCCGACTCCGTCAACTGCGGCTGCCCGCCCGGCATTCACCCGTGTACGAGAACGGGCCTGGGCGGCTCTGCGGGAGCGGCTGCCCGTGTGGGTGCAGGCGCGGTGCGGGCTCACGCCGAGAAGTCTGGCCGCGCTGAGTGTGGTGCTGGTCGTGGCTGTGGGGTTCGCCGTGCAGCACTTCTGGGCGGGCAGGCCCGAGCCCGTGCGAGTCCCGGAGAGGGTGACGGGACCGGTGCCTCCCGTCGTGGCGCCCTCCGCCCGGACGCCCGGCCCGTCCAACCCGGGGCCGACACCCAGCCCTGTGGCCATGACGATGACGGGGAGCGGGGCGAGTGGGGCACCCGGGCCGTCCCCCGGCGGCGGAATCGTCGTGGACGTCAGCGGCAAGGTGCGGAGCCCGGGGATTCGCCGACTGCCGCCGGGGTCCCGTGTCGCTGACGCGCTGGCTGCGGCGGGCGGGGTCCGGGACGGTGTGGATGTCACCGGCCTCAACCGGGCCCGGCTGCTCATGGACGGCGAGCAGGTGGTCGTGGGCGTGCCGGGCGCGGTGCCCGGCGGGGCCCCGCCCGCGGCTGGCAGCGGCGGGAGCGCCGGGGCGGCTGCCGGGACGCCGGTCAGCCTGGGCTCCGCCACGGTGGAGCAACTGGACGCCCTGCCCGGGGTGGGTCCCGTGCTCGCCCAGCACATCGTGGACTACCGGGCTCAGCACGGCGGCTTCCGTTCCGTCGACGAGTTACGGGAGGTCAACGGGATCGGCGACCGCCGGTTCGAGGATCTGCGCCCCCTGGTGCGGCCATGAACCGCCAAGTGGTCCATTCCGAGTCGGACAGCGCCCTTGGCGCCGCGAACCCCCACCAGGAAGGCCCGCCGGACCTCCGCCTGGTCCCCCCGGCGATCGGAGCCTGGGGTGCCGCCGCCCTCGGGCTCAAGGTCCCTGGAGAGTGGGCGGTAGGGGGAGTTCTGGCACTGCTGGCGGTGGCAGGGGTGCTGCTCGGGCCGACGATTCGGCGCCGGGGGAGAGGTGCTGCCCTTTCCGGGAGCGGGAGCGGGGCCGGGGCCCGCGTCCTTGTCGCCACTCCCGAACCTGCCGCTCCCCGACCTGCCAGTTCCGGACCTGCCACTTCCGAACCCGCCACTTCCGAACCCGCCACCGGAGCCAGGGCTGGTCCCTGGTGGGCGAACCGGGTCGCTGTCGCCGCCGTGCTTCTGTGCGCGGCAGCCGGGACCACCGCCGGCGCGCTGCACGCGGCCGAGGCACGCTGGGGGCCGGTGCCGGAGTTCGCCCGGCAGTACGCGCACGCCACCGTCGAGTTGACCCTGACCTCCGACCCCAAGCCGATACGGGCGCGGGCGGCATGGGGTGGGCGGTCGGTGGTGATCCAAGCCCTGGTCACCCGGGTCGTCGGGCCGGACGGTCGGGCCGAGCAGGTGCGGACACCGGTACTGGTGATCGCCCCGGAGGCGTGGCAGCGACTGCTGCCCTCGACGCGGGTGCGCGTGTCCACCCGGCTCGCGCCACCGAGGCCGAACGACACGTGGGCGGCGGCCGTGGTGCGGGTGCCCGAGCGGGCGGCGCCGCAGGTCGTGGGGGAGCCGACGGCGTTGCAGCGTATGGCGGCCGGGCTGCGGGGCGGCTTGCGGGAAGCGGCCGAAGGGCTGAGCCCGGACGCCCGGGCGCTGCTACCGGGGCTGGTCATCGGGGACACCTCGCGGGTCACGCCCGAGCTGCGGGATGACTTCGAGGCGACCGACCTCACGCATCTGATGGCGGTGTCGGGCAGCAACCTGGTGATCGTCCTGGTGCTGCTGATCGGAACCCCGAGCCGTGCCTCGTTGGCCGAGCGAGGTGGCCTCGCCCCGCGGCTGGGCATCTCGCTGCGGGCGACGGCGCTGCTCGGCGGGCTGGTCACCGTCGCGTTCGTGGTGGTGTGCCGACCGGAACCGAGCGTGCTGCGCGCGGCCGCCTGCGGACTCGTCACCCTGCTCGCCATCGCGACGGGCCGCCGCAGATCGCTGATCCCGGCGCTGGCCGCAGCCGTACTGGTCCTGGTGCTGTACGCCCCGGAGCTGGCGGGGAGTTACGGGTTCCTGCTCTCCGTCCTGGCCACGGGGGCACTCCTGACGATCGCCCCGGGATGGAGCGAGACGCTGCGGAGGCGCGGGGTGCCGAGCAGGCTCGCGGAGGTGCTGGCGGCGGCGGGGGCGGCCCAGGCGGTCTGCGCGCCCGTGGTGGCGGTGTTCGCGGCGCGGGTCAGTCTGGTGGCCGTCCCGTGCAACCTGCTGGCGGAGCTGGCGGTGGCCCCGGCGACGGTGCTGGGGTTCGCGGCCCTGGCCGTGGCACCGGTCGCGATGCCCGCCGCCGAGCTGCTGGCGCGGTGTGCGGGCTGGCCGACGGAGTGGATCGCCGGTATCGCCCGGACCGGGGCGTCACTGCCGGGGGCACAGACGGGATGGCCGGGCGGCTGGGGCGGGGGAGTGCTGCTCGCCGTGGTCACGGCCGGTGTGGTGTTCCTGGTCAGACGGCTGCCGCGCCATCCGTGGCTGGCGGCCGGGTGCGCGGTGCTCGTGTTGCTCGCCGTGGTGAGGCCTGCCCCGCTGACCAGGATCGTCACCGGCTGGCCACCGCCGGGTTGGGTGTTCGCGATATGCGACGTGGGGCAGGGCGACGCCACCGTGCTGGCTTCCGGTGAGGGGGCGGCGGTGGTGGTCGACACGGGGCCGGACCCCGCTCCGGCCGACCGGTGTCTGAGGGCTTTGGGCGTCACCCGGATTCCCCTGCTCCTGCTCACGCACTTCCACGCCGACCATGTGGCGGGGCTGGCCGGGGTGCTGCGGGGCCGGGCCGTCGGGGTGATCGAGACGACGACGTTCGAGGAGCCACCCGAGCAGGCCCGGTTCGTCCGCAGGACCGCGGCCCGGGCCGGGGTGCCCGTGGTCCCGGTGGAGCCGGGGGAGTGGCGTGCGGTGGGCGGCCTCTCCTGGCAGGCACTGTGGCCGCTGCCGCCTCCGACAGTGACCCCGGACGGACCGAACGACGCCAGCGTCACGCTGCTGGTCCGGGTCGGCGGGCTGACGCTGCTGCTCCCCGGTGACCTCGAACCGCCCGCCCAGCAGGCTCTGTTGCGAGCGCATCCGGAGCTGCCGCCGGTGGACGTCCTCAAGGTCGCCCACCACGGCTCCGCCCACCAGGACCCCGCGCTTCTACGGGCGGTCCGGCCCCGGCTGGCGTTGATCTCGGCGGGGAAGGGCAACCCGTACGGCCATCCGGCGCCGTCCACGGTGGCGCTGCTCGCCTCATCCGGGGCGCGGGTGCTGCGGACGGACACGGACGGTGCCATCGCGGTGATGGGGAGGGGGAGTCGCAGCGGGAACGGGAGTGGGAGTGGGCCGGGGGGAGGGTTGGTGGCGGTGCCGCTGGGGCGGGGGCCATGAGTCGCCCGTTGGGGTGGGGTCCATGAATCGTGCTGGGCGGCGCCGGCCGGAAGGGGGGTGGGCGGGACGTCGCTAAGGGGCCTCCAGCCAGCCCTCGTACTCCTCGGCCAGTTCGTTCAGGGCCGCCGGGTCGAGGCGCTGGTGCGGGTCCTCGACCACGACCAGCCACTGGGCGTCCTCGGCGTCGTCCTCGCCGGCCAGGGCGTCACGTACGAGCTGGGGCTCCTCGGTCACGGCGAAGCGGGCGGGGAGTTCCTGGGCCACCTCGTCGGCGGCGTCGCGGTCGGGCAGCACCAGTACGTGTCGGGTCACATCACTCACCTGGACATTCTCCTGCACGGGAGGGGTGGACAGGGACGGGGGCGAGGTGGGGAGGGAAGGGGAGGGTGGACAGGGGCGGGGTGGGGTGGGGGTGGGGGCGGGGGCCCCGGGGGGAGAGGGGGAGAGGGAAGGGCCGCTGGGAGTGGGCGGGCGGGGCTGTCAGTAGGGCGTGGGATGCTGGATGGCGATGGCCACCAGGAAGAATTCCACCGACGATCCGCTCGCTCCCCTCACGCTCGCCGTGGGCCAGGAGGACCTGCTGCTCGACCGTGCCGTACAGCAGGTGGTGGCGGCCGCGCGGGCCGCCGACGCCGACACCGATGTGCGCGATCTCGCCTCCGATCAGCTCCAGCCCGGCACGCTGGCCGAGCTGACCAGCCCTTCGCTGTTCGCGGAGCGCAAGGTCGTGGTCGTACGGAACGCGCACGATCTGTCGGCGGACACGATCAAGGATGTGAAGGCGTATCTCGATGCGCCTGCCGAGGAGATCACGCTCGTGCTGCTGCATGCGGGCGGCGCCAAGGGCAAGGGGCTGCTCGACGCGGCGCGCAAGGCGGGGGCGCGGGAGGTGGCGTGTCCCAAGACGACGAAGCCTGCGGAGCGGCTGACGTTCGTGCGGTCGGAGTTCCGGGCGCTGGGGCGTTCGGCGACGCCGGAGGCGTGCCAGGCGCTGGTCGACTCGATCGGCAGCGATCTGCGGGAGCTCGCGTCGGCGGTGTCGCAGCTGTGCGCGGACGTGGCGGGGACCATCGACGAGGCGGTCGTCGGGCGCTACTACACCGGGCGGGCGGAGGCGTCGAGCTTCACGGTCGCGGACCGGGCGGTGGAGGGCCGGGCGGCGGAGGCGCTGGAGGCGCTGCGGTGGTCGCTGTCGACCGGGGTGGCGCCGGTGATGATCACGAGTGCGCTGGCTCAGGGGGTGCGGGCGATCGGGAAGCTGTCGTCGGCGCGGGGCGGGCGGCCGGCGGATCTCGCGCGGGAGCTGGGGATGCCGCCGTGGAAGATCGACCGGGTGCGGCAGCAGATGCGGGGGTGGACGCCGGATGGGGTCGCGTCCGCTCTGCGGGCGGTGGCGGAGGCGGACGCGGGGGTCAAGGGTGGGGGGGATGATCCCGAGTACGCCTTGGAGAAGGCGGTGGTGGCTGTGGCTCGGGCTGCGCGGCCTCGGGGTTGAGGGGGCGTTTGGTTTGCCCCAGCCCGCCCCTTCCCTAAACCCTCCGGGGGACAGGGGGAGGAAGGTGGTTTCCCGGGGGCTTCGCCCCCGGACCCCGTAGCGGGGGCTCCGCCCCCTGCACCCCAGCGGGGGCTTCGCCCCCTGCACCCCAGCGGGGGCTCCGCCCCCTGCACCCCAGCGGGGGCTCCGCCCCCTGCACCCTTGGCCGAACTTCGCCCCCGGACCCCCAGCGGGGGCTTCGCCCCCTGCACCCCTGGCCGGGCTCGGCCCCCTGCACCCCAGCGGAGGCTCTCCCCCCCCGCACCCCCAGCCGGGGCCCCCTGCACCCCAGCAGGGCCCCACCCCCTGCCCCCGCCTTCGGGGCTCCCGGCTCCCCCCCCAAAAAAAACAAAACCCCGCCCCCGCCCAGCCGGACGGAAACGGGGTCGTGCTCAAAGAGTCGCCGCACCCGCGTGGCGAACGCAGGCCGCGTGCGGCGGTGGTGCTGGGTACCGGGGAGGGAGCGGATGAGAGGGCCCGCTGGGTCCCTTCCGGTGGTCTATCAAGTTGGTCAGCCTGGGAGACTGGCCAGGCGAGCGGCCCGGGGGCCGGTCACTTGGGCCGGGTCAGGCAGCCTTGAGGGCGGCAACCTTGGTGGCCAGCGCCGACTTCTTGTTGGCGGCGGCGTTCTTGTGGATGACACCCTTGCTGACGGCCTTGTCCAGCTTCTTGGAGGCGGTGCGGACAGCCGTGTCGGCCGCCTCGACGTCGCCGGCCAGGACAGCCTCGCGGGCCTTGCGGATCGCGGTCTTGACCTCGGACTTGACGGCCTTGTTACGCAGGCGCGCCTTCTCGTTGGTCTTGTTCCGCTTGATCTGGGACTTGATGTTCGCCACGAAAGAGCCTTTTCAGGTTCGATGTATCAGATGGTTGCGACTCGCCGCTGAGAGGGCGGACGAGGCACAGCTGCCCAGGCTACCAGCAGGCCGACTGGCGGCCCAAACCGAGCGCAGTGCCGTTCCCATGGGACGATGGGGGCTACGTATCGATCCGACATCGCCCGAGACGAGACGCCCCGCGTCTCAAGAATCAGGACCCTGCGTGCCCGCGACTCCTACCAACGTGCCCGAGCCGAGCCGTACCGACCCGGCTCTGATCCGCAATTTCTGCATCATCGCGCACATCGACCACGGCAAGTCGACCCTTGCCGACCGGATGCTCCAGCTGACCGGTGTGGTCGACCAGCGGCAGATGCGTGCTCAGTACCTCGACCGGATGGACATCGAGCGCGAGCGCGGCATCACGATCAAGAGTCAGGCCGTGCGGCTGCCCTGGGCCCCCACCGAGGGGCCGGGCCAGGGCAGCACGCACATCCTTAACATGATCGACACCCCGGGGCACGTGGACTTCACGTACGAGGTGTCGCGGTCGCTGGCCGCCTGTGAGGGGACCGTCCTGCTCGTCGACGCCGCTCAGGGCATCGAGGCGCAGACCCTGGCGAACCTCTACCTCGCCATGGAGAACGACCTCACGATCGTTCCCGTCCTCAACAAGATCGACCTGCCGGCCGCGCAGCCCGAGAAGTTCGCCGAGGAGCTGGCCAACCTCATCGGCTGCCAGCCCGAGGACGTGCTGAAGGTCTCCGCGAAGACCGGGGTCGGCGTGGACGCGCTGCTGGACCGCGTGGTGCGCGATGTGCCCGCGCCGGTCGGTGTGGCCGACGCCCCCGCCCGCGCGATGATCTTCGACTCGGTCTACGACTCGTACCGGGGCGTCGTCACGTACGTCCGTGTCGTCGACGGCCAGCTCAACAAGCGTGAGCGGATCCGGATGATGTCGACCGGTGCCACGCACGAGCTGCTGGAGATCGGGACCAACTCGCCGGAGATGCTGCCCGCCGACGGGCTGGGCGTCGGTGAGGTCGGCTACCTGATCACCGGTGTGAAGGACGTCCGCCAGTCCAAGGTCGGTGACACCATCACCTCCCTGCACCACGGCGCCACCGAGGCGCTCGGCGGGTACAAGGACCCCAAGCCGATGGTCTTCTCGGGTCTGTATCCGCTGGACGGGTCGGACTACCCGGACCTGCGCGAGGCGCTGGACAAGCTCCAGCTCAACGATGCCGCGCTGGTGTACGAGCCGGAGACCTCGGCGGCGCTGGGCTTCGGTTTCCGTGTCGGCTTCCTCGGCCTGCTCCACCTCGACGTGATCCGTGAGCGGCTCGAGCGCGAGTTCGGGCTCGACCTCATCGCCACCGCTCCCAACGTGGTCTACCGGGTGGTTCTGGAGGACGGCAAGGAAGTCACCGTCACCAATCCGAGTGAGTTCCCGGAGGGGAAGATCTCGGACGTGTACGAGCCGGTCGTGCGGGCGACGATCCTCGCGCCGAGCGAGTTCATCGGTTCGATCATGGAGCTGTGCCAGACCCGGCGCGGCACCCTGATCGGGATGGACTACCTCTCCGAGGACCGCGTCGAGATCCGCTACACGCTGCCGCTCGCGGAGATCGTCTTCGACTTTTTCGACCAGCTGAAGTCGAAGACGCGGGGGTACGCCTCGCTCGACTACGAGCCCACCGGCGAGCAGTCCGCCAGCCTCGTCAAGGTGGACATCCTGCTCCACGGCGACAAGGTGGACGCCTTCTCGGCGGTCACGCACAAGGACGCGGCGTACGCGTACGGTGTGCGGCTCGTCGCCAAGCTGCGCGAGCTCATCCCCCGGCAGGCCTTCGAGGTGCCCATCCAGGCCGCGATCGGCTCCCGGGTGATCGCCCGCGAGACCATCCGCGCCATCCGCAAGGACGTCCTCGCCAAGTGCTACGGCGGTGACATCTCCCGTAAGCGGAAGCTGCTGGAGAAGCAGAAGGAAGGCAAGAAGCGGATGAAGATGGTCGGTTCCGTGGAGGTTCCGCAGGAGGCCTTCATCGCGGTGCTGTCCAGCGACGAGTCTGCGAGCAAGAAGAAGTGACCGGCGAGTAGCCGACCGGTGCCGTGACGGACCCCCGCTCTTCCGAGCGGGGGTCCGTTCGTTATGAAACCACCTTCCGCTGCCTCTTACGCGGCGGGGCGGGGGCGCTCTACTCTGATCACGGCCCGATGGTTACTCGCCAGTTAAACAAGAAGCAGCCGCAGCCCTGCCGCAGGCCAGCCCGGAGGACGTCGTGAGCGACACACATACCTTGATCGAGAACCGGCCACCGTCCGTGGCGGCCCTCTTCGTCCAGCGCGTGGAGGCCACTCCGGACCTGGAGGCCTACCGCCATCCGGTCCCGGCCGTCGGCGGCCAGGGGCCCGATGAGTGGAAGTCGCTGAGCTGGGGGCAGGCCGCCGAGCGGGTCTACGCGATCGCGGCCGGGCTCGTCGATCTGGGTGTGACCGCCGAGCAGCGCGTGGCGCTGTCCTCCTCCACCCGGATCGAGTGGATCCTCGCCGACCTCGGGACGATGTGCGCGGGCGGCGCGACCACCACGATCTACCCGCAGACCAACGCCGAGGAGTCCGCCTACATCCTGGGCGACTCCGAGAGCCGGGTGCTCTTCGCGGAGAACGCGGCCCAGCTCGCCAAGGCCCGTGAGCGCCGCGCCGAGCTGCCGGAGCTGAAGCACGTCGTGGTCTTCGACGCGGCCGGCGCCGAGCCCGTCGAGGGCGACCCCGAGGGCTGGGTGCTCACCCTCGCGGAGCTGGAGGCGCGCGGCGCCGCGTATCTGGAGAAGCACCCGGACGCGGTCAAGGAGCGGATCGCGGCGATCACCTCCGACCAGCTGGCCACGCTGATCTACACCTCCGGGACGACCGGCCGCCCCAAGGGTGTGCGGCTGCCGCAGGACAACTGGTCGTACATGGCGAAGGCGATCGCGGCGACCGGGCTGATCAGCGCCGACGACGTCCAGTACCTCTGGCTGCCGCTCGCGCACGTCTTCGGCAAGGTGCTCACCTCCGGGCAGATCGAGGTCGGGCACGTGACGGCCGTCGACGGCCGGGTCGACAAGATCATCGAGAATCTGCCGGTGGTCCAGCCCACCTACATGGCGTCGGTGCCCCGGATCTTCGAGAAGGTCTACAACGGCGTCGCCGCCAAGGCGCGGGAGGCCGGCGGGGCCAAGTACAAGATCTTCCAGTGGGCGGCCGAGGTGGCCCGCGAGTACGCCAAGGCCAGTCAGGACAACTTCCGGCGCACCGGCCGGGCGACCGCCCCCTTCGGGCTCACCGCCAAGCACAAGGTCGCGGACGCGCTGGTGTACGCGAAGATCCGCGAGGCGTTCGGCGGGCGGCTGCGCGCGGCGGTCTCGGGTTCGGCGGCGCTCGCGCCCGACATCGGCTTCTTCTTCTCCGGCGCCGGAATCCACATCCTGGAGGGGTACGGGCTCACCGAGACCAGCGCCGCCTCCTTCGTGAACCCGGGCGAGGCCTACCGGACGGGCACGGTCGGCAAGCCGCTGCCCGGTCTTGAGGTGCGCATCGCGGACGACGGCGAGATCCTGCTGCGCGGCCCCGGCATCATGGAGGGCTACCACAACCTGCCCGAGAAGACCGCCGAGGTCCTGGAGTCGGACGGCTGGTTCCACACCGGTGACATCGGCGAGCTGTCGGCGGACGGCTATCTGCGGATCACCGACCGCAAGAAGGACCTGATCAAGACGTCCGGCGGCAAGTACATCGCGCCGGCCGAGGTCGAGGGCCAGTTCAAGGCGGTCTGTCCGTTCGTCTCCAACATCCTGGTGCTCGGCGCCGACCGGAACTTCTGCACCGCGCTGATCGCCCTCGACGAGCCCGCGATCCTGGGCTGGGCGAAGGACCACGGGGTCACCGGCTCGTACGCCGACGTGGTCGCGAACCCGGAGACGGTGGCGCTGATCGAGGGCTATGTGAAGCGCCTCAACGAGGACCTCCAGCGCTGGCAGACCATCAAGCAGTTCCGGCTGCTGCCGCGCGACCTCGACGTGGAGCACGGCGAGCTGACCCCGAGCCTCAAGCTGAAGCGGCCGGTCGTCGAGCGGGAGTACAAGGACCTGATCGACGAGATGTACTCGGGCTCGCGCGAGGCGTAGCGGCGGCGGGCGGGGGCGTCCAGCAGCGCGCCCCCGCCGAGCGCTCAGCGGCGCCCCCGCCGCATGTCCCGGACGATCGTCTCCAGCGCGGTCAGCCGCAGCCGCAGGTCACCGGCGTCGCCCGGTCCCTCGCGCACCAGCTCGTCCTCGATCGCGGCCAGCAGCTCCGCCATCTCGCCGAGCTGCTTCTGCTCCCGGGCGAGCAGCAGTTCCAGCTGGCGGTTCTTGCGGTGCAGTTCGAGGAAGACGTTCACCTTGGCCCGCAGCACCCACGGGTCGAACGGCTTGGTGAGGAAGTCGGCGGCGCCCGTGGCGTAGCCCCGGAAGGCGTAGTCGCTGTCGCCCTCCGCGCCGGTCAGGAAGATGATCGGCACGTCCTTGGTCTGGTCGAGGCGCTTGAGGTTGGCGGCGGTCTCGAAGCCGTCCATGCCCGGCATCCGTACGTCGAGCAGCACCACCGCGAACGACTGCCGCAGCAGCGCCTTCATCGCCTCCTCGCCCGAACGGGCCCGCACCAGCGGCTCGTTGAGCGTGCCGAGGACCGCCTCCAGGGCGGTCAGGTTGTCCTCCCGGTCGTCGACGAGGAGGATGCTCGCCCGGTCGGCGGACGGTACCGCTGTGCTCATCGTGTCGCCTTTACGTGGTCGGCGGAGCGGTGGCGGGGTCCTCGGGGCCGGCCGGCTGCTTCGGTACGGACGCGCCTGTCCTGCCCGGGGGCGCCGCGCCCTCGCCCTCCGGGTCGAGCAGCGCGCACACCACGGTGAGCAGGCGGTCCACGTCGACGGGCTTGGGCACGTACTCGTTGGCGCCCTGGGCGATGGACTTCTCGCGGTCGCCGGGCATGGCCTTCGCGGTCAGGGCGACGATGGGCAGTTCGGCCCACAGGGGGCTGCGGCGGATGGCCTCGATCGTCTCGTAGCCGTCCATCTCGGGCATCATGATGTCCATCAGGACCAGCTCGACGTCCGGGTTGCGCTCCAGGGCCTCGATGCCCTCGCGGCCGTTCTCCGCGTACAGCACGGGCATCCCGACCCGGCCGAGCACATGGGTGAGGGCGAAGACGTTGCGGATGTCGTCGTCGACGATCAGCACCCGCCGCCCCGGCAGCACCTGTCCCGCGCGGCCCTCCTTCCACTGCTCCAGCCTGGTGGTGGTGGGCCAGACGTCGTCCTGGTCGGCCACCGCAAGGGGCTCGGAGGCGGCAGGCTGGGCCGGGTCGGCGGTGAGCCTCGGGAGCTGGTCCGGTTCGGCGCCCACATGGCCGGGGTGGAGCACCGGCACGTACAGGGTGAAGGTGGAGCCGCGGCCCGGTTCGCTCTCGGCGATGATCCGGCCGCCGAGCAGGCCCGCGATCTCGCGGCTGATGGAGAGGCCGAGGCCGGTGCCGCCGTACTTGCGGTTGGTCGTGCCGTCGGCCTGCTGGAACGCCTCGAAGATCACCGGGAGTTTCTCGGGGGCGATGCCGATGCCGGTGTCGGTGACCTGGAAGGCGATCAGGTCGTCCGTGCCCAGCACCCCGTTGTCCGGGTCCTTGATCCGGTTGACGCGGAGTTCGACGCGGCCGGAGGAGGTGAACTTGATCGCGTTGGAGAGGAGGTTGCGCAGGATCTGCTGGAGCCGCTGCTCGTCCGAGTACATCTCGCGCGGCACGTCCTCGCCGACCGCGACCTCGAAGGCCAGGCCCCGGTCGAGGGTGATGGGGCGGAAGGTGGCGTGGACGTAGTCGAGCACCTTGATGAGCGGCAGCTTCTTGGGCCGTACGTCCATCCGGCCGGCCTCGATCTTCGACAGGTCCAGGATGTCGTTGATCAGCTGGAGCAGGTCGGAGCCGGAGCGGTGGATCGTGCTGGCGAACTGGACCTCCTGGTCGGAGAGGTGGTCGTCCGGGTTGTCGGAGAGCAGCCGGGCCAGGATGAGCAGCGAGTTGAGCGGGGTGCGCAGCTCGTGCGACATGTTCGCCAGGAACTCCGACTTGTACTGGGAGCTGGTCGCGAGCAGGGCGGCCTTCTCCTCCAGCTCGGCGTTGGAGCGCTGGAGTTCGGCCTGCTGGCGCTGGAGTTCGTCCGAGCGCTCCTGGAGCTGGATGGCGAGCCGCTGGGACTCGCTCAGCAGCGACTCGGTACGGGAGTTGGCGATGATGGTGTTGATGGCGACGCCGATGGTGTTCACGAACTGGTCGAAGAAGGCCAGGTGGACGTCGGAGAAGCGGGAGAAGGAGGCCAGTTCGATCACGCCGAGGAGCTTGTCCTCGAAGAGGATCGGGATGATCACGACACTGGCCGGGGACGCCTCCCCGAGACCTGAGTTGATCTTGATGTAGTCCGGCGGCGCCTCCTCCAGCAGGATCCGCTTCTTCTCCAGCGCCGCCTGGCGCACCAGGCCGTGGCCCGGCATGCCGGTGGTGTCGACGGTCGCGCCCTGCGCCGAGCCGTAGCCCGCGATGAAGGCGAGGCCCTTGGTGGTCGACGTCGTACGGGACGGGGTGCCCTCGTTGCCCGGGTCGGCCAGGAAGAACGCGCCGTACTGGGCGTTCACCAGCGGGGTCAGCTCGCGCAGGATCAGGTCCGCGACCTCCATCAGGTCGCGGTGGCCCTGCATCAGACCCGCCAGGCGCGCCAGGTTCGACTCCAGCCAGTCCTTGGCGCGGGTCGTCTCGCGCAGGTTGGACACCATCAGGTTGATGTTGTCCTTCAGCTCCGAGACCTCGCCCCGGGTCTCCACGGTGATCGAGCGGGACATGTCGCCCTGGGCCACCGCCGAGGCCACCTCCGCGATCGCGCGGACCTGGGTGGTGAGGTTCAGGGCGAGCTCGTTGACGTTGGTGGTCAGGCGCTTCCAGGTGCCGTACACGCCCTCGACCCGGGCCTGGCCGCCCAACTGGCCCTCCGAGCCGACCTCGCGGGCGACCCGGGTGACCTCGGAGGAGAACGAGGAGAGCGTGTCCACCATGGTGTTGATGGTGGTCTTCAGCTCCAGGATCTCGCCGCGCGCGTCCACGTCGATCTTCTTGGAGAGGTCGCCCTGCGCCACGGCGGTCGCCACCTGGGCGATGTTGCGCACCTGGGAGGTGAGGTTGTCCGCCATGTAGTTGACGTTGTCGGTGAGGTCCTTCCAGACGCCGGAGACGCCGAGGACCTGGGCGCGCCCGCCCAGCCGCCCGTCCGTGCCGACCTCGCGGGCGACGCGCGTCACCTCGTCCGCGAACGCCCGCAGCTGCTCCACCATCGTGTTGACGGTGTCCTTGAGCTCCAGGATCTCGCCCCGCGCGTCCACGGTGATCTTCTTGGAGAGGTCGCCGTTGGCGACGGCGGTGGTCACCTGGGCGATGTTGCGTACCTGGGAGGTGAGGTTCGACGCCATGAAGTTGACGTTGTCCGTCAGGTCCTTCCAGACCCCCGACACCCCGCGCACCTGCGCCTGGCCGCCGAGGTTGCCCTCGGTGCCGACCTCGCGGGCGACGCGGGTGACCTCGTCGGCGAAGGCGGAGAGCTGGTCGACCATGGTGTTGATCGTCGACTTCAGCTCCAGGATCTCGCCCTTCGCCTCCACGGTGATCTTCTTGCCGAGGTCGCCCTGGGCCACCGCCGTCGAGACGAGCGCGATGTTGCGCACCTGGGAGGTGAGGTTGTCCGCCATGAAGTTGACGTTCTCGGTGAGGTCCTTCCAGACCCCCGAGACGCCCCGGACCTGGGCGCGCCCGCCGAGGTTGCCCTCGGTGCCGACCTCGCGGGCGACGCGGGTCACCTCGTCGGCGAAGGCGGAGAGCTGGTCGACCATGGTGTTGATGGTCGACTTCAGCTCCAGGATCTCGCCCTGCGCGTCCACGGTGATCTTCTGGGAGAGGTCGCCGTTGGCGACGGCGGTGGTCACCTGGGCGATGTTGCGCACCTGGGAGGTGAGGTTCGACGCCATGAAGTTGACGTTGTCCGTCAGGTCCTTCCAGACCCCCGAGACGCCCCGGACCTGCGCGCGCCCGCCCAGCCGGCCCTCGGTGCCGACCTCGCGCGCGACCCGGGTCACCTCGTCCGCGAAGGCGGAGAGCTGGTCGACCATCGTGTTCACGGTGAGTTTCAGCTCAAGGAGTTCGCCGGTCGCCTCGACCGTCACCGTACGGGTGAGGTCGCCGCGCGCCACCGCCGTGGTCACCGCCGCGATGTCGCGGACCTGCGCGGTCAGCCGGGACGCCATGGTGTTGACGGCCTCGGTCACGTCCCGCCAACTGCCGCTCAGCCGCTGCACCTTGGCCCGCCCGCCCAGCCGGCCCTCGGTGCCGACCTCGCGCGCGACCCGGGTCACCTCGCCGGTGAAGAGGGAGAGCTGGTCCACCATCTTGTTGACGGCCCGGCCCAGCCGGCGCAGATCCCCGCGCAACTGGCGGTTCCCGTCGTGGAGGTCGACCCGCTGGGTCAGATCACCGCCCGCCACCGCGTCCAGGACGCGCGTGGCGTTCGCCGCCGGTACGACCAGGGCGTCGATCAGGGTGTTCGCGCTGTCCACCCCGGCCGTCCAGGCGCCCTGCCCCGGGCTCGCCGCCAGCCGCTCGTCCAGCCGGCCGTGGCGGACGACCTCGCGGCGCACCCGTCGCAGCTCGTCCGTGAAGTGCTGGTTGCGCACGGCCACTTGATTGAAGATCGCGGCGAGCTCGGCGGGTATCCCCTCGTGCGTCTCCTGGAGCCGGACCCCGAAGTCCCCGTCCCGCAGCGCCGTCATCGCGGCCAGCAGCGGGCGCAACTCCAGTGCCCGGATCCACTCCCCGCCCTCGGGCGGCGCGGCGCTGTCTCTGTTCATCCCGGTCATCCCGGCCCACTTCAGTGACTCGGTGCTTATGGGCCCGCTCAGTCTGTCACTCTGTCGGTGTCATGAGGTGCGCAATGTGAGAACCGATCAGGAGCCGCACCGTGGGGTCCATTCCAACGCAGCGGGAGAGCGGGAACCGCCCGCCCGGCCCGGTGCCCTCCCCTGGCGCGGCGGAGCCCCGGCCCGCGTCCGCCGCCCGCACCAGCCTGCCCGGCAACCCGCTCGCGCCGTCCGCCGCCCGCCGCTTCGCGCGCGCCGCCCTCGCCGACTGGACCGCCCAGGGCGCGCCCGGCGCCGAGGGGCTGGACGAACGGGCCGCCGACGAGGCGGCCATAGTCGTCAACGAGCTGGTCACCAACGCCGTGGTGCACGCGGGCACCACCGTCGAGCTGGTCTGCCGCCTGGAGCCGCCCGCCGGGGACGAGCCCGGCGCGGTGGTCGTCGAGGTCTCCGACCACCACCCCTCCCGGGTCGTGCGCCACGAGCCGCGCGAGCCGGGCGCGCCGGAGTACGCCCGGGGGCTGCACCTGGTGGCCGCGCTCGCCGAGTGCTGGGGCATCACCTACCGCACCGGCCTCAAGACGGTCTGGGCGCGGCTGCTCCTCGACGCGGAGGGCGCCGCCCCGGGCGAGGAGGGGCCGGGCCGCGAGGAACGGCTCCGGCGCGGACCGCGCGCCGCCGGGACGCCGGCCGCCCCGGGACGCGGCGCCCCCCTCGGGCAGGACCGCGACTGGGTGAACCGGGGCGCCCTCTCCTTCCTGGCGGAGGCGTCCGACCTGCTGGCGGGCCAGTTCGACGAGGACATGATCGCGGCGCTCGCCGGACAGCTCCTGGTGCCCCGGCTCTGCGACTGGTGCGCGATCTGGCTCGACCCGGAGACCGGCGGCCCGGCCGGCGAGCCCCGCCTCGCCCGGGTGTGGCACGCCCGCGAGTCCGGGATCGACGAGCTGCGGGCGGTCCTGGAGAAGGATCCGCCCCGGCTGCCGGAGTCCGCGCGCGGCGGCCCGGTCCCGATGCCCTGGCCGGCCCCGCAGGACGGCGGCGACGGCGCGGCGCTCGCGTACCGGATGGTCGCCGGCGGCCGGGCCGTCGGCGTGCTCATGCTCGGGCGGGCCGGGACGGCGCGCATCCCCGACGAGGTGACCGGGCTGGTCGAGGACTTCGTGCGCCGGGTGGCGCTGGCGATCGGCGCCGCCCGCCAGTACACCCGCCAGGTCACCATCAGCCGGGTCCTCCAGCGCGGACTGCTCCCGGCGGGCGTGGCGGAGATCCCCGGCGTCGACAGCGCGCTGGTCTACCAGCCCAGCGGCGAGGGTGTGGCGGGCGGCGACTTCTACGACCTGTTCCCCGGCGCCGACGGCCGCTGGTGCTTCGCGCTCGGCGACGTCCAGGGCAGCGGCCCCGAGGCGGCGGTCGTCACCGGCCTGGTGCGGCCCTGGCTGCGGCTGCTCGCCCGTGAGGGGTACGCGGTGCACGACGTCCTGGACCGCCTCAACAAGCTGCTCGTCGACGACGGCGTCGAGGCCGCCGAGGCGGCCGCCCGGATGGTCGCGGCGGCGGGCGGCCGCGAGGTGGCCGAGGGCCCGCAGTCCCGCTTCCTCTCCCTGCTGTACGGAGAGCTCGTCCCGGTGCCGCCGGAGAGCGGCGGGGGCGTCCTGTGCACCCTGGCGAGCGCCGGCCACCCGCTGCCGCTGCTGCTGCGGCCCGAGGGGTCGGTGCGGGCGGCGGCCGTGCCGCAGGTGCTGGTCGGGGTGGTGGAGGGGGTGGCGTACGAGAGCGAGAGCTTCCGGCTGATGCCCGGCGACACCCTGCTGTGCGTCACGGACGGGGTGACCGAGCGCCGCTCCGGCCGGCAGATGTTCGACGACGGGGACGGCCTCGCCGCAGTGCTCGCGGGGTGCGTGGGCATGACGGCGACGGGGGTCGCGGAGAGCGTCAAGCGGGCGGTGTACGCGTTCGGCACCACGCCGCCGGAGGACGATCTGGCGCTCCTGGTGCTCCAGGCACGCTGAGGGCGTGCCCGGGGCCGTCCGGGGTGGCGGACAATGGGGGCATGCCTTCCGTACTGCCCGATGGTGAGCCCATGCCCGAGGACGGGGCGCTGCCCGGTTCCGCCCTGGAGGGCGCGGGGGAGCGGCCGCTCGGCTTCTACCTGCACGTTCCCTACTGCGCCACGCGCTGCGGGTACTGCGACTTCAACACCTACACCGCCACCGAGCTGCGCGGCTCCGGCGGCGTCCTGGCGTCCCGTGACAACTACGCGGCCACCCTGACCGACGAGATCCGGCTGGCCCGCAAGGTGCTCGGCGACGACCCGCGCCCGGTCCGTACGGTCTTCGTGGGCGGCGGCACCCCGACGCTGCTCCCCGCCGCCGACCTGGTCCGGATGCTCTCGGCGGTACGCGAGGAGTTCGGCCTGGCGGACGACGCGGAGGTGACGACGGAGGCGAACCCCGAGTCGGTGGACCGGGCGTATCTGGAGGAGCTGCGGGCCGGCGGCTTCAACCGGGTCTCCTTCGGGATGCAGAGCGCCAAGCAGCACGTCCTGAAGATCCTCGACCGTACGCACACGCCGGGCCGCCCGGAGGCGTGCGTCGCCGAGGCGCGGGCGGCGGGCTTCGACCACGTCAACCTCGACCTGATCTACGGGACGCCCGGCGAGTCGGACCAGGACTGGCGCGAGACGCTGGCGGCGGCGGTGGGGGCGGGTCCCGACCACATCTCCGCGTACGCCCTGATCGTCGAGGAGGGTACGCAGCTGGCGCGCCGCATCCGCCGGGGCGAGGTCCCGATGACGGACGACGACGTCCACGCGGACCGCTACCTCATCGCGGACGCGGTGCTGGCCGAGGCGGGCTTCCACTGGTACGAGGTGTCGAACTGGGCCACCACGGAAGCGGGCCGCTGCCTGCACAACGAGCTGTACTGGCGGGGCGCGGACTGGTGGGGCGCGGGCCCCGGCGCGCACAGCCATGTCGGGGGCGTGCGGTGGTGGAACGTGAAGCATCCCGGGGCGTATGCGGCGGCGCTGGCGGGTGGGCGTACGCCGGGGGCGGGGCGCGAGGTCCTCGCGGCGGAGGACCGCCGGGTGGAGCGCATCCTGCTGGAGCTCCGGCTCCGGGAGGGCTGCGAGCTGTCGCTGCTGCGGGAGGCGGGGCTGGCGGCGGCGCGGCGGGCCCTGGGGGAGGGGTTGCTGGAGGAGGGGGCGTTCGGGGCGGGGCGGGCGGTGCTGACCCTGCGGGGGCGGTTGTTGGCGGACGGGGTGGTGCGGGATCTGGTGGACTGACCCGTCCCGGGGTGCGGTGTTCGGCTGCGGGTGAGGGGTGTGTGTGGGTTGCTCGCGCAGTTCCCCGCGCCCCTGTTTGGTCCGGTGTTCGTCTGCGGGGCGGTGGTGGGTTGCTCGCGCAGTTCCCCGCGCCCCTGTTTGGCCCGGTGTTCGTCTGCGGGGCGGTGGTGGGCTGGTCGCGCAGTTCCCCGCGCCCCTTTGGGGCCCGGTGTTTGGCTGCGGGTGTGTGGGGGGTTGCTCGCGCAGTTCCCCGCGCCCCTTTGGGGCCCGGTGTTCGGCTGCGGGTGTGTGGGGGGTTGCTCGCGCAGTTCCCCGCGCCCCTTTGGGGCCCGGTGTTTGGCTGCGGGTGTGTGGGGGGTTGCTCGCGCAGTTCCCCGCGCCCCTGAGGGGGTGCGGGGCAGTCGGAGTGCTGGCCTCGGCCGGGGGCTTTTAGGGGCGCGGGGAACTGCGCGGTCGGCCCCCCGCCGGGGCGCAGACGGAGATAGGCGCTTGGGGCGGAGGCATCCCCCGGAGGGTTTAGGGGAGGGGCGGGGAGGGGGCCGTCACGAAGTCGATCAGCTCCTCCACCCGCCCCAGCAACTCCGGCTCCAGGTCCCGATAACTCCGCACCCCGGAGAGAATCCGCTGCCACGCCGCCCCCGTGTTCACCGGCCACCCCAGCGCCCGGCACACCCCCGTCTTCCAGTCCTCCCCCCGCGGCACCACCGGCCACCCCGCGATCCCCACGGCCGCCGGCTTCACCGCCTCCCACACGTCGATGTAGGGGTGCCCGGCCACCAGCACGTGCGCGCCCGTGACCGCCGCCGCGATCCGGGACTCCTTGGAGCCGGGGACCAGGTGGTCGACCAGGACGCCCAGGCGCGCGTCGGGGCCGGGGGCGAAGTCCGCGACGATCGCGGGGAGGTCGTCGATGCCCGACAGGTACTCGACGACGACGCCCTCGATGCGCAGGTCGTCGCCCCACACCTTCTCCACCAGCTCCGCGTCGTGGCGCCCCTCGACATAGATGCGCCCCGCGCGCGCCACCCGCGCCCGCGCCCCCGGCACCGCCACGGAGCCCGAGGCGGTGCGCGCCGGGCGCGAGGGAGCGGGCGCCGGCGGGCGTACCAGCGTGACCACCTTCCCCTCCAGCAGGAACCCCCGCGCCGCCATGGGGAACACCCGCTTCTTGCCGAAGCGGTCCTCCAGCGTCACCGTCCCCGCCTCGCAGCGGAGCACCGCCCCGCAGAACCCGGTCGTCACCTCCTCGACGACCAGGTCGAGCTCGGCGGGCACCTCGGGGGCCGGGGTCCCCTTCTTCCAGGGCGGAGTCAGGTCCGGGCTGTAGCTGCGCATTCCGATGAGAATACGGGTGGATCATGTGCCCATATGGGTGTACGCCCTTATGACACGCCGAATTCCTCCGCGAGCCCGGCCCGTTGCGCCCGGACGAACGCCGCGTCCACCACCGCCCCGTGCCCCGGTACGTACACCGCGTCCTCGCCGCCCAGGTCGAGCAGCCGGTCGAGGGCCGCGGGCCAGTGGGTGCGGACCGCGTCCGGCCCGGCCTGCGGCTCGCCGGACTCCTCGACCAGGTCACCGCAGAAGACGATCTCGGGTGAGCCGGCGCCACCAGGGCTGCCCGGGACCAGCAGGGCCAGGTCGTGGCCGGTGTGGCCGGGGCCCACGTTCGCCAGCAGCACCTGGCGCCCGCCCAGCTCCAGCGTCCACTCGCCCGTCACGAAGTGCTGCGGGCGCACCAGCAGGTCCGCCGCCTCGGCGGCCCGCGCGGGCGGCACCCCGTGGGTGACGGCGTCCGTCCGCAGGGCGTCCCCGTCCAGGACCCGGTCGATCCCGACCGCCCCGTAGACCTCGGCCCCGGAGAACGCGGCCGTGCCCAGGACGTGGTCGAAGTGGGGATGGCTGAGTGCGATATGCGTCACCCGACGCCTGAGCAGCGCCTGTGCCTGGGCGCGCAGCTCGGCGCCCTCGCGCAGGGTCGAGCCCGTGTCGTACAGCAGGACCGCGTCCTCGCCCGCGACCAGGCCCGCCGTCGCGTCCCACCCCGGCAGCCGGCGGCGGCCCACGCCGTCGCCCAGCCGCTCCCAGCCGAACTCTTCCCAGCGGATGTCCATGACACGACGCTATCCCGGGCGGCCGGGGCGGTGCGTTCGAGCGCGCCGCGAGCGTCACGGGCTGCCGCCCTTGCTAGGGGTGTACCGGTCGGCCGTACACTGGCCGGGGATCGCTGGCACTCGAACGCGCAGAGTGCCAGGGCAGAGCGGCCAGGACGACAGCTGGAGGTGTGCGCGGTGCTCAGTGAACGCAGACTCGAAGTCCTGCGCGCGATCGTCCAGGACTACGTCGGGACCGAGGAGCCGGTCGGCTCGAAGGCCCTGACCGAGCGGCACAAGCTGGGCGTCTCGCCGGCGACCGTGCGCAACGACATGGCCGTACTGGAGGAGGAGGGCTTCATCGCCCAGCCCCACACCAGCGCCGGCCGTATCCCCACGGACAAGGGCTACCGGCTGTTCGTCGACCGGCTCGCGGGCGTCAAGCCGCTGTCGTCGCCGGAGCGGCGGGCCATCCAGAACTTCCTGGACGGGGCCGTCGACCTCGACGACGTGGTGGCGCGCACGGTCCGGCTGCTCGCACAGCTGACCCGGCAGGTCGCCGTCGTGCAGTACCCGTCGCTGACACGGTCCACCGTGCGGCACGTGGAGCTGCTGTCGCTGGCCCCGGCCCGGCTGATGCTGGTGCTCATCACGGACACCGGGCGGGTCGAGCAGCGGCTGGTCGACTGCCCGGCGCCGTTCGGCGAGACCTCGCTGGCGGATCTGCGGGCCCGGCTCAACAGCCGGGTGGTGGGGCGCCGCTTCGCGGACGTCCCGCAGCTGGTGCAGGATCTTCCCGAATCCTTCGAGCCGGAGGACCGAGGAACCGTTTCGACGGTGCTCGCCACCCTGCTCGAAACCCTGGTGGAGGAGACCGAGGAACGGCTGATGATCGGCGGCACCGCCAATCTCACCCGCTTCGGACACGACTTCCCCCTGACCATTCGGCCGGTGCTGGAGGCGCTGGAGGAGCAGGTCGTGCTCCTCAAGCTGCTCGGCGAGGCCAAAGAATCGGGCATGACCGTACGAATCGGGCATGAGAACGCCCATGAAGGGCTGAACTCCACGTCCGTCGTCTCGGTCGGCTACGGTTCGGGCGGCGAAGCCGTCGCGAAACTCGGCGTGGTCGGACCGACCCGCATGGATTACCCCGGAACGATGGGAGCGGTACGCGCAGTGGCACGTTACGTCGGACAGATCCTGGCGGAGTCGTAAGTGGCCACGGACTACTACGCCGTACTGGGCGTACGCCGCGACGCATCGCAGGACGAGATCAAGAAGGCGTTCCGGCGCCTGGCGCGTGAGCTCCACCCGGATGTGAATCCGGACCCGAAGACGCAGGAGCGCTTCAAGGAGATCAACGCCGCCTACGAGGTTCTCTCGGACCCGCAGAAGAAGCAGGTCTACGACCTCGGGGGCGACCCCCTGTCGTCCTCCGGCGGCGGTGGCGCCGGCGGCTTCGGCGCGGGCGGCTTCGGGAACTTCTCGGACATCATGGACGCGTTCTTCGGCAACGCGGCGCAGCGCGGGCCCCGTTCGCGCACCCGTCGCGGCCAGGACGCCATGATCCGGCTGGAGATCGACCTCAACGAGGCGGCCTTCGGTACGACCAAGGACATCCAGGTCGACACGGCGGTCGTCTGTACGACCTGCTCCGGCGAGGGCGCCGCCCCCGGCACTTCGGCGCAGACGTGTGACATGTGCCGCGGCCGCGGCGAGGTCTCCCAGGTCACCCGCTCCTTCCTCGGCCAGGTCATGACCTCCCGCCCCTGCCCCCAGTGCCAGGGCTTCGGGACTGTCGTGCCCACGCCGTGCCCGGAGTGCGCGGGCGACGGCCGCATCCGCTCGCGCCGCACGCTCACGGTCAAGATCCCGGCCGGTGTCGACAACGGCACCCGGATCCAGCTCGCGGGCGAGGGCGAGGTCGGCCCCGGCGGCGGCCCCGCCGGTGATCTGTACGTGGAGATCCACGAGCTGAACCACGACGTCTTCCAGCGCCGTGGCGACGATCTGCACTGCACGGTGACGATCCCCATGACGGCGGCGTCGCTCGGCACCAAGGTGCCGTTGCAGACGCTGGACGGCATGGAGGAGGTGGACATCCGCCCGGGCACCCAGTCGGGCCAGTCCATCCCGCTGCACGCGCGCGGTGTGACGCACTTGCGGGGCGGTGGCCGGGGCGACCTGATCGTCCACGTCGAGGTCACCACGCCGACCAAGCTGGATCCGCAGCAGGAGGATCTGCTGCGCCAGCTGGCGAAGCTCCGTGGCGAGGAACGCCCGACGGGGCAGTTCCAGCCCGGGCAGCAGGGGTTGTTCTCCCGGCTGAAGGACGCGTTCAACGGGCGGTGAGGGGTTCCCTCTCGGGGGCCTCGGCTCGCGGTTCGGCTGCGGGTGCGTGGGGGCTGGTCGCGCGGTTCCCCGCGCCCCTGTTCGGCCCGGTCTTTGTCTGCGGGCCGGTGGCGGGTTGCTCGCGCAGTTCCCCGCGCCCCTTTGGGGGGACCGCCGTCTCCCGGAATGTCGCTCAGCCGGTGACCCCTTGGGGAACCGTGCGGCCAGCCCGGGGGTGAAAGGGCCGGGGGGTCGGGGGGATTCGGTGGCTGGGCGGGGCCGTGGCACGATGCGGGCATGGCTTTGACCGATCTCTGCCGGTATCCGATCGTGCAGGCTCCCATGGCCGGTGGCGTCTCCGCCCCCGGTCTGGCCGCCGCGGTCTGCGAGGCCGGCGGACTCGGGTTCCTGGCCGCCGGGTACAAGACGGCCGACGGCATGTACCAGGAGATCAAGCAGCTGCGGGGGCTCACCGGACGCCCCTTCGGGGTCAACCTGTTCATGCCGCAGCCGCCGCACACCGACCCGGCCGTCATCGAGGTGTACCGCAACCAGCTCGCGGGCGAGGCCACCTGGTACGAGACGCCGCTGGGCGAGGCCGACTCCGGCGGCGACGACGGCTACGAGGCCAAGCTGGCGATCCTGCGCGAGGACCCGGTCGCGGCCGTCTCGTTCACCTTCGGCTGCCCCGAGCGCGAGGTGCTCGCCGCGTTCGCCGCCCTCGGCACGTACACCGTCGTCACCGTGACCACCCCCGACGAGGCGCTGGCCGCGCAGGTCGCCGGGGCCGACGCCGTCTGCGTCCAGGGGACGGAGGCCGGCGGCCACCAGTCCACGCACCGCGACGACCCGCAGGCCGACGGCTCCGGGCTCGGGCTGCTGACGCTGATCACCCAGGTCCGTGAGAGCGTGACGCTGCCGATCGTCGCGGCCGGTGGGCTGATGCGCGGCGCCCAGATCGCGGCGGTGCTCGCGGCGGGCGCGGACGCGGCGCAGCTCGGCACGGCGTTCCTGGCCTGCCCCGAGTCCGGCGCGCACGCCCTGCACAAGCAGGCCCTGACCGACCCCCTCTTCGTCCGTACGGAGCTGACGCGGGCGTTCTCCGGACGCCCGGCCCGCGGCCTGGTCAACCGCTTCATGCGCGAGCACGGACCGTACGCCCCGGCCGCCTACCCCCAGGTGCACCAGATCACCGCCGGGCTGCGGCGGGCCGCCGCGGCGGCGGGCGACGCCCAGGGCATGGCGCTGTGGGCGGGCCAGGGGCACCGGCTGGCGCGGGCGCTGCCCGCCGGGCAGCTGGTGGAGGTCCTGGCGGCCGAAGTGGACGCGGCGCTCGCCGCGCTGGCCGCCGCAACGAGAAACCGCACCACATGAGGAGCACGTCATGACCGCCCCGGTCTTCGTCGTCGAGCGTTTCCCCGCGTCCGGGCCGGGTGGCCGGTACGTCCTGGACGGCCCCGAGGGACGGCACGCCGTCTCCGTGAAGCGGCTCGAACCCGGTGAGGACGTCGTCCTCACCGACGGCCGCGGCACCTGGGCGGACTGCGTGGTCCTGGCCACCGAGGGCAAGGACCGGCTCGTCGTCCAGCTGGACTCGCTGAGGGACGAGCCGCAGCCGCAGCCGCGCATCACCGTCGTCCAGGCACTGCCCAAGGGCGACCGGGGCGAGGTCGCGGTCGAGACGATGACCGAGGTGGGCGTCGACGCCGTGGTGCCCTGGCAGGCCTCGCGCTGCATCACGCAGTGGAAGGGCGACCGGGGCGCCAAGTCCCTCGCCAAGTGGCGCGCCACGGCCCGTGAGGCGGGCAAGCAGTCGCGCCGGGTGCGGTTCCCGGAGGTGCGGGACGCGCTGACGACCAAGCAGGTTGTCGCGTTTTTGGCCACGGCTGATTTCGCCGCCGTGCTGCACGAGGGCAGCGACGTCCCGAGCGAGCCGCTGGCCACGGCCGAGCTGCCCGCGCGCGGGGAGATCGTCCTGGTGGTGGGCCCCGAAGGGGGCGTGTCGCCCGAGGAGTTGGCGGCCTTCGCGCAGGCCGGCGCCCGGCCGTACGTGCTCGGCCCGAGCGTGCTGCGCACCTCCACGGCGGGCACGGCGGCGGCGGCGCTGCTGATGGGGCGCACCGGCCGCTGGTCGTGACGCCGCCGGCGCATGGCTGACCTCCCGCCGGCGTCCGCCTGACCTCCCGTCGGCGTCCGCGTGGCGTCCGCCCGTGCGTCCGGCCGACGTCGTAAAGCCGTCTACCGCGCCCGGCGCCGGGGTGGGACGCTGGCGCGTATGGGGGCAAGGAGATACGTCACGTGGCCGCTGCGCCACCGGCGCGCGTTCGCCGCGCTCGGCCTGGTCGCCGGGGCGGCGGCCGGCGCCGCGGCCTGCGACCCGGTCGGCGGCATGAGCTCGGTCACCGTCTCGGTGACCACCGACAAGGTCGCGACGAGCAAGCTGGAGCACGACGGCTTCAAGGTGCGGTATCTGACCTGCACCGCGAAGGTCGACGGTGGCTCGTCGACCCGTACGCCGTCGGCCGCCTCGACCCGGACGGTCGCCACGGTCGGCTGCCGGGGCCGCACCGACGACAACAAGAAGATCAGCGTCACCGGCAAGGTGACGGAGGAGCGCGAGGACCGCTGCGTGCGGGGCGATCTGACGGCGAAGGTCGCGGACCGCACGGTCTTCCACGCGAGCGTCCTGGGCGACTGCAACGCGCCGCCGCCGAGCCGGAGCACCCCCAGGCCCCCGGGCAAGCCGGGCGGCCGGCCGACGGTGACGGTCACGGTGACCGTGACGGAGACGTTCCAGGGCAAGTGAGGGCCGGGCGGGGCCGGGGCGCGTGGGGTCCGGTGGGCAGACGTCAGTAGCATGCTGCTGACTGATCGATCGTTCCCATCCGTATCCCCCTGTTCCCACCGTGACCGAGGAGCTCAGGACCGTGGCCGGAGAGCCGCAGGCGGACTGCCTGTTCTGCAAGATCGTCTCGGGGGACGTCCCGGCGACCGTCGTCCGGGAGACCGAGACCGTCGTGGCGTTCCGCGACATCAACCCCCAGGCGCCCACGCACGTCCTGGTCATCCCCCGCGCCCACCACCCCGACGCGGCCTCCCTCGCCGCCGCCGAGCCGGCGGTCGCCGCCGACCTGCTGCGCGAGGCCGGGGAGATCGCCGCCGCCGAGAAGATCGACGGCAGCGGGTACCGGATCGTCTTCAACACCGGCAGCGGCGCGGGCCAGACCGTCTTCCACGCGCACGCCCATGTGCTGGGCGGCCGCGGCCTCCAGTGGCCGCCCGGATAGCGGGACGGGACCGGTAACCCCTCTTGTCCGTACGTGAACTGGTGGTGCTCGGCACCGCCAGCCAGGTCCCGACCCGGCACCGCAACCACAACGGCTATCTGCTGCGCTGGGACGGCCGGGGCATCCTCTTCGACCCCGGCGAGGGCACCCAGCGGCAGATGCTGCGGGCCGGCGTGGCCGCGCACGACATCGACCGGATCTGCGTCACGCACTTCCACGGCGACCACTCGCTGGGGCTCGCCGGGGTGATCCAGCGGATCAACCTCGACCGGGTGCCGCACCCGGTCACCGCGCACTACCCGGCGAGCGGCCGGCACTTCTTCGACCGGCTGCGGTACGCGACGGCCTACCGCGAGACGGTCGAGCTGACGCAGGTCCCGGTCGAGGGCGAGGGCGCGGTGCTGGCGGAGACCGAGGCGTACACGCTCGAAGCGCGCCGGCTCTCGCACCCGGTCGAGTCCTACGGCTACCGGCTCACCGAGCCGGACCGGCGCCGGATGCTGCCCGCGCTCCTGGCCGAGCACGGCATCACCGGGCCGGACGTGGGGCGCCTGCGGCGCGAGGGCGTACTGCGCGGGGTGGCGCTCGCCGACGTCAGCGAGGTGCGGCGCGGCCAGCGGTTCGCTTTCGTCATGGACACCCGGCTCTGCGCGTCGGTGCCCGCGCTGGCCGAGGGCTGCGACATGCTGGTCATCGAGTCGACGTTCCTGGACGAGGACGTGCGGCTCGCCGAGGACCACGGGCATCTGACGGCAGGTCAGGCGGCCGGGGCGGCCCGGGACGCCGGGGTGCGCCACCTCGTCCTCACGCACTTCTCGCAGCGGTACGCGGACCCGGCGGACTTCGCGCGCCAGGCGCGGGGGGCCGGGTTCGCGGGGGAGCTGACGATCGCGGCGGACCTGACACGGGTGCCGCTGCCGAAACGTACGCCGTAACCACGTTCACGATCTGGCCGTCCGGCCACCTTTTCCAGGAAGTACCTCCATGCCCCTCCCCAAGGCCGAACTCCACCTCCACATCGAAGGCACCCTCGAACCCGAGCTCGCCTTCGAACTGGCCGCGCGCAACGGTGTGCGGCTGCCGTACGCCGACACCGAGGAGCTGCGCAAGGCGTACCTCTTCGACGACCTCCAGTCCTTCCTCGACCTGTACTACGCGCTGATGGCGGTGCTGCGTACGGAGGACGACTTCGAGGCGCTGGCGGAGGCGTATCTGGCGCGGGCGGCGGCGCAGGGGGTGCGGCACGCGGAGATCTTCTTCGACCCGCAGGCACACACGTCGCGGGGGGTGCCGATCGGGACCGTGATCGAGGGGCTCGGCCGGGCCCTGGACCGCGGCGAGGCCCGCCACGGCGTCACGACCCGGCTGATCCTCTGCTTCCTGCGCGACCGGTCGGCGGAGTCGGCCCTGGAGACGCTGGAGGCGGCGCGGCCGCATCTGCACCGGATCACGGGCGTCGGCCTCGACTCGGCGGAGGTCGGGCATCCGCCGGCGAAGTTCCGCGAGGTGTACGCGATGGCGGACGCGCTGGGGCTGCGGAAGGTGGCGCACGCGGGGGAGGAGGGGCCGCCGTCCTACATCACCGAGGCGCTCGACGTCCTCGGCGTGGAGCGGGTGGACCACGGGCTGCGGGCCCTGGAGGACCCGGAGCTGGTGGCCCGCCTGGTCCGCGACCGGATCCCGCTGACGCTGTGCCCGCTCTCGAACGTACGGCTGCGGGCGGTGTCCTCGCTCACCGAGCATCCGTTGCGGCGGATGATGGACGCGGGGCTGGTGTGCACGGTGAACTCCGATGATCCGGCGTACTTCGGGGGGTACGCCGGGGACAACTTCGACGCGGTGGGGGCGGCGTTGGGGCTGTCGGAGGGGGATCTGCGGGGGCTGGCGCGGAATTCGTTCCTGGCGGCGTTTTTGGGGGAGGGGGAGCGGGAGAGGTATCTGGCGGAGGTCGAGGCGTACGAGTTCCCCACCCCGCCCCTTCCCTAAACCCTCCGGGGGCTGGGGGGGCGGCCTGCGGCCGGGGTGATGTGCGGGTGGGTGACCGCTTTGTCGCGCAGTTCCCCGCGCCCCTACGGTCCTGGTGATCCGCGGGCCCGGTGGGGGCTGGTCGCGCAGTTCCCCGCGCCCCTTAAGGGACGGGGCTGCGCCCCTGCCCCGGGGCCTCCGGGTGCCGGGTGAACCGGACTACCCAGGGGCGCGGGGAACTGCGCGACCAGCCCCCACCCAGCGGCAGACGAATTCCGGGCGGATAAGGGGCGCGGGGAACTGCGCGGTCAGCCTCCCCACCCCGCTCGCCCGCAGGCGCACTCACACCGACAGTCCGAACTCCCCTCCCACCGGCTGCCCCACCAGTTGCCCCACCGGCTGCGCCGCAGGCCGGTCCGCCGGGGACGGGCGCGGGCCGGGGCGGGCCAGGAGTGTCAGGGGGGCGGCCACCACGAGCAGGAGCGCCCCCAGCACCACCCCCATCCCCCCGAACCCCACCCACGCCGACAGCACACTCCCCGTCAGCGGTCCGCACGCCACCCCGAGCGACGACGCCGAGCCCGCCAGGACCGCCCAGCGGCCGCGCGGGTCCAGGGATGCCGCCAGGGCGATCAGGTACGAGAGCACCACCGGGTAGAAGACGTTCCACAGGATCTCGCCGGACGCGAACGACACCAGGCCCCGCGCCGACGCGCTCACCAGCACGCACCCCGCGATCACCACCGTCCCGCCCCCGATCGGCACCGCCCGCCCCAGCCGTGCGCCCAGCGCCCCCGCGCCGGTCACCCCGAGCAGGCCCGCGAGCAGCGCGACCGCGAACACCGCGCCCACCGTCACCTCGGTCAGCCCCGCCTGGGTCAGGCCGATGCGTCCGCTCACGCCCCACAGCGCGTTCTGCGCCAGGGACCAGCACAGCATCGCCGCCGCCAGTACCGCCCCGGTCCGCCGGTGCGGCAGGAGCGAGGAGGGCGCGGCGCCCATGGGGCGCCCGGCGGCGGCCGGGCCCGGCAGACGGCTCGTCGCGGGCCACACCAGCCCCGCCACCCCCGCGATCGCCGCGAACGGCAGGCCGTGGCCGCCCCCGAGGCGCGGGAGCGTCAGATACAGCGCCCCGGCCGTCGCCGAGACCGACAGCAGTCCCAGCGTGGTCAGCCGGTGCGGGTCCGGCCGCGCGGCCATCCCGGACGCCGCCACCGCCGTCGCCGTACCGGACCCGAAGCCGCCGACCACCGCCCCCGCCACCACCAACGGCAGCAGCGAGGTCGACGCGGCGGCGCCGTAACCCGCCAGTGCGAGGAGCAGGCCCAGCCGGGCGAGCCGTCGCTCCCCGTACCGCTCCACGCGCGCCGCCAGCGCGAAGCCCGCCGACGCGGAGCTCAACAGCAGGACGGAGCCGACGAGTCCGGCCCGGGTGGGCGGCAGCCCGAGGCCCGAGGAGAGGCGGCCGACGACGGTGGGGAGCAGATACGCGGCCAGATAGCCGGCCGTGAAGACGGCGACCAGCGGCCAGGCGGCACGAGGGCGTGCGGACATGGGCGTTCCCAGGAGCGGTGCCCGAACGGGCAGAAGGTGGGGGAGGCAGGCAATGAGGGGGGATGCGCCCGGTGTTGTCACGTACGGGAACGCGGCCCAATTTGTATCAAGCCGCCCGAGCCCGTGAAAGCCGGCCCTTGGTGATCTAGGTCACTTGTCTGTTTCCGGCGGTGAGGGGGTGGGTAGGCCCGCTGCCCACGTGTGCCGTTCGGTGGCCTTTTCCTTGACCCTCACTGTTCACATATCTAGTCTTCATTCTCATGGATGTACCGTCGCAGTCGATCCGTCTCGTCGATGTCCGGCTCACCCCCGTCCTCATAGCCGACCCCCCGCTCCTCAACGTCCAGGGCGTCCACCAGCCGTACACCCCCCGCCTCGTCGTCGAAGTCGTCACCGACAACGGGGTCACCGGTGTCGGGGAGACCTACGGCGACACCCAGTACCTGGAGCTGGCCCGGCCGTACGCCGACGCCCTGGTCGCCGCCCGGCACGCGCTCGCGGATCTCAATGGGCTGTTCACGCTGATGAACGAGCTGCCCGTGGACGACGCCCGCGTCGACCACTCCGTGGACGTCGGCGGGCTGCGCGGTGTGCAGAGCGCCGACAAGCTGAGGCTCTCCGTCGTCTCCGCCTTCGAGGTCGCCTGCCTCGACGCGCTCGGCAGGACGCTCGGCGTGCCCGTGCACAGCCTCCTCGGCGGCAAGGTCCGCGACAGCGTGGAGTACAGCGCGTACCTCTTCTACCGGTGGGCCGAACACCCGGGCGGGGCGGGCGAGAAGGACGACTGGGGCGCGGCGCTCGACCCCGAGGGGATCGTGGCGCAGGCCCGGCGCTTCGTGCGCGCGTACGGGTTCGGCTCCTTCAAGCTGAAGGGCGGTGTCTTCCCGCCCGAGCAGGAGAGCGCCGCGATCCGGGCGCTCGCCGAGGCCTTCCCGGGGCGCCCGCTGCGGCTCGATCCGAACGGCGGCTGGAGCACGGCCACTTCGCTCCGCGTCGCCGCCGAACTCGCGGACGTACTGGAGTACCTGGAGGACCCGGCGTCCGGCACGCGCGCGATGGCGGAGGTCGCCGCGGGCACCTCCGTGCCGCTCGCCACCAACATGTGCGTGACCACGTTCCCCGAGATCCGCGAGGCGTTCCTGACCGACGCCGTGCAGGTCGTCCTCAGCGACCACCACTACTGGGGCGGGCTGCGCAACACCCGGGAACTGGCCGCGATCTGCCGCACCTTCGGCGTGGGCCTGTCCATGCACTCCAACACGCACCTGGGCATCAGCCTCGCCGCCATGACCCACGTCGCCGCGACCGTGCCCAACCTCGACTACGCGTGCGACAGCCACTACCCCTGGCAGAGCGAGGACGTCGTCGTGGACCGCCACGTCTTCCGGGACGGGCGCCTGACCGTCTCCGACACTCCCGGGCTCGGCGTCACCCTCGACCGGGACGCCCTCGACCGGCTCCACCGCCGCTGGCTGGCCGACGACGGCACCTTCCGCGACCGCGACGACGCGGCCGCCATGCGCCGGGCCCCCGGGCACGAGCGGTGGCGCGCGCCGGAGCTGCCGCGCTGGTAGACGCGGTCACCCGCCGCGCCCCAGCCCCCCGGCGACGGCTCCCGGCGCGTACGGATCGGGCACACTGGCCCCATCCGTACGCGAACGGGGAGTCCGCCGTGACCACATCCAGCAGAGAGCAGCAGGACCGCGCAGACCGGTGGGGGCACACCGCGGGCGTCGACCCGCTGGGCAAGGTGCGCCGGCCGCGGGACCCGGAGTGCGACGTCTTCCTGACCGGCACGGTCTTCCTCGACATCATCTTCACCGGCCTCGACTCCGCCCCGGTGCGCGGCACCGAGTCGTGGGCGCGCGGCATGGGCTCCAGCCCCGGCGGCGTCGCCAACATGGCCATCGCGCTCGCCCGCCTCGGCCTGCACACCTCGCTGGCGGCGGCCTTCGGCGACGACCACTACGGCGAGTACTGCTGGGACGCCCTGGAGCAGGGCGAGGGCATCGACCTGTCGCTGTCGCGGACCGTGCCCGGCTGGCACTCCCCGGTCACCGTCTCCATGGCGTACGAGGGCGAGCGGACCATGGTCTCGCACGGCCACGAGGCGCCCTGGGAGGAGTCCGCCCCGGCCGCGCCGCCACGCGCGCGTGCCGCGATCGCCTCCCTGGTGCCCGGCCGCACCGAGGAGTGGATCGCCGACGCCGCCCGGCACGGCTCGCGGATCTTCGCCGACGTCGGCTGGGACGACACCGGGCACTGGGACCTGGCGGGGCTGACCGGCCTTGAGCACTGCGAGGCGTTCCTGCCCAACGCGGGCGAGGCGATGCGCTACACCCGCACCGACTGCCCGCGCGCGGCGGCCCGCGTCCTGGCCGAGAAGGTGCCGGTCGCGGTGGTCACCCTGGGCGCGGAGGGCGCGTACGCGGTGGACGGCTCGACCGGGGAGACCGCCGAGGTCCCCGCGATCGCGGTGGAGGCGCTCGACCCGACGGGGGCGGGCGACGTCTTCGTGGCCGGGTTCGTCACCGGGACGCTCGCCGGGTGGCCGCTCGCGGACCGGCTCGCCTTCGCGGGCCTGACGGCCGCCCTGTCCGTCCAGGAGTTCGGGGGCTCGCTCTCGGCGCCGGGGTGGGCGGAGATCGCGGCGTGGTGGCAGGCCGTGCGCATCCGGTCGGGGCAGGACCCCGCGGCCCTGCGCCGGTACGAGTTCCTGGAGGGACTGCTGCCGGGGGCGGCCCGCCCGTGGCCGCTGCGCCGGGCCGTACCGACGATCGGCTTCCGCCGCCCGGCTTGAGCGGTTCGTCCGCGGGTCGTGGCGGGTCGTGGCGGGCCGGTCGCGCGCGGTCCGCGGGCGGGGAGGCGGCGGCGGGAGTCACGGCGCTTCCCGGTGCGAAAACCCCTCGGCGCTGTCAGTGCCAGGTCGTACGCTTGGTAGTCCAGAGGTTGTCGAGCAGCGAGAACCCTGCAACAGGAGGTATGCGCAGGCCACAGAGCCGGCCCATGACTCAGACACCCACACAGCCGCAGGCGAGTGCCCAGATCGAGGTCCCTGCCAAGCACCCGATGGTGATGCTGCTCGGATCCCGGGACTCGCTGCTGCGCGTGATCGAGAAGGCCTTCCCGGCGGCCGACATCCATGTCCGGGGCAATGAGATCAGTGCCACGGGGGCCCCGGCGGAAGTCGCGCTCATCCAACGCCTGTTCGACCAGATGATGCTGGTGCTCCGCACCGGTCAGCCGATGACGGAGGACGCAGTGGAACGCTCGATCGCCATGCTCAGGGCGAGCGAGAACGGCAGAGCGGAGGACGGCCACGAGACCCCGGCCGATGTCCTGACCCAGAACATTTTCTCCAGCCGTGGTCGCACGATCCGCCCCAAGACCCTCAACCAGAAGCGGTACGTCGACGCGATCGACAAGCACACGATCGTCTTCGGCATCGGCCCCGCCGGTACCGGAAAGACCTATCTCGCCATGGCCAAGGCGGTCCAGGCCCTGCAGTCCAAGCAGGTCACCCGGATCATCCTGACCCGCCCCGCCGTCGAGGCGGGCGAGCGCCTCGGCTTCCTGCCGGGCACGCTCTACGAGAAGATCGACCCGTATCTGCGCCCGCTCTACGACGCGCTGCACGACATGCTCGACCCCGACTCCATCCCCCGGCTGATGGCGGCCGGCACGATCGAGGTCGCCCCCCTGGCGTACATGCGCGGCCGTACACTGAACGACGCGTTCATCATCCTGGACGAGGCGCAGAACACCAGCGCCGAGCAGATGAAGATGTTCCTCACCCGTCTCGGCTTCGACTCGAAGATCGTCATCACGGGTGACATCACCCAGGTCGACCTGCCGAACGGCACGAAGAGCGGTCTGCGCCAGGTCCAGGAGATCCTGGAGGGGGTCGAGGACGTCCACTTCTCCCGGCTGTCGTCCCAGGACGTCGTCCGGCACAAGCTCGTCGGCCGTATCGTCGACGCGTACGAGAAGTACGACAGCCAGCAGGACCGCAACGGGAAGTAGTCAGAGCGCACCATGTCGATCGACGTCAACAACGAGTCCGGAACCGAGGTCGACGAGCAGGCGATCCTCGACATCGCCCGCTACGCGCTCACGCGGATGCGGATCCACCCGCTCTCCGAGCTCTCGGTGATCGTCGTGGACGCCGAGGCGATGGAGCAGCTGCACATCCAGTGGATGGACCTGCCGGGACCGACCGATGTCATGTCCTTCCCGATGGACGAGCTGCGTCCGCCGATGAAGGACGACGAGGAGCCCCCGCAGGGGCTCCTCGGTGACATCGTGCTCTGCCCCGAGGTCGCCAGGCAGCAGGGCGAGGACGCGCCGACCCGGCACTCGATGGACGAGGAGCTCCAGCTCCTGACCGTCCACGGCGTGCTCCACCTGCTCGGGTACGACCACGAGGAGCCGGACGAGAAGGCCGAGATGTTCGGCCTCCAGGCGGCCATCGTGGACGGCTGGCGGGCGGAGAAGGGCCACACCGGTCCCTCCCCGGCGCCGACCGTCTCATGACCGGGCAGCTGCTCTTCGGCGCCGTCGCGCTGGTCGTGGTGGCCTGGCTGGCCGCCTGCGCGGAGGCCGGCATCGCCCGTACGTCCTCGTTCCGCGCGGACGAGGCCGTACGGTCGGGGCGGCGCGGCGCGGCGAAGCTCGCCCAGGTGGCCGCCGACCCCACCCGCTACCTCAACGTGGCCCTGCTCGTCCGGGTCGCCTGCGAGATGGCGGCCGGGGTGCTGGTCACCTATGTCTGCCTGGAGGACTTCGCAGAGACCTGGACGGCGCTGGTCGTCGCCATCGCGGTGATGGTGCTCGTCTCCTACGTCGCCGTCGGCGTCTCGCCGCGCACGATCGGCCGCCAGCACCCGCTCAACACGGCGACGGCCGCCGCGTACGTCCTGCTGCCGCTCGCCAGGATCATGGGCCCGGTGCCGCAGCTCCTCATCCTCCTCGGCAACGCGCTCACACCCGGAAAGGGCTTCCGCAAGGGCCCGTTCGCCTCCGAGGCCGAGCTGCGGGCCATGGTCGACCTCGCCGAGCAGGAGTCGCTCATCGAGGACGACGAGCGCCGGATGGTGCACTCGGTCTTCGAGCTCGGCGACACGTTGGTGCGCGAGGTGATGGTGCCGCGCACCGACCTCGTCTGCATCGAGCGCTACAAGACCATCCGCCAGGCGCTCACGCTCGCGCTGCGCTCGGGCTTCTCCCGCATCCCGGTGACCGGGGAGAACGAGGACGACATCGTCGGCATCGTGTATCTGAAGGACCTGGTCCGCAAGACGCACATCAACCGGGACTCGGAGGCCGACCTGGTCTCCACCGCGATGCGCCCGGCCGCCTTCGTCCCCGACACCAAGAACGCGGGCGACCTGCTGCGCGAGATGCAGCAGGACCGCAGCCACGTCGCCGTCGTCATCGACGAGTACGGCGGCACGGCCGGGATCGTCACCATCGAGGACATCCTGGAGGAGATCGTCGGGGAGATCACCGACGAGTACGACCGGGAGCTGCCGCCGGTCGAGGAGCTGGCGGACGGCTGCTTCCGGGTCACCGCGCGGCTCGACATCGGCGACCTGGGCGAGCTGTTCGGGCTCGACGCGTTCGACGACGAGGACGTGGAGACGGTCGGCGGACTGCTCGCCAAGGCGCTCGGCCGGGTGCCCATCGCGGGTGCCACGGCCACCGTCGACCTGCCGGACGGGCGGGCGCTGCGGCTGACGGCCGAGTCACCCGCGGGCCGCCGGAACAAGATCGTGACCGTGCTGGTGGAGCCGGTGGCCGTCAAGGAGGAGGAAGAGGCGTGACCCCTCAGGAGCTCAGGGAATTCTGCCTGGCGTTCAACGCCGCGACCGAGGAGTTCCCCTTCGGCTCGGGGACCTCCGTCTTCAAGGTCCTCGGCAAGATGTTCGCCCTGAGCAATCTGGGCGGCACCCCGCTCACCGCCAACCTCAAGTGCGACCCGGACGAGGCGGTGCGGCTGCGCGCGGAGTACCCGGCGATCGTGCCGGGCTGGCACATGAACAAGCGCCACTGGAACACGGTGGACATCGATCAGCTCCCGGACCGGATGGTCCGGGAGCTGATCGAGGACTCGTACGACCTGGTGGTCGCGGGACTGCCGAAGGCCGAACGGCTGCGGCTCGACCGGCCGTGAACGGCCAGGGCGTGTTGCGCCCTAGGCCCGGCGGCGGCCAAGGCCCACCGCCACCAGGGCCGCCGCCGCGACCACGATCACCGCGTCCACCAGCAGCACCGTCCGCACCCCCGAGAACAGGTCGTCCCCGGTCGTGGCCAGGACGCCCAGCAGCGGGATGCCGATGGTGATGCCGACCTGCTGGGTCGTGGTGACCAGCCCCGTCGCCAGGCCCTGCTCCTCGTCGGGGACCCCACTGGTGACGGTCACTCCGTACGAGATGATCGCGCCCAGGTGGCACATGCTGGCCAGGGAGACCCCGACGGTGGCGAGCAGCGCGCCCGACTCGCGGCCCGCCGCCAGCAGCAGGGCGATGAACAAGCCCTGGCCGAGCAGCGAGAGGACCAGGGTGCGGCGGGCGCCGAAGCGGCCGATGATCCGGGCGGCGAAGCCGCCGGCGACCGCCGACAGGACGCCCTGGACGCCGAAGACCAGACCGGTCCTGAAGGACGACAGGCCCAGGACCTCCTGGAGGTAGAGGGTCAGGACGAAGACGACGGTCGACATCATCGAGAAGGTGACCAGCCCGCCCAGGTTGCCCCACGCCACCGTGCGGCGCCTCAGCATCGGCAGGGAGACCAGCGGGGCCTGCGCCCGCGACTCGACGACCACGAACGCGGCGAGCAGCGCCAGACCGGCGATCAGGGTGCCCCGGACGTCCGCGCCGCCGAAGCCGCGCTGGGCCGCCGTCGACAGGGAGTAGATCAGGGCGAGCAGACCGCCGGTGACGGTGACCGCGCCGGGCACGTCGAGACGGGGCCGGTCGGGGGTGCGGGATTCGGGCAGCAGACCGGGCGCCAGGGCGAGGACGACCAGCGCGGCCACCGTGAGCAGGCCCATCGTCGAGCGCCAGCCCAGCGTGTCCGTCATGACCCCGCCGAGCACCATGCCCACGGTGAAGCCGAGCGAGAGCAGGGTGCCGCTGATGCCCAGGGCCCGGTCGCGCTGCGGGCCCTCGGGGAAGGTCGTGGTCAGCAGCGACATCCCGGTCGGCACGATCACCGCCGCGCCCAGCCCCTGGAGTGCCCGCCCGGCCAGGAACGACGCCGGGTCCCAGGCGAGGGTGGCGAGCAGCGAGGCGGCGCCGAAGAGGGCGAGTCCGGTGAGGAACAGCTTCTTGCGGCCGTACAGGTCGGCGATCCGGCCGAACAGGAGCAGGAAGCCGCCGGAGGGCAGCGCGAACGCGGTGACCGCCCACTGGAGCGCGGACCGGCTCAGACCCAGGTCCTCGCCGAGGACGGGCAGCGCCACGTTCAGTACGGAGAAGTCGAGCGCCACCATGAACTGGGCGGCGCAGAGCACGAACAGGACCAGCTTCGCGCGGCCGGAGAGCCGGGCGTCTTGGGGGTCCGCTGCGGTGGCCGGCGTGGCCGGCGCGGTGGGGGTGTCGATTGCCATGGCCACAGCCTGGCCGCGCGCCAACCGCCGTGGAGAGTGGGAACTTATCCTGTTGGCGGCACCACCAGGCAGCGGCCGGGGTGCCGACCAGCAGCCGACGAGGGGGAGTACGGACGTGGCCACGCCGATCGGCAAGTCGCTGCGGCGCACCGAACTGCGCGAGTTCCTGATGAACCGGCGGGCCCGGATCAGCCCGGCCGCCGCCGGGCTGCCCGACGGCGGTGCCCGCCGCCGCACCCCGGGCCTGCGCCGCGAGGAGGTCGCGGTGCTGGCGGGGGTGGGGGTCTCCTGGTACCAGTGGCTGGAGCAGGGCAGGGACATCACGGTCTCCCCGCAGGTCCTGGACTCCGTGGGCCGCGTCCTGAAGCTGACCAGCGCCGAGCGGCGGCATCTGTACGTGCTGGCCGGGCTCAACCCGCCCGCGCCCGAGGTGGATCCGGCCGACGCCGACATGTGCCAGGGCCTCCAGCGGCTGATCGACGCCTGGATGCCGTTCCCCGCGCACATCATGGACGCGTACTGGAACACGGTGATGTACAACGACGCCGCCGCCATGGTGCTCGGGATGCGCCCGGAGATCGTGCAGAACTGCCTCGTCGCCTTCTTCACCGACCCGGTCTACCGCTCCCGCGCCAAGGGCTGGGAGGAGATCGCCGCGCTGGTGGTCGCCCAGTACCGGGCGGCCTGCTCGGAGCGGCCGGGCGACGAGGGCTTCCAGGAGGTCGTCGAGGAGGCGTCGCGGCTGTCGGAGGAGTTCGCGCGGCTGTGGGGGCAGCGGGACATCCTGCCCGGCGGCCAGATCAAGAAGGAGTTCCAGCACCCGGTGGTGGGGACGCTGTTCGTGGAGTCCACCCAACTGCGGGTGCCCGCCCGGCCGGACCTGGCGATCGTGCTGCACAACCCGCTGCCGGGGACCGACACGGCCGCGAAGCTGGAGTGGCTGGCCTCGCCGGAGGGGCGGCGGGGGTCGATGTATCCGGTGGCGGGCTGAGCGGCCCTGCGGGGGCCTGCGGGGCCGTGCGGGGTGGGGGTTGCGTTGTGGGCCCGGCCGGGCCCACTCCTTATGCTCTGGCTATGACTCTGAGTACCGAACTCGATCCCGAGGACCGCAAGATCATCACGCTGGCGCGCAGCGCCCGGGCCCGCAACGGGGTGGCCGAGGGCGCGGCCGTACGGGACGAGACCGGGCGTACCTACGTCGCCGGGACCGTGGAGCTGGACTCGCTCAAGCTCTCGGCGCTGCGCACGGCGGTCGCGATGGCCGTGGCGAGCGGGGCGAAGTCGCTGGAGGCGGCGGCGGTGGTGACCGAGGCGGGGACGGCCTCCGAGGAGGACCGGGCCGCGGTCCGCGACCTCGGGGGGGCGGGGACGCCGGTGCTGGTGGCGGGGCCGGACGGGGAGCTGCGCGCCCGGGTCGAGGGCTGACCCGCGTTTTGCCCGGGGTTCGTCTGCGGGCTGGTGGTGGGTTGCTCGCGCAGTTCCCCGCGCCCCTGTTGTGCCCGGGGTTCGTCTGCGGGTGGTGGTGGGTTGCTCGCGCAGTTCCCCGCGCCCCTTCAGGGCCCGGTGGTTGTCTGCGGGTCGTGGTGGGTTGCTTGCGCCGTTCCCCGCGCCCCTTAGGTGGGCCGTCGGCTCCTGGGGGTGCGGCTGGGCCGGGTCCCTTTTGTCTGCGGGTGGTGGTGTGCTGGTCGCGCAGTTCCCCGCGCCCCTTCAGGCCCGGTGGTCGTCTGCGGGTCGTGGTGGGTTGCTCGCGCAGTTCCCCGCGCCCCTTGGGGAGACGGCCGTTTCCCAAAAGCTCTGCTCAGCCGGCAACCCCCTAGGGGCGCGGGGAACTGCGCGATCAGCCCCCACTGGGCAGCAGGCGAACCCCGGGCGTCAAGGCGCCCCCGCCGGGCCGCAGGCGAACCCCGGGCGTCAAGGCGCCCCCGCCGGGCCGCACACGAACTCCGGGCGTAAGAGTGGCTTCGCGGTGGTGGCTGGATGTTGTGTGGGGGAGCGGTGGTTTTCGGTCGATGCCGGAGAAACCCCCGACCCCCCTTGCGCCCCCGCACCCCCCGCGCATCAATGAACAGCAGTCCATCCGACGGACCGTCAGATACGGCAGCCGGGCAGGGGGCGCGAGCCGCGGCCCCCGGGCCGCGTCGGCCGCCCTCCTCCCGCGTGGCGTGCGCACCCCGCCCGCGGACGGTTTCACGCGCATGCGCTGTGCACATGCGCTTCCATGCGGCACTCCGCCATCTCTCCCGGTACGGGAAGTACGGGAAGGGGAACCGATGTTACGCAAGAGGTCACTGGTGCTCACGGCGCTCACCGCCGGCGCCCTGTCCACCGGTGCGCTGGTGCTGGCCCCGACGGCCGCGGCCGTCTCCCCGGGGTCGGCCACCGAGGTCTACGACTGCGGTTTCTACGGCGGCGGTGAGGCGACGCTGACGGCCACCCAGAACGGCACGGCCGCCACCGTCACCCTCACCTCCGCCGAGATCACCACCCCGCTCGCCGTGGGCAAGGACACCATCACCACGACGCTGACCATGGCCAAGGCCGGGGGCGGCACGCTGGTCTTCAGCGGGAAGCGCAACCCCGCCATGGCGGCCGGCAGCGGGGTCACGGTCGGCCCGCTCAGCGGGACCGTCTCGCCCGGCCTCTCCGCCAACGCCCACCCCGGCACGGTCAAGATGGTGGTCTTCGGGATCCCGGTGACCTGCAACTCCACCGCCGCCCAGGCGCCCGGGCCGTTCGTCTTCAGCTGACCCCGGGCACACGTCGAGCCCCCCACGTCCCACCGGACCGGCGCCGCGGTCCCGCGGCGCCGGTCCTCCCTGTTCACGCAAGGGCGGCGAGCGCCCGTGATCCCTTGGCTGACCTGCGGGAACGCGGATCTTGACAGTATCTGATGGCCCATCAGTCAAGGGATTTCGATTCCATTGACTTCTTTTCGCGCCCCCAGGTCAATGGCTCCCTGCCGGCGCAGCCGAGCCGCTGCTGCGCCACGACCGCAGAGGGGGGCAGTCATGCCTTCAGCACGAAGACGGCGCCGCTGGGCCGCCGTACTGGGAGCCGCGGCGCTCATGGCCGGGACCGGGGCGCTCGTCGCCCCGGCGCAGGCCCTGGCCGCGACGCCCGTCGACTTCGCCACACACTGCGTACCACCGCCCATCGCCGGTATCCCGGCGATCGACGGCACCACGTCCGCCCAGATCACCGTGGACAAGGCCGCGCCCAAGGTCGGTGACACGGTCACCGTCACGTACACGGTCACCAAGCCCGCCGCCGGCAACCCGGTGGACCTGGCGCTGCCCGCCGACATCATGACCCCCACCGGAAAGGTCACCCTGGGCGGCGCCCAGAGCGGCGACGTCACGGTCGCCGGGCCCAAGAAGAACGACCCGGTACCGGGGAAGGGCGCGTTCCCGCCGTTCTCCATGACCGGGACGTTCACCGTCACCGCACCCGGCGCGATCACCCTGTCGCCCGGCGACTACAACATCCACACCAGCTACATCATGGAGCTGGACACCCCCTGCACGGTCACCAACCCGCCCGCGCCCGTCTCCGAGACGGTGACCGCGACCGGCGGCGGCCAGACCAACCAGCGGGCCGTCCAGCTCGGTACGGCCTCCGGCAAGCCCGGCGCGGGCGTCACCGTCACCGGGTCGAAGTTCACCGCGGGCGCGGCCGTGACGGTCGCGGGCCGGGCCGGGGCGGCGGAGACCGCCGACAGGACGACCGTGACGGCGGACGCCCAGGGCGCGTTCTCCACCACCCTCACGGTCAACGACAAGGCGACCAGCGGCATCGTCGCCTACGAGGGAGCGAGCTGGAGCGACGACAAGGGGGCGGGACCGGCGGCGTACACCGTCGTCGACGACACCCCGACGCCGCCGAACAGCCAGAAGCTCACCTCCGCGGTCAAGGCGGGCACGCTCTCCATGACCCAGGCCGGCGACGCCGTCACCCTGGACGCCGTCGACTTCGGCAAGGGCGGCTTCTCCCGCGGCTCGCTCCGGACGGTGACGGTCCAGGACTTCCGCGGCGGCCCCGCGGGCTGGTCCCTGACCGGCAAGGTCACCGACTTCACCGGCCCCGCCGGAGCGAAGATCGATGCCTCGAAGCTCGGCTGGACCCCGGTCTGCGCCACCAAGGCCGGTTCCCCGTCGACCTGCGCGGCGGGCTCGCCCGGCACCGTGGGCAGCGCGGGCGCGACCCTCGCGACCACGCCCAACGCGGCGCTCACCGGCGGTGAGTTCACCGTCGACGCCCGGGTCTCGCTGAACGTACCCGCGTTCACCGCGCCCGGCGCGTACTCCGGCGTGCTGACCCTCACGCTGGCCTGATCCACCCGTGGGCCGGGCGCGCACCCGGCCGGCCCACCCGTCCCCGGGGGAGCGCACCGTGCGCAGACCGTCCGTCCCGCTCCTGATCGCCGCCCTCATCGCCGCCGCCGTCGCCGCCCTGGCGGCCCCGGGCACGCCCGCGCGCGCCGCCGACAACGGCGACTGGGCCGTCTTCCCGGTCTCCTCCGGCGCGGACCGGCGCCCGTACTTCTACCTCTCCGCGAGCCCCGGCACCACCCTCGCCGACCAGGTCACCGTCACCAACAAGACGGCCGCGCCGATGACCTTCCGGCTGTACGGGGCCGACGCGTACAACACCGAACGCGACGGCGGGTTCGCGGTGCGCACCCAGCGCGAGCCGCAGCACGGCGTCGGCGCCTGGACCAGGACCGGCCGGCCGGCCGTCACCGTCCCGGCGCACGCCTCGGTCACCGTGCCCTTCACGCTCACCGTCCCCGCCGACGCCGAGCCCGGCGACCACCCCGGGGCACTGGTCGCCCTGGACGAGAAGGTCGCGGCCGGGCGCGGGGAGCTGGCCATGGGGGTGCGCCAGGCCGTCGGGGCGCGCGTCTATCTGCGCGTCACCGGGCCCACCGTGCCCGCGCTCGCCGTCGAGGACGTCACGCTTGCCCAGCACCGGCCGCTGGTGCCCGGCACCGGCACGAGCCGCACCACGATCGCGTACACCCTGCACAACCGGGGCAACGTCACCCTCGACCCGAAGGTGGAGCTGAGGGCGACGGGCCTGTTCGGACGTACGCTGCTCAGCCGCGCGCTCACCAAGGTCCCGGCCGAGCTGCTGCCCGGCCAGAAGGTCCGCCTCAGCGAGCCGTGGGCCGGGTCGCCGCAGCTGGACCGGGGTGACGTACGGCTCACGGCGAGCGCCAAGGGCGTCACGGGATCGGGCGGCGCGTCCTTCCTCGCACTGCCCTGGCCGGCCCTCGCGGCGCTGGTCGCGGCCGTGGCGGCGGGCGTCCTGGGGTGGAGGTTGCGGCGGGCGCGGGGGCGGCGCGGCTGAGCCGTGGGGGCGCGCGTGCAGCGGGGGCGTGCCGATCGGGGAGAATGGGCGGCATGAGCGCTCGTACTGTTGAGAACAACGCCCCCCACCGGGCCGGCTTCGCCTGCTTCGTCGGCCGTCCCAACGCCGGCAAGTCCACCCTCACGAACGCTCTGGTCGGACAGAAGGTGGCGATCACCTCCAGCCGTCCGCAGACGACGCGGCACACCGTGCGCGGCATCGTGCACCGCCCCGACGGACAGCTGATCCTGGTCGACACTCCGGGCCTGCACAAGCCGCGCACGCTCCTGGGCGAGCGGCTGAACGACGTGGTCCGCACGACCTGGGCCGAGGTCGACGTGATCGGCTTCTGCCTGCCGGCGGACCAGAAGCTGGGGCCGGGCGACAAGTTCATCGCCAAGGAGCTCGCCGGGATCAAGAAGACCCCGAAGATCGCGATCGTCACGAAGACCGACCTCGTCGACTCCAAGGCGCTCGCCGAGCAGCTGCTCGCCGTGCAGCGGCTCGGGGAGGAGCTGGGCTTCGAGTGGGCGCAGATCGTGCCGGTCTCGGCCGTCGGCGACCAGCAGGTCCAGCTGGTGGCGGACCTCCTGGTCCCGCTCCTGCCCGAGGGCCCCGCGCTCTACCCCGAGGGCGACCTCACGGACGAGCCCGAGCAGGTCATGGTGGCCGAGCTGATCCGCGAGGCGGCGCTGGAGGGGGTACGGGACGAGCTTCCGCACTCCATCGCGGTGGTGGTGGAGGAGATGCTGCCGCGCGAGGACCGGCCCGCCGACCGGCCGCTGCTCGACATCCACGCGAACGTGTACATCGAGCGGCCGAGCCAGAAGGGGATCATCATCGGGCCCAAGGGGAAGCGGCTCAAGGAGGTCGGGATGAAGTCGCGCAAGCACATCGAGGCGCTGTTGGGGACGCCGGTGTTCCTGGACCTTCATGTGAAGGTGGCGAAGGATTGGCAGCGGGACCCGAAGCAGCTGCGCAAACTGGGGTTCTGACCCCCTCCCCGCCCCTTCCCCAAACCCTCCGGGGGCGGGGGCTGGGCGGACGAACGCTCCTCCCCAGGGGCTACGCCCCCGACCCCCGAGCGGGGCCTGCGGCCCCCGCACCCCTTCTTTTCCTTCGTCTGCGGACCGCCCGTGGCTGGGCGCGCAGTTCCCCGCGCCCCAAAAAACAGGCACCTCCGGCCGCGCCGTGACGTACGGGGGGCGCTTCAGGGGCGCGGGGAACTGCGCGATCAGCTCCCACCGGCGCGCGGGTGAAAGAGGCGCCGTAGTGGGGGGAAGGGCCGCAGGCCCGCCCGGGGCGGGCTCCCAGTCCGGGGTGGGGTGGAGGGGGCCTCAGCCCTCCGCGATCAGTGCCGTCCCCACTCGTACGAACCCCAACCTCCCGTACATCCGCGCCACATCCTCGTCCCCCGCCGACAGGAACACCGTCGACGCGCCCCCCGCCCGCGCATCCCGCACCAGTCGTGCCGTGACCGCCTCGCCCAGGCCACGGCGGCGTGCGGCCGGTAGCGTTCCGACGCCGACGATCTCCGTCACCGGGCCCAGCGGCTGGTGCATGCCCGAGCAGAGCGGGAGGCCGTTCTCGAAGGCCGCCGCCACCGCCGTGAGACCGGCCCGGATCCGCTCCGCGACCTGCGCCGCGCGCCCGTCCCCCGCCCGCGCCGCGATCTCGGCCGTCAGCTCGGCCGGCCCGGCCGCCCCCACCGCCGTACCGGGCGCCGCGAACGCCAGGTGCGGCACCACCAGGGCCGCGTGCAGCAGCGGGTCCTCCGCGCCGACCATCCGTACCAGGGGATGGGCGGGCGCGTCCGGCGCGTCGGGGGAGAGCACCATCAGCGGATGGGCGTGGACCGTGAGGCCCGACGCCTCCACGGCCGCCCGCAGCCCGGGCGCCACCTCGTGCACCCACTCGAAGGCCTCGGGTATCCCGAGCCCCCGCTGGCGCGCCCGTACCCGGTCGACGTCCGCCGCCGACACCGGCCCGGTGTGGCCGGGCGTGGGCCGGGCGTAGAACGGCCAGCCCACCCCGTCCCGTACGAACAGGGTCAGCGGACCGAAGTCCTCCGCACGGGCCGACGTACGCGGCACCGCGTCGTAGTAGCCCTCCAGGAGGTGGAGGCCGAAGGGGGCCGGGAGCCCCGGGGACCGGGAGGAGCCCGGGGAGGGGGAGTCCGGCCCGTCCGGTGTGCTGGTCTTCATGCGCGCATCAAAGCAAGCCCGCCGCCCGCTACGCACCCTCTTTCAGGACCCGCGACACCAGCGTCCGCTGGGCCTCGGACAGCCGGGGGTCCGCGCAGTGCACCGTGCGGCCGTCGACCGTGATCTCGTAGTGGAAGCCGTCGGGCACGCCCGGGGACGGCTCCGTCCGGGCGTCGGCGAGGGCCGCCTCGGCCAGGGCCTGCCACTCGGCCGCGTCGGGCCGGCCCGAGGTGTCGACCTCCGCCCGGCGCTCGATGCCGGCGAATCCTCCTGTGCGGGTCACCTGGATGCGCATGCTCCCTGTCTAGCAGCGCACCGGCCCCGGCGCACCGCCCCCGGGCCGGCCAGGAGCCGCCGGGGACGGCCGGGAGCCGCCGGGGGCCGTCACGGGCGGCCCCGGCACCTTTTCGTCGCCCTCTGCCGCCTCGCGTCCCACCTGGGCGTACACCGTCGCCGGAACGGGACTTTGGTCCCTGGTCCCCTCGGCCACGTCCCGCATACTGAAACGGGACCGGCGCTTTCGGCGCCTCTCGGCTAGGCTGCGGCACATCATGCGTTTCGGGCTGCTTCTCCTTAGCTGCCGCGGCGAGGGGCTGTAGTCGTAGGCCGACCCCCTCCCCGCGGGATCTGGTGCTGCTTCGACCAGTCGGCCTCCCCCAAGCTCCCAGCGAGCAGGGGGACCCCCAGCCCGAAGGCCCCGAGGAGCCCTACGCGATGTCCGAGAACCCTGTGTCTGTCGGTCGCCCGACGCCCGTCACCAACGCGACCCACACCCAGAAGCCGTCCGGGATGCCGATCCACAAGTACGGCTCGTACGAGGCCGTGCCCATCCCCGACCGCACCTGGCCCGAGAAGCGGATCACCAAGGCGCCCCGCTGGCTCTCCACCGACCTGCGCGACGGCAACCAGGCGCTGATCGACCCCATGAGCCCGGCCCGCAAGCGCGAGATGTTCGACCTGCTGGTGCGCATGGGCTACAAGGAGATCGAGGTCGGATTCCCGTCGTCGGGGCAGACCGACTTCGACTTCGTACGCTCGATCATCGAAGAGGGCGCGATCCCCGAGGACGTGACGATCTCCGTCCTGACCCAGGCCCGCGAGGACCTGATCGAGCGGACCGTGGAGTCCCTGCGCGGCGCCCACCGCGCCACCGTGCACCTGTACAACGCCACCGCCCCCACCTTCCGCCGGGTCGTCTTCCGCGGCTCCAAGGACGACATCAAGCAGATCGCGGTGGACGGCACCCGGCTGGTGATGGAGTACGCGGAGAAGATCCTGGGCCCGGAGACGACCTTCGGGTACCAGTACAGCCCGGAGATCTTCACCGACACCGAGCTGGACTTCGCCCTGGAGGTCTGCGAGGCGGTCTGCGACGTGTGGCAGCCCGAGGAGGGCCGCGAGATCATCCTCAACCTGCCCGCCACGGTGGAGCGTTCGACGCCCTCCACGCACGCGGACCGGTTCGAGTGGATGAGCCGCCATCTGACCCGCCGCGAGTTCGTCTGCCTGTCCGTGCACCCGCACAACGACCGCGGTACGGCCGTGGCCGCCGCCGAGCTGGCGATCATGGCCGGGGCCGACCGCATCGAGGGCTGTCTCTTCGGGCAGGGCGAGCGGACCGGCAACGTCGACCTGGTCACCCTGGGCATGAACCTGTTCAGCCAGGGCGTCGACCCGCAGATCGACTTCTCGCAGATCGACGAGATCCGCCGCACCAGCGAGTACTGCAACCAGATGGAGGTCCACCCGCGCCACCCCTACGCGGGCGACCTGGTCTACACCGCCTTCTCCGGCTCCCACCAGGACGCCATCAAGAAGGGCTTCGACGCGATGGAGGCGGACGCCGCCGCCCGGGGCGTCACCGTGGACGACATCGAGTGGGCCGTCCCGTACCTGCCGATCGACCCGAAGGACGTCGGCCGCTCCTACGAGGCCGTCATCCGGGTCAACTCCCAGTCCGGCAAGGGCGGTATCGCGTACGTCCTGAAGAACGACCACAAGCTGGACCTGCCGCGCCGGATGCAGATCGAGTTCTCCCGGATCATCCAGGCGAAGACCGACGCCGAGGGCGGCGAGGTCACGCCCGGCCAGATCTGGTCGGTCTTCCAGGACGAGTACCTGCCGAATCCGGCCAACCAGTGGGGCCGTATCCAGCTGCGTTCCGGCCAGACCACGACCGACAAGGACGGCCGGGACACCCTGACCGTCGAGGCGGTCGTGGACGGCGTGGACACGGTCCTGACCGGCACCGGCAACGGTCCGATCTCGGCCTTCTTCGAGGCGCTGGCCGCCGTCGGCGTGGACGCGCGGCTGCTGGACTACCAGGAGCACACGATGAGCGAGGGCGCGTCCGCGCAGGCCGCCTCGTACATCGAGTGCGCCATCGACGGGCAGGTCCTGTGGGGGATCGGCATCGACGCCAACACCACGCGCGCCTCGCTGAAGGCGGTCATCTCGGCCGTCAACCGCTCGGCCCGCCGGTAATTCCCGGCGCCCCCGGGCGCCGATCGGCGCCCCACCGGCCCCCGGCGGCCGGTGGGGCGCCGTCTTTGCGCCACTCCTCGCCCCAGGGTGCTGACGCCGCCTCGCCGATGTGGCTAACATCACGTCAACGCGGCAATGTTGCCGGTCCGTTACGGAGGTGTGCGGTGGTGCTAGGCCGGGGACACAACGCGACGAACCCTCGCGCCGCGGGCATCCTCGAACGCGTGTGGACGGTGCGGACCGCCTGGACCACCGTGGGCGACGGGGAGTTCTTCTGCCCGGAGTGCGGGGGCGACCGCAACTTCCGCCGCCGCACCGGCCGTCGGCGCCTGGCCGTCCTCGGCGTCCCGCTGCTGCCGCGCGGCGCCGCAGGGCCCGTGGTGGAGTGCGCGGCCTGCGAGACCCACTTCGGGACGGACGCCCTCGACCACCCGACCACCACCCGCTTCTCGGCGATGCTGCGCGACGCCGTGCACACCGTCGCCCTCGCCGTCCTCGCCGCGGGCGGCACCTCCTCCCGTACGGTCACCTCGACCGCCGTCGCCACGGTCCGCGCCGCCGGGTACGACGACTGCACCGAGGAGCAGCTGATCACCCTGATCGAGGCGCTGGCCGCCGACACGGGGCGCTTCCTCACCGACACCGAGGCCGACCCGTGCGGCGCGGCCCTCGCCATCGAGCTGCACGAGTCGCTGGAGCCGCTGGCCCCGCACCTGGCCCCGGCCGGCCGCGAGTCGATCCTGCTCCAGGGCGCCCGGATCGCGCTCGCCGACGGCCCCTACCGCCCGGCCGAGCGCGAGGTCCTCACCACGGTGGGCGGCGCGCTCCAGCTGTGCGCGGACGACGTGGCCCGCCTCCTGGCGGCGGCCCGCACCCCGTCCTGACCGAGCCCGCCGCGCGCGGTGAAACAATGGCCCCATGAGTCTGTTCCGGGACGACGGCATCGTGCTGCGGACCCAGAAGCTCGGTGAGGCCGACCGGATCATCACGCTTCTGACCCGCGGGCACGGGCGGGTGCGCGCCGTCGCCCGCGGAGTGCGCCGCACCAAGTCCAAGTTCGGCGCGCGCCTGGAGCCGTTCTCCCATGTGGACGTGCAGTTCTTCGCGCGCGGCAGCGAGCTGGTCGGGCGCGGCCTGCCGCTGTGCACCCAGAGTGAGACGATCGCCCCGTACGGTGGCGCGATCGTCACGGACTACGCCCGGTACACCGCCGGCACCGCGATGCTGGAGACGGCGGAACGGTTCACCGACCACGAGGGCGAGCCCGCCGTGCAGCAGTACCTGCTGCTGGTGGGCGCGCTGCGCACCCTCGCGCGCGGCGAGCACGCCCCCAACCTGGTCCTCGACGCCTTCCTGCTGCGCTCGCTCGCGGTCAACGGCTACGCGCCGAGCTTCGAGGACTGCGCGCGGTGCGGCATCCACGGCCCCAACCGGTTCTTCTCCGTCGCGAGCGGCGGTGTGGTCTGCGCGGACTGCCGGGTGCCGGGCAGCGTCGTACCCTCTGCGGAGGCGGTCGGACTGCTGAGCGCGCTGCTCACGGGGGACTGGGCGACGGCGGACGCGAGCGAGCCCCGGCACGTGCGCGAGGGCAGCGGCCTCGTGTCGGCCTATCTGCACTGGCATCTGGAGCGCGGACTGCGCTCCCTGCGGTACGTAGAGAAGAACTGAGGGAGACGAAGGCCACATGGCACGACGCGGAATCCTGGGCGGCCGCTCACGGCGCGAGTACACGACCCCCGAGCCGCACCCCTCGGGTGCGCGCCCGCCGAAGATCCCCGGCGAGCTGGTCCCCAAGCACGTGGCGGTCGTCATGGACGGCAACGGGCGCTGGGCGAAGGAGCGCGGGCTGCCGCGCACCGAGGGCCACAAGGTCGGCGCGGAGCGCGTCCTCGACGTGCTCCAGGGCGCGATCGAGATGGGGGTCGGCTCGATCTCGCTGTACGCCTTCTCCACCGAGAACTGGAAGCGCTCGCCCGACGAGGTGCGCTTCCTGATGAACTTCAACCGCGACTTCATCCGCAAGACCCGCGACCAGCTGGACGAGCTGGGCATCCGGGTGCGCTGGGTGGGCCGGATGCCCAAGCTGTGGCGCTCGGTGGCCAAGGAGCTCCAGGTCGCCCAGGAGCAGACCAAGGACAACGACCGGCTCACGCTGTACTTCTGCATGAACTACGGCGGCCGGGCGGAGATCGCCGACGCGGCGAAGGCGCTCGCCGAGGACGTGAAGGCGGGGCGGCTCGACCCGTCGAAGGTCAGCGAGAAGACCTTCGCCAAGTACCTCTACTACCCCGACATGCCGGACGTGGACCTGTTCCTGCGGCCCAGCGGCGAGCAGCGCACCTCCAACTACCTTCTCTGGCAGAGCGCCTACGCCGAGATGGTCTTCCAGGACGTGCTGTGGCCGGACTTCGACCGCCGGGACCTGTGGCGCGCCTGCCTGGAGTACGCGCAGCGCGACCGCCGCTTCGGCGGGGCGCTGCCCAACCTCGACATCCCGCGCCAGGACGGTGCCACCGCGTCCGAGTGACCCGCGCCGGGGCGCGGCCGGCCGGGTCGCTCAGACCGCGGCCGCCGCGCACTCGGGGGCGTCCGCCGACTCCAGCTCGGCGGTGAGCCGCGCGCCGCGGTCCTCGGAGAAGTCCAGGGCCGCGAGCACCGACGGCACCGCGATGCTCGCCATCACATGGCGTTGCAGGACCGCGTGGCGGTGCGCGAGGTCCTGGTAGTCGCTGAGCGTCTGGGACATCATCTGGAGCCCGGCGAAGGCCCCCACGTACAGCTCGGCCGTGTCGGAGATGACCACGTTGGGCATCAGCTCGCCGCGCTGCTGTGCCTGGCTCAGCACCTCCTGGTTCGCCTCGCTCCAGTGCCGGAACGGGCCGGTGCGGTCGAGCCCCGTCGCCTGCTGGTCCAGGGTCAGACGGATGCTGGCCCGGACCAGGTGGTCGGTGCGCAGGCGGTGGGCGAGCACCGAACCGGCGTCGATCAGCTCCTGGAGCTTGACGGGCTGCGGCGGCAGCGAGGGGCCGGAGCCCTGCTCGTTGAGGACCCCGTGCGCGAGCGCTTCCTTCGACTGGAAGTGGAAGTAGAGCGCGCCCTTGGTGACCCCGGCCGTCTTCAGGATGTCCGTGATCGTGGCGGCCTGGAACCCCTGCTGCTCGAAGATGATGGCCGCGGCCTCCAGGATCGCCCTCCTGGTGCGGATCGCACGGTCCTGCTTCGCCACGCTGCCTCCTCGTGTTGCGCCGCGATGTCGACGCTGTGAACCTTCGGGACCGGTGCCCCGCACTTGAAAAAAACCGTCTAGTTTGTATCTTAACCGTTGGACCGCATGACTACGTTTCTTCGTACATGCCTCGGGGGGAGCCATGTCGAAAACAGCAGCAGTATTGACCAGCGCCATACCCATAACCGGGGCCGGGCCCACCACCATGACGCAATCGCACCCGGTTTCACCGGAATTGGTTCACAGGGCGAGGCCGGCCGACGCCTTTCCGCACGGCTGGCGCAGACGGGACGGAGACACCTTCTCGGTCACCGCGCACTGGCCGCACGACCACGTCTTCTTCGAGCCCGTCGCACGGGATCTGCACGACCCGATGCTCGTCGTTGAGACGATGCGGCAGTCCGCGATGCTGATCGTGCACGCCGGCTACGGGGTGCCGCTCGACTGGCACTTCATGCTCACCGACCTCGAATATACCGCCAACGACGGCCAGTTGGACGTCGGCGGTCAGCCGGCGCTCATCGACGTGGAGCTGGAGTTCACCCGTCTCGAATGGCGCGGCGGCAAGCTCTCGAGGCTCAAGGTCCACTGGGTGCTGCGCCGCCTGGGACGCCTGGTGGCCACCGGTTCCGGGCAGGCCCGGGTGCTGAGCCCCGGCGTCTACCGGCGCCTGCGCGGCGACCGCACGGCCCCCGGCACCACCGGGTACCTTCCGCTGCCCGTCCCCGCCGACCTCGCGGGCCGCACCCGCGCCGCCGACGTGGTGCTGTCGCCGTGCCCGCAGGAGCGCGTCTGGCGGTTGCGCGTGGACACCACGCACCCCACGCTGTTCCAGCGCCCCAACGACCACGTGCCCGGCATGCTCCTCCTGGAGGCGGCCCGCCAGGCGGCGAGCGCGGCCCTGGGGCCCGCGCCGTACGTCCCGATCGCCGGTGACATAGCGTTCCACCGGTACGCGGAGTTCGACAGCACCTGCTGGATACAGGTCACCGACGCGGCGCCCCGGCGCCCCGGTATGACCAGCGTGCAGGTCACCGGCCACCAGGACGACAGCCTGGTCTTCCTCGCCACGCTCTCGGCGCCGCGCGTCGACTGACGGGCGCGACGGGGACAGGGCGCGGGACGGGCCGAGGGACCGGCCGCAGGCGGAGAAGGGGACGACGAACGGTGATTCTGGTGACCGGCGCGACCGGGACCGTGGGGGGCGAGGTCGCCCGACTGCTCGCCCCCGCCCATCCGCTGCGCATCCTGGCCCGGCGGCCCGAGCGGGTGACGGCCACCGGTCCGGCCGTCGAGGTGGTCCGCGGTGAGTACGCCGACCGCGCCGGCCTCGACCGCGCCCTGACGGGCGTCCGGGCGGCCTTCCTGGTCACCGGCAGCATCGGCGACCCCGACGACCTGCGGTTCGCCGAGGCCGCCCGCGCGGCCGGGGTGCGCCATCTGGTCAAGCTCTCCGCGCTCGCCGTCACCGACCCGGCCGCCGACGACCTCATCACCCGCCGCCAGCGCGAGAACGAGACGGCCGTACGGGAGTCCGGGCTCGCCTGGACACTGCTGCGGCCCCGCGCCTTCATGACCAACACCCTGTCCTGGGCGCGCTCGGTGCGCGAGGAAGGTGTGGTGCGGGCGCTGTACGGGGACGCGCCCAACGCGACCGTGGACCCGCGCGACATCGCGGAGGTGGCGGCGCGGGTGCTCACCGAGCCGGGCGTCCACGAGGGCCGCGCCTACGCGCTCTGCGGCCCGGCGGCCGTCACCGCCGCCGAGCAGACCGCGCTCCTCGCCGAGGCCCTGGGCCGGCCGCTCCGTTTCGAGGAGCTCGGCGTCGAACAGGCCCGCGCCGCGCTCCTGGCGCGCTATCCGCGTCCGGTGGCCGAGGCGCTGCTGCACAGCGCCGAGCGCCAGCGGGCCGGGGCGAAGGCCGGTGTCTCCGGGGACGTCCAGGAGCTGACGGGCCGCCCGGCGCGCTCGTACGCCGGGTGGGCCCGCGACCACGCGGCCGCCTTCGCCTGACCCGGCCGCGCCGCCTCCCGTACGGGAAGGGGCCCGCCGCGGCCGGGCGGCCGGGCCCCTCCTCCCGTGCCCTCAGCGGTTGTTGAGCAGCAGCGGCACTTCCCGGTGGCCGTTGGAGATGAACGACGGAAGCTGGGCGAGCCGGTCGGCCGGGGTCGCCAGCGCCACGTCCGGGAAGCGCTCGAAGAGGGCCGACAGCGCCATCGTCGCCTCCATCCGGGCCAGCGGCGCCCCCAGGCAGTAGTGGACGCCGTGCCCGAAGGCCAGGTGCTCGCGGCGCAGCGGACGCGACGGGTCGAAGCGGTCGGCGCTCTCGCCGTGCACCTCGGGGTCGCGGCCGGGCCCGGCGAGCGCGATCAGGATCGGCTCGCCCCGGGGGATCACCACACCGCCGATCTCGATGTCCTCCACGGCGTACCGCAGCGGCACATGGCCGGCCGGCGGTTCCCAGCGCAGGGTCTCCTCGATCACGTCCTCCCAGGAGACTTCGCCGCGCCGGACGCGGGCCAGCTCCTCGGGGTGGGTGAGCAGGGCGCACACGGCCTGGTCGATCAGGTTGACCACGGTCTCGAACCCGGCCGAGATCATCAGCAGCAGCGTGTCCACCAGCTCGACCTCGGTGAGGCCGCTGCCGTCCTCGTCGTCGTGGGTGGCGATCAGACCGCTGGTCATGTCGTCGCCGGGGTTGGCGCGCTTGAAGGCGATGAACTCGTTGAGCGCCACGTACAGTTCGCGGCCGGTCGCCTCGGCCTCCTCGGGGGTCACCTCGGTGAGGAAGGTGATGTCGATGAGGCGGCAGAGCCGGTCGCGGGAGCTCTCCGGGACCCCGAAGAGCTCACAGATCACCTGGACGGGCAGCGGGCTCGCGAACGCCCGGCGCAGGTCGACCGGCCGGCCCTGCGGGGTGTCGGCCAGCTTGTCGAGGAGGTCGGAGACGATCCGCTCGATCGTCGGGCGCAGGGCCGCCGTCTGGCGCGCGGTGAACGCCCTCGACGTCAGCTTGCGCAGCCGGCTGTGCTCCTCCCCGTACGCGGTGATCATGCTGCGGACGGATATCCACAGGGCCAGCGGCCAGGTGCGCGGGATGTCACCGTTGATCCAGGCGGGCCAGTGGCGTTCGGCGTCCTTGGAGACGCGGGGGTCGGTCATCAGGCTCTTGGCGGCCTCGGCGCTGGTGACCGACCAGGCGGGCACGCCGCCCGGCAGCTCGACCCGGGTGACCGGGCCGTGCGCGCGGATACGGGCGATCTCGCCGTGGAGGTCGGTCCCGGAGGCGTCGAGGGCGAAGGGGCATTGCTGCTGGGGCATGGAGGTGCTCCGTAAGGACGGGATGGGGGTGTGGATCGGTGCCGTGTACGTGTGTGCCGACTACTGTCGGCGCAGGGGAAGAGGGGCGTCGACAGGGATGCCGTTCCCCGGCGCGCTCTCGACGGTGGGACAGCCGTGGGCGCCACCGGCGCCGAGGGCCCGGGCCGGGTCGCGCGGGGCGCCGGGCAGGGGGGTGTCGGGCAGCGGGGCGGAAGCCGTGGGGCGGTGTGCGGCGCCCTTGATACGGGGGCCGTCGGCGGCCCGGGTGGCGGGCGACACCGTACGGGCGGGCGCGACTGCGATGGCCCCTGTGGCCGCGGGGGTGGCTTGGGGGGTGGCTTCGGCGCCGGCGGTGTGCGCGGTGGCGCGTGCGTGGTGCGTCGCGCGTGCCGGCCGCGACGGCGCGACGGTATCCAGCCGTGCGCTCACTATGCGTCCTCCCCCCCCACTTGCTCGGACGAGAGGACATTAACGAACCGGACCCCCGGTTTGCCATGGGGGGTCCGGTGGAGGGTCCTGGCCTGGTCGGCCGATGTCGGATGAGGCGTCAGGTGAGGTGTCAGATGAGGTCAGTTGGTGACGGTCCAGGTGTCGTTGCCGGTGAGGAGGGTGGTGAGGTCGCCTTTGCCGTGTTGTTCGATGGCTTGGTCGAGTTGGTTGGTCATTTGGG
>NZ_JBEXWK010000035.1:0-43243 GCF_040629815.1 Streptomyces sp. NPDC005878
CGCTGTTGAGTTCTCAAGGTACGGACGCTTCCTTCGTTCCCGTTTCCGGGCCCTCCGGGCGCTTCCTTCGTTTCCGACTCTATCAGACTCTTTCGCGTCCGATTTCCCTGTCGGCGGGATTCGCTTTCCAGGTTCTCGCTTTCGCGTTTCCCTTTCCGGCGTTTCCGACTCTATCAGAAGCATTTCGGCCGAACTAATCGGCTTCGTGATTCGGAATCCATCGGAATGGCTCTTCGGAAATCGCATTTCCGGTGAGAGCGAGAGAGATACTAGCCAGCGCGTCCGAACTTGTCCAGTCCGTCGCAACCGTTTGAATCTACCTCCCCACGCTGACCGTGTCAACGGTTTTTGTGGGCGAAGAGGACAGTACCAGGTCAGAGGGGTCGTACGCACATCAGGCGGCGGTCGGAACGCCCGCGCTGCGGTCCGGTTCCTCGACGTCACCCGTCTCGCCCTCGCGTACGGCTCGGCTGCCCAGGACGTACACGTACAGGAGAAAAGCCAGCTCGGCGACGACGCCGATGGTGATGCGGGCCCAGGTGGGGAGGCCGGAAGGGGTGACGAAGGCTTCGAGCAGGCCGGAGACGAACAGGACCAGGGCCAGGCCGATGGCCATACCGAGGGCCGCGCGGCCTTCTTCGGCGAGGGCGTCACGCCGGGTACGCGGTCCGGGGTCGACGACGGTCCAGCCCAGGCGTAGTCCCGTACCGGCCGCAACAAAGACGGCGGTCAGTTCGAGGAGGCCGTGCGGGAGGATCAGGCCGAGGAAGGTGTCCAGGCGGCCGGCCGAGGACATGAGGCCGATGCCCACGCCCAGGTTCAGCATGTTGGAGAAGAGGACCCACAGGACCGGCAGGCCCAGGAACGCCCCCAGGACCAGGCACATCGCCGCTGCCTGCGCGTTGTTCGTCCAGACCTGGGCCGCGAAGGACGCGGCGGGGTGGCTCGAGTAGTACGTCTCGTACTCGCCGCCCGGCCGGGTCATGTCCCTCAGCGTCTCCGGAGCGGCGAGCGACGACTGGACCTCGGGGTGGGTGCCGATCCACCAGCCGATGATCGCGGCCAACGCCGTCGAGACCAGGGCCGCCGGGACCCACCATCTACGCGCGCGATAGACGGCTGCCGGGAACCCGGCGGTCAGGAAGCGCGCGGCATCGCGCCAGGACGCGCGACGGGTGCCGGTCACCGTGGCGCGGGCGCGGGCGACGAGCTGGGTGAGACGGGAGGTGAGCTGCGGGTCGGGAGCCGAGGACTGTATCTGCGACAAGTGCGTGGAAGTGCGCTGGTAGAGGGCGACGATTTCGTCGGCCTCGGCGCCGGTCAGGCGGCGGCCACGGCGCAGTAGGTGGTCGAGTCGGTCCCACTCGTGGTGGTGGGCGGTGACGAAGACGTCAAGGTCCATGGTCGGCTGCTGCTCCAGGCACTGGGTGCGTACGGTCCGTCCTACTGCGGCGCGCTGCGGGCCAGCTTGGCAGACTGAGGTTTCCGAGGGTCGGGGAAGGTCGCCGCTTCGGCGGCCTCGGTGGAGGTCGTCGCCGATGGCGACGACGAAGGGTGGGTCATCGGTGAGTGCGCTGGTCACGGGGGACGCGGTTGTGCTGGGGCTGCGGCCCGCGCGACTGCCCAGTCGCGCGTTCGCGCTGCTCATCGACATGGTCGTGGCCTGGACCGGCTATCTGATCGTCTCGTTCACGCTGCTGCTGGCCACGGCTTCCCTCGACGACGCGGCGCAGGCGGCGATAGCCGTTGCCCTGTTCGTGCTCGTCCTCGTGGGGGTGCCCATAGCCGTCGAGACGCTGACGCACGGGCGCTCGCTGGGGAAGCTGGCGTGCGGTCTGCGCGTGGTGCGCGACGACGGTGGGCCCATCCGCTTCCGGCACGCGCTTGTGCGCGGAGCGATGGGCGTCGTGGAGATCCTGCTGACCTTCGGGGTCGTCGCGTGCATCGCGTCGCTGGTTTCCGGTCGGGGGCGGCGGATCGGGGACGTGTTCGCGGGGACCCTGGTCGTACGCGAGCGGGTGCCGACCGGCCGGGCCGCCGCCCTTCCGCCGCCTCCGCCGTGGCTGATGGGACGTTTCTCCGGGCTCGACCTGTCGGCGGTGCCGGACGCCCTGTGGCTGGCCGTACGGCAGTACCTGACGCGGATGGGACAGCTCGACGCGCAGGTGAGCTGGGCGATGGCGGTCCGGCTGGCCGATGACCTGGTGGCGCGGACGGGGGCGCCGGCGCCGGAGGGGGTGCCTCCGGCCGCCTATCTGGCGGCGGTCATGGCCGAGCGGCAGGCTCGGGACGCCTTGCGGGCCTTCGGGGCACCTCACGGCGCGACGGGTTTCCCGCCGCGCGCCCTGACGGGCCTCCCCGCGGCGCCGGCGGAGAGGGCCGCGCCTCCTCGTACGCCGTCCACGACCGCCGCGCCTCTGTTCGCGCCGCCCACGCCCCCGCCGCCCGCCTCGTTGCCGACCACCGCCCCCTCGGCTCCGGCGCGGCAGCCCGAGCCCGAGTCGGGTGCCGGTTCGGCCACCGGCTTCGTACCGCCTGCCTGAACCACCCGTCGACGCCTGGCGGGTCCCGAGGCGCTCGGGCCTCGTCCGTCCGCAAGATCACCGGGCGGGTTCTACGGGCCCCAGGCCGACGGCGGGCTTTCGAGGGATTCGAGCTCGATTCCCGGTGCCGCGAGGACCACGTCACCGGCGATGTGCACGGTGTGCTGTTCCCCCGTGTCCAGGGCGCTGACCTGGTACTCGTCCACGGTCAGGGGGCCGTTGTCAGTGGCGTGCGCTTCACTGTTCACCAGGGCCCAGGACTGGTCGAGGGTGCGGGGCGCCAGGACCGGGTCGGTGAGGGCGACGAGCCGTACGCGGGTCGCGGGGGAACCGGGGGTGAGGCGGAGCAGACGTGACGTGGCAATGAGAAATGCCGGGGACGTGCCGGTGAAGGCGTGGGCGGGGACATTGCCTTCGGTGGCGTGAGTGCCGGTGGGGTCGGTGCGGACCCAGGTGACGCCGTCGAGGGCGGCGCCGCGCACCTGCCAGCTGCCGGCGTGGAGTTCGAGGCGGATGGGGCGGCCGAGGTCGTCGAGGGCGAGGTCGATGGAGCCGGCGGGGTCGCCGGAGGGGGTGGTGATCTGCGAGACGTAACGCCAGCCGGACGGGCCGGGGGCGCAGTGGAAGTGTTCTTCGCCGAGGGGGGTGTGGTCGTGCGGGTCGTGAAGCGAATACCGGCCGCGGGGCATGGGGTCCTGTGGTCCTCGGGGGCGTAGGGGTGGACCGTTGTACGGAGCGGGGTACGGGGCAGGCCCCCGGCACGGGGGTCCGGGGGCCTGCCTGGTACCGCTGCTCTCGGCACTGCGTGCTGCTTACTGCGTAGGGCTGCGTACTGCGTACCGCGTCGTCGGTACCGCTTGAGGCTCGCCGGTACCGCGGCTGCCGGGTCCGTGCGTCACGGACCCGGCGGTGCGGTCAGTAGCGGTAGTGGTCCGACTTGTACGGGCCGTCGACCTCGACGCCGATGTACGCGGCCTGCTCGGGGCGGAGCGTCGTCAGCTTCACGCCGAGCGCGTCGAGGTGGAGGCGGGCGACCTTCTCGTCGAGGTGCTTGGGCAGCACGTAGACGTCGGTCGGGTACTCCTCGGGCTTGGTGAACAGCTCGATCTGGGCCAGGGTCTGGTCCGCGAACGAGTTGGACATCACGAACGAGGGGTGGCCGGTGGCGTTGCCCAGGTTCAGCAGGCGGCCTTCGGAGAGGACGATGAGGACCTTGCCGTCGGGGAACGTCCAGGTGTGGACCTGCGGCTTGACCTCGTCCTTGACGATGCCGGGGATCTTCGCGAGGCCGGCCATGTCGATCTCGTTGTCGAAGTGGCCGATGTTCCCGACGATGGCCTGGTGCTTCATCTTGGCCATGTCGGAGGCCATGATGATGTCCTTGTTGCCCGTGGTGGTGACGAAGATGTCGGCCTTGTCGACGACCTCGTCGAGCGTGGTGACCTGGTAGCCGTCCATCGCCGCCTGCAGGGCGCAGATCGGGTCGATCTCGGTGATGATCACTCGGGCGCCCTGGCCGCGCAGGGACTCCGCGCAGCCCTTGCCCACGTCGCCGTAGCCGCAGACGACGGCGGTCTTGCCGCCGATGAGGACGTCGGTGGCGCGGTTGATGCCGTCGATCAGGGAGTGGCGGCAGCCGTACTTGTTGTCGAACTTGGACTTGGTGACCGCGTCGTTGACGTTGATCGCCGGGAAGAGGAGGGTGCCGTCGCGGTGCATCTCGTAGAGACGGTGGACACCGGTCGTGGTCTCCTCCGTGACACCGCGGATCTCGGACGCGAGCTGCGTCCACTTCTGCGGGTTCTCGGTGAGGGTGCGGTTCAGCAGGGTGAGGATGTGGGCGTACTCCTCGCTGTCCGCGGTGGACGGGTCCGGGGCCGCGCCGGCCTTCTCGAACTCGACGCCCTTGTGGACCAGGAGCGTGGCGTCACCGCCGTCGTCCAGGATCATGTTCGGGCCGCCGGTCGGGGAGTTCGGCCACGTGAGGGCCTGCTCCGTGCACCACCAGTACTCCTCCAGGGTCTCGCCCTTCCAGGCGAAGACCGGGACGCCCTTGGGGTCCTCGGGGGTGCCCTCGGGGCCGACCGCGATGGCGGCGGCGGCGTGGTCCTGGGTGGAGAAGATGTTGCAGGAGGCCCAGCGGACCTCGGCGCCGAGGGCGACGAGCGTCTCGATCAGGACGGCGGTCTGCACCGTCATGTGCAGGGAGCCGGTGACCCGGGCGCCGGCGAGCGGCTGGCTGGCGGCGTACTCCTTGCGGATCGACATCAGGCCGGGCATCTCGTGCTCGGCGAGGGTGATCTCCTTGCGCCCGAAGGCGGCGAGGGAGAGGTCGGCGACCTTGAAGTCCTGGCCGGCGTCGACAGTCGTCATGCGAGCTGCTCCTCATGGGTGGGTCGAGGGTGGGTACGGAAGGTCTGCGGGCGCACCCGGGCAGGGCGACGGCCGCGCGCACCGGTAGGGGTGCCCGGCGGACATCGCGATGTCCGGGTGGACACGGACGTGTCCAGGGGCACCCGGGGGTGCCCGTCGCGCTCACAGCGCAGTCCGTCGGAGGCCCTCTCTCCCTCGGCCGGTGCGCGGGGCGTACCGACCGACCGCCATCAGCAGCGACGTCTGGCTCTGGTCACGAATCTACACCGATCGGCCCAGCCGGCCCCAGCCCGTCCCGGATGGCGAGGTGGCGAAATCCGGGGGCGGGAGCCCCCCGGGGGCATGCTCCGCCGCCGGGGCCGCCTGCTCAGTGCCCGGTACCGCCGGGTGTGGCCGCGGGGTCCGGGCCGGCGGCGGCTTCCGCCGCGCTGTAGATGTCCGGTTCCAGGTAGATGACGCGGGCGATCGGCACGGCCTCGCGGATGCGGGCCTCGGCCTCGTTGATGGCGCGGGCGATCTCGGCGGCCGTGTCGTCGTGCTGGACCGCGATCTTGGCGGCGACCAGCAGCTCCTCCGGGCCCAGGTGCAGGGTCCGCATGTGGATGACGGAGGTGACGGTGTCGCCGTCGACGATGGCCGTACGGATCTTCTGCACCTCCTCGATGCCCGCCGCCTCACCGAGCAGCAGGGACTTCGTCTCCACCGCGAGGATCAGGGCGATCAGGATGAGCAGTACGCCGATGCAGAGGGTGCCGATGCCGTCCCAGACGCCGTCGCCGGTGGCGAGCGCGAGACCGACGCCGCCGAGGGCGAGGACGAGTCCGATGAGCGCGCCGAAGTCCTCCAGGAGGACCACGGGCAGCTCGGGGGCCTTCGCCCGGCGCACGAACTGCGACCAGGAGAGCGCGCCGCGCGTCTCGTTCGACTCCTTGATGGCCGTACGGAACGAGTAGCCCTCGGCGATGATCGCGAAGACGAGGACGCCGACGGGCCAGTACCAGGCCTCGATCTCGTGCGGGCTCTTGATCTTCTCGTAGCCCTCGTAGACGGCGAACATGCCACCCACCGAGAACAGGACGATGGAGACCAGGAAGGCGTAGATGTAGCGCTCTCGGCCATAGCCGAAGGGATGCTGCGGTGTCGCCTCACGCTGGGCCTTCTTGCCCCCGACCAGCAGCAGGCCCTGGTTGCCGGAGTCGGCCAGCGAGTGGACGCTCTCCGCCAGCATCGACGACGAGCCGCTGAAGAGGAACGCCACGAACTTGGCTGCCGCGATCGCGAGGTTGGCGCCGAGCGCCGCCACGATCGCCTTGGTTCCGCCTGACGCACTCATACGTGCACGTGTTCCCTTCGTCGTTGGCGCGGCCGCCCGGGTGCCGCCATTCGGCCGCACATTGTTGCATCAGGCCACGACAGTGGCGCGAAAAGCGGTGCCCGCTCCGGACAGCCCGGCCTTTTCACCTGCCCGCACGAAGGCGGCCTGACCGGGGGTGAGGCGCAGGTCACCGAGTTCCAGCGCACCGGAGGTGCACAGGACGATCTGCGGGGTCGCGGCCGTCAGGTCGGTCGGAGCCGCGCCTTCCGCTCGTACGAAGCGGGACAGGCGGAATTCGTCGATCGGGGTCTCGTAGACCTCCTCGCCACTCTCCGACGCCTCGGGGCGCAGAACGCCGGGGTCGCCCGCCTCGAAGCGGACGACCCGCAGGAGTTCGGGGACGTCCACGTGCTTGGGGGTCAGACCGCAGCGCAGCACGTTGTCCGAGTTGGCCATGATCTCCACGCCCATGCCGCTCACATACGCGTGCGGGACGCCGGCGCCGAGGAACAGGGCCTCACCGGGCTGGAGCCGGACGTGGTTGAGGAGCATGGCCGCGATGACGCCGGGGTCACCCGGGAAGTGGTGGGCGAGCGTGGCCCAGACCTGGTGGACGTCGTCGCCGAGGCGGTCGCAGGCCGCGGCCGCCTCGGCCACCGTCGCCGCCATCTCCTGCGGGTCGGCGGTCAGTACGGCCGTGAGGACCTCGCGCAGCGCGGCCTCCTCGGGGTGCGCACGCAGCAGGTCCACGTACGGCTTGAGGGAGTCGACGTCGAGCGCGGCGAGAAGGTCCGCGGATTCCTCCGGAGCCCGGAACCCGCACAGGCCTTCGAACGTTGTCAGGGCACAGATCAGTTCGGGCTTGTGGTTGGCGTCCTTGTAGTTGCGGTGGGGGGCGCCGAGCGGAACGCCCGCGCTCTCCTCGTCCGCGTAACCCCGCTGCGCCTGGGCGAGATCGGGATGCACCTGAAGCGAAAGGGGGGCGCCTGCCGCCAGCACCTTGAGAAGGAAAGGAAGACGGGGGCCGAACTTGGCGACCGCCGCGTCACCGAGCTCCGCCGTCGGGTCCGCCGCGATGACGTCGGAGAGCGGAGCCTCGCCCGTACCCCGGTCGACTCGGGACGGGGCGCCCGGATGCGCGCCCATCCACATCTCCGCCTGGGGTTCGCCGGTCGGGTCGGTGCCGAGCAGCTCCGGGATCAGCGTCGTGGAGCCCCAGGCATAGGGGCGCACGGTGTTGGCGAGACGGTCCATGGTTCGCGTGGTCACTTTCGCGTGGTCGTGTACGGGATCGGTCGCCGCGTGCCGTCCGCGTGCCCCGGCAGCCGTCCGGCATCGGTCGCCTCGGCGTCGTACCGCACCGGCACCGCCCTACGCCTGGGGCGGTGTCGAGGCGAGGGCGAGATAGGCAGTCGTGAAGTCCGCGAGGGCGAGGAGTTCCGCGAGGCACTCCAGTTCCGTGCCCTCCTCCGGCTCCAGTTCGCTGATCTGCGCCTCGTGGCCCAGGGCGAGTTCGCGTGCCGCGGGGGCGGCGGAGAGGCCGCCGGCCGGGCGGTCGCGCAGCAGGACGACGCGGGCGTGCAGCGTGGCGGGCTCCTCCACGCGGTCGCGGAAGAAGTCGTCCTGCTCGGCGCCTTCCCCGAGCGAGCCGGCGAGCAGGATGGAGTGCGACGCCAGCGCCTCCGGCAGCTCGCCGGCGAGCGCGGGGCGGCCCGCGAGCTCGGCCAGTACGGTCGCGAAGCGGCGGCCCGCCGGGGCGGCGCTCTCGCCCTCCGTCCAGACGACGGGGAGCGAGTCGGCGAGTTCCGCCGCGAGGGTCTTCGCCGGGTTGCTGTACGTGGCGATGGCCGGGCCGCAGCGTTCCGCGGTGCGGTCGAGCCGGTCGGCGACCTTCTCCAGCGTCTCCGGGGGCGCGGAGACCAGTCCCAGGCGGTCGAGCAGGGCGAGGATGGGGGTGAGCAGGGCCCACAGGGCGCTCGGCGAGGCGGCCGGGGTGCTTCCGTCCTCGTACAGCTCGTGCGGGGCCGTCGCCAGCGGCACCACCAGGCCGTGCACCCCGTCGACGGCCTCGGAGAGCGGGGAGCCCTTGGGGGCGACGGCCACGACCGTGCAGCCCCGGCGGTAGGCCTGCTCGGCGAGGAGCGCGAGGCCGGGCTCGCTGCCGTCCGTCGTGGTGATCAGCAGCAGGTCGACCGAGCCCGCCCAGCCCGGGAGGTTCCAGCGCAGGGCGCCCGCCGCGGCGGCCACCCCGGTCGGGACGAGCCGGGCGACCGGCGCGGAGGCCCCGGCCAGCGCCGCGACCAGGTCGGCCACGCCCGCGGCCGCGGTGCCGGGGCCCGCGACGAGCACGGCCCGGGGGCGCCCCTCGGGCTGGAGCTCCGCGATGCCCGCCTCCGAGGCGTGCCGGGCGGCGGTGCGGACGCGGGCGCCGGCGTCGGCCGCTCCGCGCAGCAGACCGCGGCGGTCCGCGCGGGCCAGGGCTTCCGGCGCGTCGAGCAGCGACTCATCGAGCATGTGCGGCGGCCTCCGGGGCGATCGGGGTTCCGGGTCACTCGGTTCCGGCGGGGCGCCGGTCGGGGGTCCGCGGGACGGGGTCCACGCGGGGCGGGGTCACGCCGGGCGGCGGGCCTCGTCCACGAGGAGTACGGGGATGCCGTCGCGGACGGGGTACGCGAGACCGCAGTCCGCGCCGGTGCAGACCAGCTCGGGCGTCTCCTCGGCCGTCGCGTCCTTGAGCGGGGCGTGGCACGCGGGGCAGGCCAGGATGTCGAGGAGGCCGGCTTCGAGCGGCATGGGGGTCCTTCCGGAACGTCTTCGTCGTCGCGTGTACGTCGTGTACGTCGTGTACGTGGATCGGGTGCCTGGATTCAGTTGCCTGGGCCGGGCCTTGTCACCCTACCGCCGGGGTGCGGTGCGAGCTTGCCGGGTGGCCGGGCCGACCGGTGGTGGCGGACGGGCCGGGACGGGCCGCCGGGGCCCGGGATCCCGGGCTCCGGCGGCCCGTCCCGGCGGTCCGTCGCGGCGCTACGCCCGTACCAGCGCCAGGACCTCGTCGCGCACCTTCGCCATCGTCGGCTCGTCGCGCGCCTCCACGTTCAGCCGCAGGAGGGGCTCGGTGTTCGAGGGGCGCAGGTTGAACCACCAGTCGGCCGTGGAGACCGTCAGACCGTCCAGCTCGTCCACGGTGACCCCCTGGCGGCTCCCGAAGGCCTCGCGGACGGCCTCCGTGCGGGCGGTCTGGTCGGTCACCGTGGAGTTGATCTCGCCGGAGCCCGTGTAGCGGTCGTACTCCGCCAGGAGCCGGGAGAGCGGGGCCTCCTGGGTGCCGAGGGCGGCCAGGACGTGCAGGGCCGCCAGCATGCCGGTGTCGGCGTTCCAGAAGTCCTTGAAGTAGTAGTGCGCGGAGTGCTCGCCGCCGAAGATCGCGCCCGTACGGGCCATCTCCTGCTTGATGAACGAGTGGCCGACGCGGGTGCGGACCGGGGTGCCGCCGTTCTCACGGACGACCTCCGGGACGGACCAGGAGGTGATCAGGTTGTGGATGACCGTTCCGCCGGGGTGCTTGGCCAGCTCGCGGGCGGCCACCAGCGCGGTCACGGCGGACGGCGAGACGCCCTCGCCGCGCTCGTCCACCACGAAGCAGCGGTCGGCGTCCCCGTCGAAGGCGATGCCCAGGTCGGCGCCCTCGGCGCGGACGCGCTCCTGGAGGTCGACGATGTTGGCGGGGTCGAGGGGGTTGGCCTCGTGGTTGGGGAAGGTGCCGTCGAGCTCGAAGTACATCGGCACCAGCGTCAGCGGCAGACCGGCGAAGACGGTCGGGACGGTGTGGCCCCCCATGCCGTTGCCCGCGTCCACGACGACCTTGAGGGGGCGGATGCCGGAGACGTCGACGAGGGACTTGAGGTGCGCGGCGTAGTCGGCGAGCGTGTCGCGCTCGTCGATCGTGCCGGTGGTCGCGGCCGGTTCCGGAGCGCCCGACTCCGACCAGCTCTCCACGAGGGCGCGGATGTCGGCGAGCCCGGTGTCCTGGCCGACCGGGGCGGCGCCCGCGCGGCAGAGCTTGATGCCGTTGTACTGGGCCGGGTTGTGGGACGCGGTGAACATGGCGCCCGGCAGGTCGAGTCGGCCGGACGCGTAGTACAGCTGGTCCGTGGAGCACAGGCCGATCAGGGTGACGTCCGCGCCCTGGGCGGCGGCGCCGCGGGCGAACGCCGCCGACAGGCCCGGCGACGAGGGGCGCATGTCGTGTCCGACCACGATCGCGTCGGCGCCCACCACCCGGACGAAGGCCGCTCCGAACAGCTCGGCCAGGGACTCGTCCCACTGATCCGGCACCACCCCGCGGACGTCGTACGCCTTCACGATCTGCGACAGATCAACAGCCACGGCCCAACCCTTCTGAAATCACCTGAGGAGACATGCGGCCCCCTGGTCCGAGGCTACCGGCTGGGGGTGTCGGGGCTGCGGTGCCTGTGGAGAACTCCGCAGCCGTCGTTCTGCAACGCGGATGCCCACGAGTGCGGCTCGTGCAACGCGCGCGTGCCGACATTCCGTGTCCCGCCGTTCCGTGTGCCGGCATTCCAGCCGGCGGTCGACGAGTGCCGCGGGCCGCCGAACAGGGCAGCCCGTCGAGCGCGTCCGTTCCTCGGGTCCGTAGACCGTCAGGTCTCAGGGCTCGGGCGAGCGCAGTACGCGGAGGTGGCCGCGGCGGGCGACCTCCATGGGGTCGGCCGCGCGGGCGCCGCCGGCCTCGGCGGCGCGCTCGTGGGGGCGGGCCGCTTCCCGTACCGCGTTGGCAAGCGCTTCCAGGTCGTCACCGCTGGGGCGGGCCGGGGCGGAGGCGTCGGTGAGGCGGACGACCTCCCAGCCGCGGGGCGCGGTGAGGCGCTCGCTGTGCTCGGCGCACAGGTCGTAGCAGTGGGGCTCGGCGTAGGTGGCGAGCGGACCGAGGACTGCGGTCGAGTCCGCGTAGACGTACGTCAGTGTCGCGACGGCAGGGCGGCCGCACGCGGTGCGCGAACAGCGACGTACAGGGCTCACGACGTTGGACGGTACCGCACTCTTGAGCGGGCCGCGACGACTCTCCACCGGGTCACTCCACCGTGTCGCGGTGTGAGCTCGGGCACAGCGGCCCCGGGAGCAACTGGGCTGACCTGCACGGGAAGAGGGCCGCACGGTGCGTGACGGGGCCATTTACGTTCCGTACTTGAGAATCTTCCGGTCAAACGACGTGAAATCCGCTGTCCCGTATGGGCCGGTAATCGCTCTCAAGCGAGAGAGAAACGGTCATCGCGCGACATGCCGTGGAAGGGAACGCTGCCGCGATCGCGCGACGCCCCGGAGGGCTACGCTGCGTCAGTGATGGACACTTCCCGTTCCGGCACCGGCGCCGGACCCGACTCCGTACCGTCCGGCCCGCGGCCCCGCCGCCGCGACCGGCACGGCAGGGGCATGCGCGGCCCGGTGGCCCCGCCGCAGGTGCCGCTCTCGGCGAGCCGCGCGGAGAGCTTCCGCGATCTGGTGCGGGACTCGGTGGAGCGGCTGGAGCGGCGCTGGCCGCAACTGGCCGACGTCGACTTCCTCGTCTCCGACGTGCCGCTGCCCGAGTCCGACGAGGACGGGTGGAGCGACGAGGCCGTGCCGCTGGGGCGCGCGCTGCCCGCCTCCAAGGGATCACCCGCACGGATCGTGGTCTACCGGCGGCCCGTAGAGATCCGCACCAAGAGCCGCGACGAGCGGGCCCTGCTCGTCCACGAGGTCGTGGTCGAGCAGGTCGCCGAACTCCTCGGCCTCGCACCGGAGTCGGTCGACCCGCGCTACGGGCAGGACTGAACCGCACCCGAAAGAGTCTCTCCCGGGCGGGGGGGCGGGGCCTGCTCAGTCGTCCAGGACCGACAGATCCTGCTTCGCCGCCGGGACCGCCACCGTCCCCTTGTCGTCGGGGAGCGTCTGGACGGTGAACATCGGGATGCCGTCCTGCGGCAGCGCCAGGGTGCGGGAGGCGTAGACGGGGCCGCTGCCCGGCTGGGTCTCGACGGTGAGCGCGTACGAGCCCTTGAGCCCGGACGGGACGGGCGGCTCCACCGCCAGCGTGGTGCCGGGTTTCACGGTGTACGTCTTGGTCTGCGGCTCGCCGCCCTCGGTGCCGGGCGACGCGGTGACCTTGACGGTGGCGGCGGCGGTCGGCGCGGTGAGGGCCAGCGTCGAGCCCTTGGCCCGGTTGTCGGTGACCGTGGACCGGTCGCCGACCGGCGCGGTGGCCGGAATGTATGCGGTCTCCTGCTTGTCGCCCGTGCCGCGTACGACCCGCAGCGCCGCCGCGATGGGCGTTTTCGCGCCATCCGAAGACGGGGTGAGGAACAGGGAACCCACCTCGCCCCTCGTGACGTTCTTCAGATCGAAGGACGCCGTCATCCCCGACTTCACGTGGACGGTGTCCAGACCAGCAGGGGAGAAGCTGCCGCTCGCACCGGCCAGCCTCACCTTGAGATCGGCGTCGTCGGCGCCCTTGGCGTACACCACCAGGCGTACGTCGGTGGCGTCGCCCGGGATGCCCGGGAGGACCTGGCTCGCCGCCGGGTCGGCCGACGCGGGCAGCCAGTCCGCGCCCGCCTTCGCGTCCGATGCCTGCACGACCGCGCCCACCCGCCCGGAGCGGGTCGTGACATGAACGGTCAGGTCATCGGCCGCCGCCGAGGTCAACGTTGACAACAGAACAGGGACGCTGGATTTCGCGGGGACCGTGATCCCCTCCCCCACCTCCGACTTGATGGGGCCGTCCTTGCCGAACAGCTCGATGTCGGCGACCGCCGCGCCGTCGTCCGGGTTGGTCAGATGGACGTAGTCCTGACGGGTCTTGGCGGTGGAGGCACCGGGGAACCAGAAGTCGGTGTCGGGCTCGGTGCAGCGGGTGCCGAGCACCGCGCGCGCGTCGCCCGCCGAAACCACCGTGGTCTGCTGCGCCGCCCACCCCGGCGCGAGCGGGCCGTCGGCGGACCCGGCGAGCGCGGGTGCGTCCGCGCCGTCCGCGGTGGCCGACGCGGGCTTGCCGGGCTCCTTGAGGGTGACGACCGCCTTGCTGGGGTCGGGCTTCTCCGGGGTCTTCCCCTTCTTGCCCTTCTTGTCCTTGTCCGCCTTGACGGGGGCCTTGGCGGGCGTGCCGTCGGTGAGGGGCGTGACGGCGGGCTTCAGCACGGCGCCGCCGGCCGTGCCCGCCTTGGCGCCCGCCTCGCCGCCCTTGGGGGTGTACGTGGTGTACGTGGTCTCCGCCAGGTCGGAGAGGCTGGGCGCCGGGCAGAGCAGGCTGGAGCGCTCCACGGGCAACCGGGCCGGGCCCTTCGCGTCCGCCGTGGCCGCGTCGCCGCCCGGCGCGGTGACGGCCGCGAAGCCGGTGACGGCGGCGAGGGCGACGGCGGCCGCGATCAGGGAGAGGGTGCTGCGGTTCACTGGTTGCTCCCGTCGGGGCGGTGCGGCTGCTCGGTGTCGTGGCCCTGGCCGTCAGGGCTCTGGCCGGGGATGCGGCCGCCCTCGCCCTGCCCCTGGCCCGGGGCCTGCTCCCCGCCGTAGCCATAGCCGTAGGGGTCGTACGCGGGCTCCTGCGGCGGGTACTGCTGCTGCTGGTACGGGTCGTACTGCTGGTACTGCTGCTGGTACGGGTCGTACTGCTGCTGCGGGTACTCGGCGTTGGTGTACGCCGGCTCGTCCCACTGCCCGTAGGACTGCTGCTGCGGCACCTCGGCGTAGGGGGTGCTCGCGTACGGGTCGGTCCCGGGGGCCGTGGGCGCCGAGGTGGGCGGGGGCGGGAAGTCCTGGCCGGCCGGGCCGTCGGCCTCGGCCGTCGGGTCGGCACCGGTCGCCTCGGCCTCCGCCTGGGCGCGCAGGCGGCGGGCGCGGCGCCCCTCGCCGTCGCGCGCGGGGGGCAGCACCGGCTGCTCCTCCTCCGGCAGGTCGTCGTCGATCCGGCGGCGCCGGCCCGGCAGGGCGAGGACGACGAGCACCAGGGAGAGCAGCGACTGGGCCCAGATCCACGCGGTGTGGGTGAAGGGGGCGTCGTAGGTGATGTCCAGGCGGCCGCCGGAGGCGGGCAGCTGGAAGCCCTGGGCCCAGCCGTCGACGGTGGTCTTCTTCAGCGGCTTGCCGTCGAGGGTCGCCGTCCAGCCGGGTGCGGCCCGGTCGGCGATGCGCAGGACGCGGCCGTCGGCGCCGGCCGGGATTTTGGTGTGGACGTCGACCGGGTCGGCGGCGACGGCCACCGGCTCGGCGGTGCCCGGCTGCGCCGAACCCGCGGCGGTGGTGGCGGTGGCGGCGGGCGGCATGATGACCGCGCGGGCGACCTGCCGGTCGACCCGCCACAGGGCGCTGCCGTCGAGCTGGCTGAGCCGGCTGAGGCCGGGGGTGGTGTCCAGGACCCGCCCGAAGGCGCGGGGGGCTCCGTCGCGTACCAGCACATAGCGCACGGCGAAGCCGCTGAGCTGGGAGGACTGGTCGGCGCCTGATCCCGCGACCAGGTTGGCGACGACCTTGTCCAGGCGCGGGTCGCTGCCGCCGGAGGCGGCGAGTTCGGCGTCGCCGAGGCGGCCGCCGGAGCCGCGGACCAGGGTGTAGGAGACCTTGGCGGGCGAGGCGCCGCCGAGGACGAGGGTGCGGGCCTGGTCGCGGGTGCCGCTCTCCTCCGCGACGAAGGCGGGCACCTGCACCGGGTCGCGGCGCTCCAGCGGTCCGTCGGCGCCGCGCAGCATCCAGCCGCCCGCGGCGATCAGCGGGGCGAGGGCGGCGGCCAGGGCGATCAGCGCGGCGACCGGCTGGCGCCAGCCGAAGCCGTGGGCGGCGACACGCTCCTTGGCGCCCTCGGCCCCGAGCACGGCGGCGGCGATCAGGGCCAGGCCGTAGACGAGGGCGGCCGGGCCCGCCCAGCCGTCGTTGTTGGAGAGCGCCGCGAAGAGGAAGCCGGTGAGGGCGACGGCCCAGGCGGTGCGGATCGCGAACTCCCGCTCCCCGCGCAGCAGTGCGGCGAGCGCGGCGAGCACGAAGCCGACGAGGAGGAGGCCGCCGACCGTCTTGGGGCCGCCGGGGCTCGCACCGAGCAGGTCGAGCGCGGAAGCCGCGCCCTTGCCGTACTCCAGGCCGGCCTCGCGCAGGAAGCCGGACGGGCCGGTGAGCAGGGTCAGCGACCAGGGGGCGAGGATCAGCAGGGGGGTGCCGACGGCGGCGAGGAAGCGCAGGCCGTAGGCGGTGAGGTCGTCGCGGCGCAGCGCCAGGACCGCGAGGTCGAGCAGCACGGCGAGCGGCCAGACGACGGGGGTGAACGCCATGGCGGCGGTGAGCAGCAGCGCGTACGTCCAGGTGGCCCGCCAGGAGCCGCGGCCCTCGGCGCGCAGTCCGGCGGCGGTGACGCCCGCGCGCGCGACCGGCGGCAGGAGGACGGCGAGGACGGCGGTGCCGAGTCGGCCGGTGGCGAGGGCGCCGGTGGCGGCAGGCAGGAGGGCGTAGGCGACGGCCGCCCAGGCGCGCAGCAGGCGCGACTCGGTGAGCGGGCGGGAGGCGAAGTAGGCGGTGAGGCCGGCCAGCGGGACCGAGCAGACCAGCAGCAGGGTCAGGGCGAAACCGGTGGAGCCGAAGCAGAGGGCGGCGAGGGCGGCGATGGCCGCGAGGTAGGGCGGGGCGGTCTGGGTGCCGCCGGTGCCGACGGGGTGCCAGGCGTCCGCGTAGCGGCCCCACAGGTCGCCGACGCCCGAGGGCGAGGGCAGCAGGGCGCCGCCGGAGAGGGCGCCGCCGCCGAGCAGTTCGCGGCAGGCGACCAGCGAGATCAGCAGGAGCAGGGCGAACAGGACGGGCGCGGGCTTGCGGGCGATCTTCTTCAGCCGCGCGAACTGCTCGATCTCCAGGAAGTCGGCGTCGTCGCCGCCGGGGCCGGACTCGACGGCGCCGTGCCGGGAGCCGCCGGTGTCCTCGGTGCCCGCGCCGAAGCTGGTGGCGACCTGCTCGACGGTGGCGCGGACGGTGGCGCCGGGCGGCGGGAAGAGCGGGCGCAGTTCGCTCGCCTCCACCGCGGCCTTGCCGCGTCTCTTGCGCCCGGCGAGGATGCGGCCGGGCCGCAGCAGGGTCGCGGACAGGCCCATGATCTCGTCGACGGCCTGGCCGGGCGCCTTGCCGAGCAGATAGGCGACGGTGCGCAGGACGGTGCCGACGACGATGCGCAGGAAGACGTAGGGCAGCGCGGCGGGGCGGGAGTTGACGAGCATCGTGTAGACGGCGCCCGCCTTGTCGACCCGGTGCGGGTCGACGGCGGAGCGGCCCGCGCAGTCGACGGTGCGGCGCTCGCGGGCCGCGGCCTCGGCGTGCCGGACGACGGCTTCGGGGGCGACGAGGACGGAGTGGCCGGCGGCGTGCGCGCGCCAGCACAGGTCGACGTCGTCGCGCATCAGCGGCAGCCGGCGGTCGAAGCCGCCGAGCTCCTCCCACACGTCACGGCGAATCAGCATGCCGGCGGAGGAGACGGACAGCACCGGGCGGACCTGGTCGTGCTGGCCCTGGTCCTGTTCGCGCCGGTCAAGACCGGTCCAGCGGCGGCCGCTGCGGGCGATGGAGACGCCCACTTCGAGCAGTTGCTTGCGGTCGTACCAGCCGCGGAGCTTGGGGCCGACGATCGCGGCGTGGGCGTCGGAGTCGGCGACGCGCAGCAGTTCGGCGAGGGCGTCGGGCGCGGGGGCGCAGTCGTCGTGCAGCAGCCAGAGCCACTGCACGGGCTCGCCGTGCGGCAGTTCGGGCAGGTCGTAGCTGTCGTCGCGCCAGCTGCGCGAGACGGGGTCCCAGCCGCTGGGCCGCTTCAGGTACGGGAGTTCGTCGGGGCCGAGCACCGGGGCGGTGCGGACGGCCTCGTCGACGGCGGCGCCGAAGCCGGTGCGGCGCGCGAGGTGCAGGACGCGTTCGTCGCCCAGCGCCTCGGTGACCAGACGGGCGGAGTCGTCGGCGCTGCCGGTGTCGGCCGCGTACGCGCTCTGTACGGGGCGTTCCTGGCCGAGCAGTCCGGCGAGGGCGTCGGGCAACCAGCGCGCGCCGTCGTGCGAGACGAGCACTGCGGTGACGACGTGTCGCGGGAACTCGGGTGCGTGGGCGGAAACGAGCGGTGATGCCGCGGCCTCGGAGTACGGGGCCGTCGACTGGCTGTGCACGGACATCGAGGTACGGGCCCCTCCGGCCGGGGTCCGGGGGTTGGGGGCCCCGGAGGCTGCTGTGCTGACTGGCAGCGCCCCACACTAATGGCTGGGGAACACGGCAGTCCGCCGCCTGCGGAGGCCGGGTGGAGCCGGAGGGGTCCCGGACGGGGACCTGAGGGGGCAAAGGCCCCGAAAAAACTAGACCGCCGCCTTCTTCAGGCGGCGGCGTTCCCGCTCGGACAGTCCGCCCCAGATGCCGAACCGTTCGTCGTTCGCGAGGGCGTATTCGAGGCACTCGGAGCGGACTTCGCAGGCGAGGCAGACCTTCTTCGCCTCTCTGGTGGAGCCGCCCTTCTCGGGGAAGAAGGACTCGGGGTCGGTCTGGGCGCACAGCGCGCGCTCCTGCCAGCCGAGTTCCTCGTCCACATCGTCGACCAGCAGCTCCTGGAACACCTCGGTCATGTGCACCCCTCGTCTGTCTTTGCTGCCCCGTGATGCTGCCGTTACCGATTTCGGCCGAACGACACGAGTGAAATTACAAGTGTGTGGATCCGGGCCAGTCAAGCCGAGATCTGCTATTGGGCCCCGTATTCACTCTGCGGAACCAAGCCTATACGGAAAGTGTTCAAATCGGCAAAAACCATGACACATGCCATTGGCCCAATCGCACTCCCCTCACCTGCCCAGAGAAGACGAGTCCAAAATCGATCTTGTTGCGTCCGAACGACGGAAGCGATTGGGATCACAGTCCGGTCACGAAGGCGCCGCGGTGTTTGCCGATGCGGTTGCAGCGCCACATCTCCGGCCGTGCCCGTGCACAAACCTTTCTCCGGGCGCCGTAACCGGATGAGGTGAAACATTGCGGCCAAATCGGGTATTGAGTTGACAGCTCCGCTCTTCTTGGTCACCTTGGACGCATGCCAGCGACCACAGCGCTCTTCGCGACCCACCTCCGTGGGTTCCGCAGCGCTGTCCAGGCGCGCTGTTGCTGTTCCAGCTGTTGATGCCGTAGCGCTCCAGCCCTCTCCGCGTTCTCTCCGGCCCTCCGGGCCCTCGCGCATCCGCGCGCCCACGCCTTCGCGACACCCCGCACTCGTCACCGAGTCCCTGCCGAGGAACCACCGCACCCATGAACAGCGACAGCGACCTCCAGATCGCCGGCGACCTCTTCGAGGTCCTGCACCTCCTCCAGCCCGCCCGTGAGCACCCCGCGACCGTCGCCGACTTCGTCGGTCTGGCCCGCTCGATCGCCGCCGACCGCGCCCAGTGGGCCCCGCTCGTCCAGTACGACGCCACCAGCCGCTGGTACCGCCGGCTGCGCACCGGGCCCGGTTACGAGGTGTGGCTGCTGTCCTGGGTGCCCGGGCAGCGCAGCGGACTGCACGACCACGGCGCGTCCTCGGGCGTCCTGACCGTGCTCCAGGGCGAGTTGAGCGAGCGCACCGAGCGCGGCACCCGCAGGCTCGCCGCCGGCGCGCAGCGCGTGTTCGCGCCCGGCTATGTCCACGAGGTCGTCAACGACTCGCTGGAACCGGCCGTGAGCCTGCACGTGTACTACCCGGGCCTGACCGACATGCCGATGCACGCGAGCCAGTCCGCTCTGTCCACAGCCGCCGCCCACGATGTCGTGACCGCCTGACAGACTGCTGTCCATGCGCATTGTGGTTCTGGCCGGCGGCATCGGCGGTGCCCGTTTCCTTCGCGGCCTCAAGCAGGCCGCGCCGGACGCGGACATCACGGTGATCGGCAACACCGGTGACGACATCCATCTGTTCGGCCTGAAGGTCTGCCCCGACCTCGACACGGTGATGTACACCCTGGGCGGTGGCATCAACGAGGAGCAGGGCTGGGGCAGGACCGACGAGTCCTTCCACGTCAAGGAGGAGCTCGCGGCGTACGGGGTGGGGCCCGAGTGGTTCGGCCTGGGCGACCGCGACTTCGCCACCCACATCGTCCGTACGCAGATGCTCGGCGCGGGTTATCCGCTGAGCGCGGTGACGGAGGCGCTCTGCGCGCGCTGGCAGCCGGGCGTGCGGCTGATCCCGATGTCCGACGACCGCGTCGAGACGCATGTGGCCGTCGAGAGCGACGGGGAGCGGAAGGTCATCCACTTCCAGGAGTACTGGGTGAAGCTGCGGGCGTCCCTCGACGCCACCGCGGTGGTGCCGGTCGGGGCGGAGCAGGCCAAGCCCGCGCCGGGCGTCCTGGAGGCCATCGCCGCCGCCGACCTGATCCTCTTCCCGCCGTCCAACCCGGTCGTCAGCGTCGGCACCATCCTGGCCGTGCCCGGCATCCGCGAGGCGATCGCGGAGGCGGGTGTTCCGGTGGTCGGGCTCTCTCCGATCGTCGGGGGCGCGCCGGTGCGGGGCATGGCGGACAAGGTGCTGGCCGCCGTCGGCGTGGAGTCGACGGCCGAGGCGGTCGCCGAGCACTACGGGTCGGGGCTGCTCGACGGCTGGCTGGTCGACACCGCCGACGCCGCTGCCGTGGAGCGGGTCGAGGCGGCGGGCATCCGCTGCCGCGCGGTCCCGCTGATGATGACGGACCTGGAGGCGACGGCCGCGATGGCGCGCGAGGCGCTGACGCTGGCGGAGGAGGTGCGCGCATGACGGCCGAGGCCGCCGCCCCCGCCGCTCCCGAGGCGGCCGCCGCGCCGCCCTCGTACCGCGTACGGGCCGTGGGCGGGATACCGGAGGTGCGGGCCGGTGACGATCTCGCGCGGCTCATCGCGGCCGCGGCGCCCGACCTCGTGGACGGGGACGTCCTGCTGGTCACGTCGAAGATCGTCTCCAAGGCGGAGGGCCGGATCGTCGAGGCGGCGGACCGGGAGGCGGCGATCGACGCCGAGACGGTACGGGTGGTGGCCCGGCGCGGCGCCCTGCGCATCGTGGAGAACCGGCAGGGCCTCGTCATGGCCGCGGCCGGGGTCGACGCCTCCAACACCCCCGCCGGGACCGTGCTGCTGCTGCCCGAGGACCCCGACGCCTCGGCCGAGGCGATCCGGTCCGGGATACGGGCGGCGCTCGGCGTCGAGGTGGGCGTCCTGGTGACGGACACCTTCGGGCGACCGTGGCGCGCGGGGCTCACCGATGTGGCGATCGGCGCGGCGGGCGTGCGCGTCCTCGACGACCTGCGCGGGGGCACGGACACATACGGCAACGAGCTGAGCGCGACCGTGGTGGCCAGCGCCGACGAGCTGGCCGGCGCGGGCGACCTGGTCAAGGGCAAGGCGTCCGGGTTCCCGGTCGCGGTGGTCAGCGGCCTCGCGCACCTGGTCGTACGGGGCGACAACGCGAGCGGTGCGGGCGACGGGGGCGACGCGAACGGGACGGGCGGCGTGGTCGGCGCCCGGGCGCTGGTGCGGGACCCGGCCGACGACATGTTCCGCCTCGGCACCTCGGAGGCGATACGGACGGCGGTGACCCAGCGGCGTACGGTCCGGTCGTTCACCGACGAGCCCGTGGACCCCGGCGCGGTGCGCCGCGCGGTGGCCGCGGCCGTCACGGCGCCCGCGCCGCACCACACCACGCCCTGGCGGTTCGTGCTGCTGGAGTCCGAGCGGTCGCGCACCCGGCTGCTGGACGCGATGCGGGACGCGTGGATCGCGGACCTGCGGGGCGACGGCAAGTCCGAGGAGTTCATCGCCCGGCGGGTGCGCCGCGGGCAGGTGCTGCGGGACACGCCGTACCTGGTGGTGCCGTGCCTGGTGATGGACGGCTCGCACACGTACGGCGACGCGCGGCGGGACGCGGCCGAGCGCGAGATGTTCGTGGTCGCCATGGGCGCGGGCGTACAGAACTTCCTGGTGGCGCTGGCGGCCGAGCGGCTGGGCTCGGCGTGGGTGTCGTCCACGATGTTCTGCCGCGAGGTCGTACGGGAGGTCCTCGACCTGCCCGCGCACTGGGACCCGATGGGCGCGGTGGCGGTCGGACGGGCGGCCGAGGCGCCGAAGGAGCGGGCGGGGCGGGGGGCGGAGGGGTTTGTTGAGGTGCGTTGAGGTGCTTTGAGGTGCGGGGAGCACGTGGAGCTGGTGAGCGCTCGGCCTTGTCGAGCGCTGGGCTCGACGAGTGCTTTGCCCCGTGGAGTCCCCCCCCCGTGGATCGGGGCTTGCGTCCAGCTGACGCCTACAGGGCGCCGATGTTGCCCGGGGTCATCCGGGGCGCGCGGCGCGGCGGGGTGCGGCCGCTGAGGAGGATCAGGCGGGTGGCGCGGTGGCGCTGGCCGGCGTACGGGGCGAGGAGCTCCAGCATCGCGGCGTCGTCGGCGGTGCGGTCGCCCGCCAGGGCGTAGCCGACGATGCTCGGCAGGTGGTAGTCACCGACGCTGACCAGGTCGGTGGCGCCCATCGCGCGCTGAAGGGTCTCGGCGCTGGTCCAGGGGCCGATGCCCGGGACGAGGTGGAGCCGCGCCGCGGCCGCCTCCTGGTCCAGGGCGAGCGCCTCCTCCAGTCGGCGGGCCACGCGTACGGCCCGCAGGACCGTCGATGAGCGCTTGGCGTCCACGCCCGCGCGGTGCCACTCCCAGGACGGGATGAGGGCCCAGGTCCTGGCGTCGGGCATCACGTACATCCGGCCGGGGGCCGGGCCGGGGGCGGGCTCGCCGAACTTGCACACCAGCAGCCGCCAGGCGCGGTAGGCCTCGTCCGTGGTGACCTTCTGCTCCAGGATCGACGGGATCAGCGACTCCAGGACCAGCCCGGTCCGGGTCAGGCGCAGGCCCGGGCGGCGGCGGGCGGACTCGGCGAGGAGGCGGTGCCGGGGGGCGAAACCGGTGGGGTCGTCCGCGTCGCCGAGGAGCGCGGGGAGGTTGTCGAGCAGCCACTCGGCGCCCGGGCCCCACGCCTCGGCCTCGGCGCGGCCGGCGCGCAGCGCGACGCGGAGGGTGCCGGGGCCTTCCGGGGTACGGGAGGTGCGCCAGACGGAGCCGTCGGGGGTGGCGCGGAAGGTGGGGTCGGCCGGGCCTCTTCGGAGGGGGCCGAGGACCAGGGAGAGGTCCAGGGGGGCTGGGGGAGTGTAGTGGCGGTGGGGGTTGGGGCGGGGGGCTGTGGGGGTGCTGGTGGTGCTGGTGGCGGGTAGGGGGATGTGGCCGCCTCGCACGGTGGTGCGGGTGGGGGTACGGGGGGTGAAGCGGCCTGCCACGCTTCTGAGACTACTGGGTTCTTTTCCCCACCCCGCCCCTTCCCGTAAGCCCTGGGCGGGCGGCCGGGTGGGGCGCCTTAGGGGTTCGCCACTGGACGCCGTTCGTCTGCGGATGCTGGACGACTGGTCGCGCAGTTCCCCGCGCCCCTTCAGGGACCGGACTTCGTCCGCAGGCCGTGGTCGGTTGCTCGCGCAGTTCCCCGCGCCCCTCTCAAGCCCGGACTTCGTCTGCGGGTCCGTCGTGGTTGCTCGCGCAGTTCCCCGCGCCCCTTCAGGCAGCTGTGGGTGCTGGGTTTTGTGGCGCTCGGGCGGCGGTGGTTCGGTCGGGCTCAGCCCTCACCCGAGGGGCCGCAGGCCCCTTCAGGGGCGCGGGGAACTGCGCGAGCAGCCCCCACCAGGCCGCACAGCAACTCGACCGCAAGAACCCGCCCGGGGGCCAGGCGGCCGCAGGCCCCCTCAGGGGCGCGGGGAACTGCGCGACCGGCCCCCACCAGGCCGCACAGCAACTCGACCGCAAGAACCCGCCCCGGGGCCAGGCGGCCGCAGGCCCCGTTAGGGGCGCGGGGAACTGCGCGACCAGGCTCCACCGGGCCGCACGGTGACTCGACCGCAAGGCCCCGCCGGGGACCGGGCCGCGGGCCCGCCCGGCCACACGGCAGCCCGGCCACACGGCAGCCCGGCCACACGGCAGCCCGGGCGCACGGCAGCCCGGGCGCACAGCAAACTCCGGGCCAGGCCCCCGGCCCCCCGCGTCCTACTCGTCCGAGGAGAACCGGAGTGCCGCCCCGGGGATCCTCGCCCCGCACCACACCCGTACTCCGTCCCGGAGTTCGTTGTCGGGGCCCACGTGGGCGCCGTCGCCGATCACCGTGTCCGTCAGTACGCAGCGCTCGCCCACCACCGCCCCCGCTCCCACCAGGGAGTCCTTGAGCACCGCGCCCGGCTCGACCACCGCGTCCGCCAGGATCGTGCTGCCGGTGACGCGGGCGCCCGCGCCGATCACCGCGCGCTCGCCGACCACCGTCCCGCCGGTGAGCTTCGCGTCCGGGGCCACCGAGGCGCCGGGCAGGACGAGGCGGTCGCCGCAGCGGCCCGGCACCGCGGGGGACGGCGCGCGGCCCAGGACCAGGTCGGCGGAGCCGCGGATGAAAGCCTGCGGGGTGCCCAGGTCCAGCCAGTAGGTGGAGTCGACCATGCCCTGGAGGTGCGCTCCCGCCGCCAGCAGGCCGGGGAACGTCTCGCGCTCCACCGAGACCGGCCGGCCCGCCGGGATCGCGTCGATCACCGAGCGGCGGAAGACGTACGCCCCCGCGTTGATCTGGTCGGTGACGATCTCCTCCGGCGTCTGCGGCTTCTCCAGGAACGCCTGGACCCGCCCGTCCGCGTCCGTGGGGACGAGACCGAACGCCCGGGGGTCGGCCACCCGCGTCAGATGGAGGGAGACGTCCGCCCCGGACGAGGAGTGCGTCTCGACCAGGGCCCCGATGTCCAGACCGGTGAGGATGTCGCCGTTGAAGATCAGCACCGGCTCGTCCGGCCCCGAGCGCAGCCGCGACGCCACGTTCCTGATGGCGCCGCCGGTGCCCAGCGGCTCCACCTCGGTCACGTACTCCAGGTGCAGCCCCAGCGCGGAGCCGTCGCCGAAGTACGGCTCGAAGACCTCGGCCAGATAGGACGTCGCCAGCACGATGTGCTCCACGCCCGCCGCCCGCGCCCGGGCGAGCTGGTGGGTGAGGAACGGAACGCCCGCCGCCGGGATCATCGGCTTGGGCGTGTGCACTGTGAGCGGGCGCAGCCTGGTGCCCTTGCCGCCGACCAGGAGGATCGCTTCAGTCACCTGTCGTCTCTGCTTCCTGCTGGGGCCGGGCGGAATCGTTCGTTCGAACTACGGCCGGCCAGTTTATGCAGACGGATCGCGGCCGGCGGTACGCCCCCGCCCGGCCGCGCCGCGGTCAGCGCCGGCCCTGGAGCCGGGCCGACGACGTCCGGGCCTTGCCGAGCTTCTTGTACAGGCGCGCCCCGGGGCACTCCGTGGCGAAGCCGTCCCGGTGCCCGGAGATGGCGTTGAGCCTGACGCTTCGTCCCTTGCGGTAGAGGTTCCCGCCGCCCGACGTGAGATGCGTGGTGCCGGTGGGATTCACCCCGTACAGACCGAGCTTCCAGGCCGTCAGACGGGCGATCGCGTCGAGGGCGTCGGCGGTCGGGTTGGTGGAGGTGTACGTCCCGATGACCGCGACGCCCATGGAGTTGGTGTTGAAGCCGAGCGTGTGCGCCCCGAGGACGGGCTTGGCCACGCCTCCGGCCCGGCCCTCGTAGATGTTGCCGCACTTGTCGACGGCGAAGTTGTAGCCGATGTCGCGCCAGCCGCTGCTGAGCACGTGGTAGCGGTAGATGCTCCGCAGCACGGACGGCGCCTGCGAGCAGCGGTAGTTGTTCCCGGAGGCCGTGTGGTGCACGAAGGCGGCCTTGACCTTGCCGGTGTAGACGTAGCCGCGCTCGCGCAGGCTCTCGTCGGCGCCCCAGCCCCGGCGGGTGACGATGCGCGGGCGCGGCCCGATGTACGGGCGGGCCGCCGCCTCCGGCGCCCCGGCGGCCGGGGCCAGCGCGCGCTCGCGCCCGGGGCCGTCCTCCTGCCCCGCCTCGTCCGCCGCGCCCACCCCGTCCGGGTCCTCGCCGGGGTCGATGAGGTCGACGTGGAGGCCGCGGGGCAGCCTGCCCGGCGTCGTCCGGCCCGCCCCGGACGCCTCCGGCCGTACGCGCACCTGCACTCCGTCCGAATGGCCCACCCACAGCGGCGCCGTGGAGCCGTGGACGCGCGCGGCGTCGTCCTCGGGGCTGCCGGGGTCGGGGGCGTGCTCCTGGTTGTGGGTGTCGAGGTCCTGCCAGCCGGACCAGGTACGGGAGCCCGCGGCCCGGGTGCGTACCTGGACGGTGCCGTGGAGTTCGTCCCTGGCGTCGTCCCAGACCACGCCGAGCAGCGAGAAGGGTCCGGTGCCGCGCTCGGGCAGCCCCTGGGCGCGGGCGGCGCCCAGCGTCCGGTCGGTCGTGCCCAGCGGGGCGAGCGGCAGCGACTGGGTGGAGCCGGCCGGTTCCGCGGCGGAGGACGAGGAGGCGGACGCCGAAGAGGGGCGAGTCGGGGAAGCGGCAGACGTGGAGACGGCAAGCGTGGAAGCGGCAGACGCAGACGCGGAAGCGGCAGACGTGGACACGGAAGCGGCAGACGTGGACGCGGCGGGCGAGGACACGGCGGTGGTCGTCGGTCGGGCCGCCGCGTCGGCGGACGCGGCGAGCGGCAGGGCGAGCGCGGTGGCGCACGCGACCGAGATCGAGGATGCAAGGAGTGCACGCATGCTGACGATCGTGGACATAAGGGTACAAGTCTGTCCATCCGGGAAACCGCCTGGAACTGACGGACCGTCGGCCGACCGGTGGACGCGGACGGTCCTCTCCCCGGGCGCGCCCCCTGCCCCCACCCGTACGCTTGCCGCGTGAACGCCAGCGACCGCACCCCCGCCGACCTGCTGCGATCCGCGCTCGCCGCGGACCCGGCCCGCCCCCTGGTCACCTTCTACGACGACGCCACCGGCGAACGCGTGGAACTCTCGGTGGCCACCTTCGCCAATTGGGTGGCCAAGACCGCCAATCTGCTCCAGGGCGATCTCGCCGCCGCGCCCGGCGACCGCCTCGCGCTGCTGCTGCCCGCGCACTGGCAGAGCGCCGTCTGGCTGCTCGCCTGTCACTCGGTCGGCGTGGTCGCCGAGGTCGGCGGCGACCCGGCGGGCGCGGACCTCGTGGTGGCGGGGCCGGACGCGCTGGACGCGGCCCGCGCCTGTTCCGGGGAGCGGGTGGCGCTCGCGCTGCGCCCGCTCGGCGGCCGCTTCCCGCAGGTCCCCGCCGGGTTCCAGGACTACGCGGTCGAGGTGCCGAGCCAGGGTGACCGGTTCGCGCCGTACGCGCCGGTCGACCCGGCGGGCCCCGCGCTCGCCGTGGACGGCGTCGAGCTGAGCGCGGCCGAGCTGGTCGAGCGCGCCCGCGCGGAGGCCGGGACCCTGGGCCTGGAGCCCGGTTCGCGGCTCCTTTCGGCTCTCCCGTACGACAGCTGGGAGGGTCTGGCACGCGGGCTGTACGCCCCGCTGGCCTCCGGCGCGTCGGTGGTGCTCTGCCGCAACCTGGACCAACTGGCCGACGGCGGGCTGGAGAAGCGCGTGGAGAGCGAGCGGGTCACGCACCGGGCGGTGTGACGGGGAGGTGGGACGGGATGGTGTGACGGGGTGGTGAGACCGGTCGGTACGACCGGGTGATGTGGTCGATCGGCACGACCGGGCCGTGCGACCGGCCGGTCTGACCGGGTGGTGTGGCCGGCCGGTACGACCAGGCGGTGCGACCGGTCGGCCGGGCGGTGTTACCGGTCGGCCTGACCGGACGCGTGACCGAGTGGTGCCCTTCGGCGGCACCACCCGACGGTGCGCTCGACCGCGCGACGGGCTCGCGGGCCGCCCGTACGACGGGCGCCCGGGGCGGCGGTACGACCGCCCCCGGCTCGCCCGCGACCGCCAGAACGGCCCTCGGACACCTGTCGCATCTTCGTCGCGCGCACCCGGTACGACCATCGCCCCGGCGCCACCCTTGTGGCCCACAGCGGGCCGAGTCCCCGGGGTCCCGGGCTCAACTCCGGTGGATGATCGGCGGTACGCCACACAACCAAGCGCGCGCGACGACCGTCTACCGGGGTGCCCCGGCGGCTTTTCGTACGCCGCCGACCCCGTGAAGGATGGACGCCGACGTGACCGACAGCCCGCCCCGCGAGCCCGACAACCGGGCCGAGGACGAGCCACGACCGGACACGCCGACACCCCCGGAGCCGGCCGGACCCCCCGCGTCCCCGCAGGCCCCGGCCGAAGGGCAGAAGCCGACCGGCGCAGAGACGCCGACCGGCGCGGAGAAGTCGACGGACGCGGAACAGCCGACCCGCGCGGAGAAGTCCACCGCCGCGGAACAGCCGACCGACGCGGAGAAGGCGCCCGGCGCGGAGAAGGCCGCCGCGCCCGACGCGGCCGGACAGGGCGACCCGACCGAGCAGGCGGAGGCGGCACAGAGCGCCGAACCGGCCGGACCGGAAACGCCCCCCGGCGCAACCGGCGTATCCGGAACACCCGACGCACCCGCCGCACCCGGCGAACCCGGAACACCCGACGCACCCGGCGCACCCGGCGAACCCGGAACACCCGACGCACCCGAGACCCCCACCACCCCCACCGCCCCCAACCCCCGTCACCACTGGCTGCGTTGGACCGCTCTCGGCGTCTCGTTCATCGTGCTGGCCGCCGCCGGTGCCGGGTGGTGGATCTACAACAAGCTCGACCACAACATCCGCACCGACACCACGGCCGCCGCCGAGCTGGAGCGCTACGAGAAGGAGCGCCCCCCGCCCGGGACCGGCAACGCGCAGAACCTGCTGCTCATCGGGTCGGACTCGCGCGCGGGCAGCAACAGCGCGTACGGCCGTGACGACGGCGGGAGCCAGCGCTCGGACACCACGATCCTGCTGCACCTGGCGGCGGACCGGAAGTCCGCGACCGCCGTCTCGCTGCCGCGCGACCTGATGACGGACGTACCCGACTGCCTCAAGCAGGACGGCACCCGCTCCCGGCCCCAACTGGCGCAGTTCAACTGGGCCTTCGAGTTCGGCGGCGCCGCCTGCACCATCCGTACCGTGGAGAAGCTCACCGGGATCCGCGTCGACCACCACATGATCGTCGACTTCAGCGGCTTCAAGGACATGGTGGACGCGGTCGACGGCGTCGAGGTCTGCCTCAAGGAGCCCGTCGACGACCGGCAGGCGCACCTGCGGCTCCCCGCGGGCCGCCAGACGCTCCACGGCGAGCAGGCGCTGGGGTTCGTCCGCGCCCGGCACGGCTTCGGTGACGGCAGCGACACCGAGCGCATGGACCGCCAGCAGCAGTTCCTCGGCTCGCTGGTGCGCAAGGCGCAGAGCAACGGCGTCCTGCTCAATCCGACCCGGCTCTATCCGGTCCTGGACGCGATGACGAAGTCGCTGACCACCGACCCGGGGCTGAATTCGCTGCGGGACCTGTACGACCTGGTGCGCGGGATGCGCGGCATCCCGACCGACAAGGTGCAGTTCCTCACCGTGCCGCGACGGCCGTACGTGAACGACATCAACCGCGACGAGCTGGTCCAGCCGGACGCGCGGCTGCTGTTCCAGCAGCTCAGGGACGACCAGCCGCTCCATGTGGCGCCCGCGGGCTCCGCGGAGAAGGAGAAGGAGGACGGGAATGGGCGGACGGGATCGCCCGAGGGGGCCGACGGCCGGGGCTCGGACGACAAGCCCGACGACCCGGCTTCCCCCACGCCGACCCCGACGTACTCGGGTTCGAATGCCGCGGTGGGCATGTGCGAGTAAAGCGTGTGCCAACGGATAAGAAGCCGCGATGCGGATTGGGTGGATTGCCCGGTTGTAAGGGGCGTGGAATTTGTCACGGCCGTCGCTCTTCGCTCAACTGGGCAGATAGTGTGACGCGACCCGGTGCTTGTGGCCCCCGGGGCCGGACACCGCAGGATCGAATGACTGAGCGCTTTGGGGGAAGTGACTCGAGTGGCACCGACGGAGGACTAAGGCAACCGTGGATGCGCAGAGCCGTGGGCGGGCAGAGGAAGTCGACCCGGCAGACCAGTGGGTGCTCAACCCGGAGACGGGCAATTACGAATTGCGACTGACTCCCTCCGGACCGCAGTCGTCCCCCTCGGCAGACGCTCCCGCGCGCAGGACCACCGCCCCCGGCAGAGGCGGCCCCCGCCGCCGCGAGGTCCCCGGCCAGCGCGACAACCGCCGCGCCCCGGGCGCCCAGGACGCGCCCGCGGCCGCCGCGGGCCGGCGCAAGCGCAAGCCCAAGGCCTCCCGCAAGAAGAAGGTGCTGGTGTGGACGGGCGGCGTGCTGGGGTTCGTCCTCGTCGCGGGCTCGACCGGCGCGTACCTGCTCTACCAGCACTTCAACAACAACCTGAACACCGTGGACGTCGGTGACGCGGGCAGCAAGCACGCCACCTCCGACGGACCGGTGAACATCCTGATCATCGGTACGGACAAGCGCACCGGCAAGGGCAACGAGGGGTACGGCGACAAGGGCAGCGAGGGCCACGCCGACACCAACATCCTCTTCCACGTCTCCAAGGACCGGACGAACGCGACCGCGCTGTCCATCCCGCGCGACCTGGTCACCAACATCCCCGAGTGCCCGACCAAGCAGAAGGACGGCTCCACCAAGACGGTCCGGGCCGAGTCGATGGTGCGCTTCAACACCAGCCTCGGCCAGGAGGGCCGCGACCCGGGCTGCACCATGCGGACGGTCAAGGAGCTCACCGGGCTGAGCGTCGACCACTTCATGATGGCCGACTTCAACGCGGTCAAGCAGCTGTCGACGGCGGTCGGCGGGGTGAAGGTGTGCCTGACCAAGCCGGTGAACGACCCCAAGTCGCATCTGAAGCTGCCCGCCGGTGTCTCCAAGATCCAGGGCGAGCAGGCCCTCGCGTTCGTCCGGACGCGGCACAGTTTCGGCAACGAGAGCGACCTGGACCGGATCAAGCAGCAGCAGCAGTTCCTCAGTTCGATGATGCGGCAGATGAAGTCCGACTCGACGCTGAGCAGTCCGACCAAGATGTACGGGCTGGCGAACGCGGCGACCAAGGCGCTCACGGTCGACTCGGGAATAGGGTCGATCAAGAAGCTGACCAGCCTCGCGCAGGACCTCAGCAAGGTCGATCTCAAGAACGTCACCTTCACGACCGTTCCGGTCGTCGACAATCCGGCTGACGGCAAGGTGCACAAGACGGTGGTCATCGACCCGGTCAAGGCGCCGCAGGTGTTCAGCATGATGCGCGCGGACGTGTCCTTCACCGAGGTGAAGAAGAAGGAGAGCGAGGCCAAGGACGCCCAGGCGGCGCTCCTCAAGGGCGCCCGGGCCCAGGCGTCCGCCGTGCGGGTGCGGGTGCTCAACGGCGGCGCGGTGGCGGGCTCCGCCTCCCAGACGCTGCTGTGGCTCCAGAACAGCAAGGGCGTGCTGAAGTCGGACAACGGCGGCAACGCCCCGGCGAAGCTCGCGACCACCACGCTGGCCTACGCGCCCAACCAGGCCGACCAGGCACGTAAGCTCGCTGATCTGATGGGTCTGCCCGCGACCGCGCTGAAGCCCGGGACCCAGGACGCGGTCGGGAAGACGCCGATGGTGCTCACCCTCGGCGCGGACTTCAAGGGCGCCGGTGTGCCGATCGTCGCTCCGGCCAAGGCGCCCGAAGGCATCCAGAAGGTCGAAGCGGACAAGTCGGTGTGCGCCAAGTGACACACGCGTACGCAACTGATGCGTACGCGACCGGCGTGTGCCAAGTAATGAAAGGTTTTCGGCCCCGATCGGGTGCGGAGACCACCTGAGACAGGGGGTAGTGGGGTGGGGCAGAACAGCGTGCGCGGGGAGGGAACACGGCCGCGTCGTGAGCGGAACGCCGATCAGCTCGGCTGGGACGAGTCGCTGTACGGCGAGGAGGGGGGCGGCGACCGGCCGCCGGCTCCACGCTCGTCCGGCGACGGCACGGGCGACGGCGCGGACGACGGCACGGGCGCACCCGAGAAGGGCGCTGCCGCCGACGGCAGCGGGCACCGGCGCGGCGGTCCGCGCAAGCGGGTGAAGAAGAAGGGCAAGAGACGCGTACTGCGCTGGGTGGCCTCGACGCTCGCCCTGCTCATACTCGGCACGGCCGGCGCCGGTTACCTGTACTACGAGCACCTCAACGGCAACATCCGCAAGGGCGACCGCAGCGCGGGCGGCTCCAACGCCAAGAAGACCGCGGCCAACGCCGACGGCCAGACCCCGCTCAACGTCCTGCTGATCGGCTCCGACGACCGCAACTCCGCCGCCAACCTCAAGCTCGGCGGCCACCGGGCCAGCGTCGGCAGCCCCCCGCTGGCCGACGTACAGATGCTGATGCACGTCTCCGCGGACCGCAAGAGCGCCTCGGTGGTCTCCATCCCGCGCGACACCCGGGTCGACATCCCGGCGTGCGTGGACCCGAAGACCAAGAAGACGGTCCCGGCCACCAACAACCTCATCAACATGGCGCTGGCCCGGGGCGGCGCGGGCTGTGTCCTGGACACCTGGGAGAAGCTCACCGGTGTCTACATCGACCACTGGATGATGGTCGACTTCGCGGGCGTGGTGGCGATGGCCGACGCGGTCGGCGGCGCCGACGTGTGCGTCAAGCAGAACGTGTACGACGGGCCCAAGCCCAGGGTGTCCGGCGGTTCGCACCTGCGGCTCACCGCGGGCACCCACAAGGTCAAGGGCGAGCAGGCCCTCCAGTGGCTGCGCACCCGGCACGCCTTCGAGAGCGACCTGGGCCGCTCCAAGGCCCAGCACATGTACCTGAACTCGGTGATGCGCGAGCTGAAGAAGCAGAATGCTTTCACCGACACCGGGCGGATCATGAACCTGGCGGAGACGGCCACCAAGTCGCTCCAGGTCTCGCGTGAGCTCGGCACGGTCAAGAAGCTCTACGACCTCGGCATGGAGCTCAAGAGCGTGCCGATGGAGCGGATGAACATGCTGACCATGCCCCGTATCCAGGACCCCAAGAACAAGGAGCACGTGCTGCCGGCGCCCGGCGCGGCCGAGACGCTGTGGTCGATGCTCCGCGAGGACAAGCCGCTCGACAAGAAGGACGACGGCCCGGCCAAGCCGGAGAGCAAGGGCCCGGCGGCCACCCCGGCGGGCTCGCTCGCGGTCTCGGTCGTCAACGGCACCGGTGTCAACGGCGCCCCGCCCACCCAGAAGCGGGCGGGCACGGTCACCGACACCCTGAAGAACAAGGGCTTCTTCAAGGCGAAGGCCTCCGACGTCCGCGGCTCGGCCGCGACCACCACGCTGACCTACCCCAAGAGCGCGGGCGCCCAGGGCAAGGCCGACGCGCTGTCGGTGGCGGCCGCGATGGAGCTGCCGTCCAGTGCGGTGAAGGTGGCCACCGACGTCTCCACGCTGACCCTGACGGTCGGCGCCGACTGGCGCACCGGCGCCACGTACCCGAAGAAGGCCGCCGAGGACAGTGACCCGCTGAAGGGCACGGAGAACGTCAACGGCGCCAACAAGACGGACTGCATGGACATCTACTGGCCCTACCGCTTCTAGCCGCGCGTACGCGGAAGGGGGCGCCCGGTGCTTCACGGCACCGGGCGCCCCCTTCTCTTGTCGCGTACGGCCGGCGTCAGACCCTGACGGCCGGGCGGCGGCTGGCGATGACCTTCCTCGCCAGCGCCTTGGGGCTGGTCAGGAAGCCGTAGCCCCAGGACATGTGCATGGTGGCGAGCGCGACGGGGATCTGGAGGCGGGCCTTGAGGGACAGCCCCCTGCCCGCCGGGAGGGAGCCCGCCGTGATCGCGGCGAGGTAGCCGGCCGGGATCACGAAGCCCACCGGGGTGAGCACCGCGCCCACCACGAGGCCCGCCGCGATCGCGCAGACGGCGGTCGGCGGGGCGAGGTAGCGCAGGTTGATGGAGCCCTCGTGGTAGCGGGCGACGACATGGCGCCAGCGGCCGTAGTCCTTGTACTGCTTGGCCAGGGCGCGCACGCTCGGGCGCGGGCGGTACTGCACCTTCAGCTCGGGCGAGAACCAGATGAGGCCGCCCGCCTCGCGGATGCGGAAGTTCAGCTCCCAGTCCTGGGCGCGGATGAACTCCTCGTTGTAGCCGCCCTGTTGCTCCAGGGCCTCGCGCCGGAAGACGCCCAGGTAGACCGTCTCGGCCGGGCCCGCGGCGCCACCGGTGTGGAAGGCCGCGTTGCCGACGCCGATCTTCGAGGTCATGGCGGCCGCGACCGCGTCCTCCCAGGCGTTCTCGCCCTCGGCGTGCATGATGCCGCCGACGTTCTGCGCGCCGGTCTCCTCCAGGAGGCGGACGGCGGTGGCGATGTAGTTCGGGGAGAGCATGCCGTGGCCGTCGACGCGCACCACGATCGGGTGGCGGGAGGCCTTGATGGCGGCGTTCAGTGCCGCCGGGGTACGGCCGGTGGGATTGGGGACGGTGTGGACGCGGGCTCGTCCGTCGGAGGCGGTCTCCCGGACCAGCTCGGCGGCGATCTCGTCCGTGCGGTCCGTGGACGGGCCGAGGGCGATCACCACCTCCAGCTCGCCGTCGTACTCCTGTTCCAGGATGTGGCGGACCGAGTTGCGCAGATGCCGCTCCTCATTGAGGACCGGCATGATCACGGAAACAGCGGGGTGCGTGGCGTTCATCGTGGGTCACGTTACCGCGAACGGGGGACACCGTTGCGCGCGGCCGGGGCGGCGCCCGATGTCGCAGATCGTATGGGCCTACCGTGCCACCTGTCCCCTTTTCGCCCGCGGAGGTCCCCGTGCCCACGCCGCCCCGCTCCCGCTCCCCCCGTACCGACCCGCCCCGCGCCAGACAGCAGGACGAGCGGCCTCGCTGGGGCATGCGGATGGCGACGACGCTCTCGGTCCTCGTGCTGGGCGCGGGCGGGGTGGGCCATGCCGTGGTGACGGGGCTCGACGGCGGGATCGGGCGGGTCGACCCGTTCAAGGACATGAAGAACCGGCCGCAGGCGGGGCACGGCACCAACATCCTGCTGGTGGGCACGGACGGCCGGGACAAGGTCACGCCGGAGGAGAAGGAGAAGTACCGCCTGGGCGGTGCGCCCTGCCACTGCACCGACACGATGATGATCGTGCACGTCTCCTCGGACCGTAACCGGGCGAGCGTGGTGAGCATCCCGCGCGACAGCTACGCGGAGGTCCCCGAGCACACCGACCAGAACACCGGCCAACACCACAACCAGCACCCCGTGAAGATCAACGCGGCGTACGCGGAGGGCGGGCCCGCGCTGACGGTGCGCACGGTGGAGCACATGACCGGCCTCAAGATGGACCACTATCTGGAGGTCGACTTCACCAGCTTCATGAAGACGGTGGACGTGCTCGGCGGGGTGCGGATCTGCGCGGCGAGGCCGCTGAAGGACTCCTACTCCGGACTCGACCTGCCCGCGGGCACCCACCGCCTCGACGGCGGCCAGGCGCTCCAGTACGTACGCTCCCGGCACACCGACGGCTCGGCCGACCTGGGCCGGATGCAGCGCCAGCAGAAGTTCATGGCGGCGCTGATCCACGAGGCGACGGGGTCGGGCGTACTGATGAACCCGGTGCGCTTCCGGCAGGTCGCCTCGACGCTGCTGTCCTCGGTCCGGGCCGACCAGGGCTTCGGCGCGGAGGAGATCCTCTCGCTGGGGCGGACGATGCGGGACTTCTCCCCCGCGTCGTCGGAGTTCACGACCGTGCCGATCGGGCAGATGAGCTTCCCCGTGAAGGGAATCGGCTCCACGGTGAAATGGGATCCGGTGAAGTCCCGCAAACTCTTCGCCGAGCTGCGCGAGGACCGGCCGCTGGCACGGCCCGTGCCACGCACCCAGGACGCCAAGGGCCGGCCGCCCGGGACGACGGTCGAGGTGGCGCCGGACCGGATCCACGTCCAGGTCTACAACGGCACCCGCACCGACGGCCTCGGCCGCCGCGTCGACGACGCCCTGCGCGCGACGGGCTTCCGCACCACCGGGAAGCCGCTGGCGGCCGGCGCGGGCGAGGTCCACCGCACGATCGTCGAGTACGACCCGCGCTGGGACCGCTCGGCGCGGTCCCTTGCGGCGGCCCTGCCCGGCAGCGAGCTGCGCCCGGTCAAGGGCCTCGGCGCCACCCTTCAGGTGACGGCGGGCACGGACTTCACGGCGGTACGCCCGGTGCGGGCGGAGGCGACGGGCGCGGGAGAGTTCGACACGGTGACGGGCGACCAGGCGGTGTGCCCATGACGCGGCGCGGCACGCGGCGGCCGGGGGCCACCGCCTCCCGCGCTCAGTCGTCCAGGCCCTCCGCCGCCCGCTTCTCCCGGAGCTCCAGGATCGCGCGGCGCCGCGCCAGCCGGTGGGTGCGGCGGATCTGCGCCTCCTGGTAGCGGCGCTCGTCCCGCTCCGTCTCCGGCAGGACCGGCGGCACCGCCCGCGGCTTCCCGTCCGAGTCGACCGCGGCGAACACCAGATACGCCGAGCCGACCTGCTGGGCGGGGGTGGACTCGTTCCACCGCTCGGCCAGCACCCGTACCCCGACCTCCATGGAGGACCGGCCGGTCCAGTTGACCTGCGCCTTCACATGCACCAGGTCGCCGACCCGCACCGGCAGCAGGAACGCCATCTCGTCCATCGACGCCGTGACCGCCGGGCCGCCGGAGTGGCGACCGGCCACCGCACCCGCCGCGTCGTCCACCAGTTTCATGATCACACCGCCGTGGACCGTGCCCAGGAGGTTGGTGTCATGGGCGGTCATGATGTGGCTCAGGGTGGTACGGGACGCCGAGGTCGGCTTGCCCGGAAGATCAGTCATACCGCCCAGCTTAGGCGCGCCCGGGTGTGCGCTCCTCGCACGGACATTGCATCAGCTGTGCAACAGCCCGGGCCCAGATCCCCACCCACCCTGTCAGACACGCGGGGGACCCGTGCATGCTTGACGGCATGAACGACGGATGGTCCGACGACGACCGCGGCGAGCGCTACGGCCGCGGCAGCTCCGCCGCGCAGCCGGAGGGCCCGCGCGTGATGCGCCATGTGCAGCGCCCCGCGGGCTCCGCGCCCGCGCGCCCGCAGCGCCCGGTCCCGCCGCAGCAGCCCTCGTACGACGACGGCGACGGCTACGGACAGCAGCAGTACGGCAACGGTGTGCCCGCACCCGGTTCGTACGACAGCGGCTACAGCGACGGCCAGGTCTACGGCTCCCCGTCCGGCCGCGGCCCGGGCGGGCCCGGCGGCCGGGGTCCCGGCGGCGGACCGGGCGCGGCGAGCTCGCCCGCGCGCCCGCGGCCGAACTGGCGGCGCCGGATCATGGTCGGCTCGCTGGTCCTGGTGGTGACCGTGGTCGGCGTCGGCGTCGGCACGTACTTCTGGGCCGACGGCAAGGTGCGCCGCGAGGTGGACCTCTCCAAGGTCATCGAGCGCCCCGGCGGCGGCAAGGGCACCAACTACCTCATCGTCGGCTCGGACTCCCGCGACGGACTGTCCAAGGACGAGAAGAAGAAGCTGCACACCGGTTCCGCCGAGGGCAAGCGGACCGACTCGATGATGATCCTGCACACCGGTGACAACGGGAACACCATGATCTCGCTGCCGCGCGACTCCTGGGTGCGGATCCCCAGCTTCAAGGGCTCCCAGTCCGGCAAGCTGTTCCCGGCCAAGGGCCACAACAAGCTGAACGCGGCGTACGCGATGGACGGCCCCGAGCTGCTGGTGCGCACCATCGAGGCCAACACCGGGCTGCACATCGACCACTACGCCGAGATCGGCTTCGCCGGCTTCGCGGACATCGTGGACGCGGTCGGCGGCGTGGAGATCGACATCCCGCAGGACATCAAGGACCGGGACTCGGGCGCCGACTTCAAGAAGGGCAAGCAGACCCTCGACGGCCAGCAGGCCCTGGCGTTCGTCCGCAACCGCCACGGCTACGCGGCGGGCGACCTGGAGCGCACCAAGAACCAGCAGCGCTTCCTGTCGGCGCTTGCGAGCCAGACGGCGACCCCGTCGACCGTGCTCAACCCGTTCAAGCTGTACCCGGTGATGGGGGCGGGCCTGGACACGCTGATCGTCGACAAGGACATGAGCCTGTTCGACCTGGCGGACATGTTCTGGGCGATGAAGGGCGTCACCGGGGGCGGTGGCACCTCGATGAACATGCCGATCTCCGGCAACGGCCCGCAGTCGTCCCTGCTGTGGGACAGCGGGAAGGTCAAGCAGCTGGTGAACGAGCTGAGCAACGACCAGAAGGTCACGGTGACGGCGTCGCGGTGACGGCGTCGCGGTGACGACGCCTCGCTGAAGACGTTCCGCTGACGCACCATCAGGGTCAACGGAAACCGCCGGGGCGACAAGACTCACAGAGAAACCACAGGGCAGTGCACAACTGCCCGCCCTTGCCCCGCTTTGCCCGTCCAACTGGCGGGCCGGGCGGGGCTTTTGGCGTAAAGAAACCTCTACTGCGGCCCTTGTTCCGGTCATACGATCACCGGCGTTCGTGGATTCTCCCGTACTCCGAAGGGCTGTAGTGAACATTCGCCGTGCTCTGGCGACGGCCGTCGCCGCCGCTGTGACCGCGCCCGTGGTGATCCTGTCGGCGGGCCCCGCGCTCGCCGACGCCGAGCCGGCCGCGCAGACCCAGCCGCAGCCGCAGACGCAGAAGAAGCCGACGCTCGCGGAGCTGGAGAAGGCCGTCGCGGCGGCGAAGAAGGTGTACGAGGACGCGGTCGCCGCCGAGAAGGCGGCCAGGGCGGCCCTGGACGCGCTGGGCACGCCCACCGATCCGCTCAACGCGGCGCGCATCGAGACGCAGAAGAAGGCCGGCGACGCGACCGCCCGCAAGCAGATCGCCGACAAGGCGCTCTCCGACGCCGAGTTCGAGCTGCAGACGCTGCCCGCCGGGGCGTCCAAGGACGAGCGGGACGCCGTACAGAAGAAGATCGACGAGGCCAGGAAGGACGTCGAGAAGGCCACCGCCGACAAGGCCGCGGCCGACGCCCTGGCCGAGAAGGCCGCCGACGCCTGGAGCGACGCGCGGGTCCGGGCGGGGCAGCGGCTCTACGCGGCGCAGATGGAGGTCGCGAAGGCCCTGGCGGCGAAGGAGGCCGCGGAGAAGGCGCTCGCCGACGCCGAGAAGGCGGCCGAGGACCCGGTCTGCGACCCCGGCAACCTGCTCGTCACCGCCGCCCTCACGGGCCTGCCGTCCCGGATCACCGCGGGAACCAGCACCGACTTCTCGCTGCGGATCACCAACGGTACGGACAAGACCCTCGACAGGCTCCGGGCGTTCACCTACTCCTGGGCCGCCGACAAGAGCCACCACAAGGTCTCACGCGACCTGCTGCGCCTCCAGTGGTCCACCGCCACGTCCCGGGGCTGGAAGGACGTCGACAGCCGGAACCGCGCGGGTACGTTCGAGAACCTGGCGGCCGGCGCACACGCCGACATGAAGCTCCGGCTCACCCTGGACGCGAAGACCCCGGCGGGTCAGGGCTTCGCCTTCGTGTCGGCCCTCAAGGCGGAGAAGTCCTGCGACGGCACGGAGCCGCCGATGACCCAGTACCCCTTCGAGATCCTCGCGGCCGGCACCAAGGCCGACACGGAGAAGAAGAAGACCTCGGACACCAAGCCGCTGGGCGGCACCTCGACCACCCCGCTGACCACCGCCACCACCGGCCGGCTCGCCGCCACCGGCTCCTCCTCCGCCACCCCGAAGCTCGCGCTCGCGGGCGGGGCGGCGGTACTGGCAGGCGCGGCCACGGTCCTCACCACGCGCCGCCGCCGCACCGAGGGCTGAGCCCCCCTCCCGGAGCACGCCTCGGGCCCGTATCCGTGACGCACGGATACGGGCCCGAGGCGCTCGACCACTACGGCAGGTTGCGCGCCATCACGATGCGCTGGACCTGGTTGGTGCCCTCGTAGATCTGGGTGATCTTGGCGTCGCGCATCATGCGCTCCACCGGGTAGTCGCGGGTGTAGCCGTAGCCGCCGAGGAGCTGGACCGCGTCCGTGGTGGCTTCCATGGCGACGTCGGAGGCGAAGCACTTCGCCGCCGCGCCCAGGTACGTCAGGTCCGCGTCGCCGCGCTCGGACGCCGCGGCGGCCTGGTAGGTCAGGGCGCGGGCGGCCGAGATCTTCATCGCCATGTCGGCGAGCATGAACTGGATGCCCTGGAACTCGGCGATCGGCTTGCCGAACTGCTTGCGCTCCTGGACGTAGCCCTTGGCGTAGTCGAGGGCGCCCTGCGCGATGCCGAGAGCCTGGGCCGCGATGGTGATGCGGGTGTGGTCCAGGGTCTTCATCGCGGTGGCGAAGCCGGTGCCCTCCGCGCCGATCATGCGGTCGGCGGGGATGCGGACGTTGTCGAGGTAGACCTCGCGCGTCGGGGAGCCCTTGATGCCGAGCTTCTTCTCCGGGGCGCCGAAGGAGACGCCCGGGTCGGACTTCTCGACCACGAAGGCGGAGATGCCCTTCGAGCGCTTCTCCGGGTCGGTGACGGCCATCACCGTGTAGTAGTCCGAGACGCCCGCGTTGGTGATCCAGCGCTTCACGCCGTTGAGCACCCAGAAGTCCCCGTCGCGCACCGCGCGGGTCTTCATGCCCGCGGCGTCCGAGCCCGCGTCCGGCTCCGAGAGGCAGTACGAGAACATCGCGTCGCCCTTGGCCAGCGGGCCCAGGTACTTCTTCTTCAGCTCCTCGGAGCCGGAGAGGATCACCGGGAGCGAGCCGAGCTTGTTCACGGCCGGGATGAGGGAGGAGGAGGCGCAGACGCGGGCCACCTCCTCGATCACGATGACGGTGGCGAGCGCGTCGGCGCCGGCGCCGCCGTACTCCTCGGGGACGTGCACGGCGTGCAGGTCGTTGGCGACCAGGGCGTCCAGCGCCTCCTGCGGGAAGCGGGCCTCCTCGTCGACCTCGGCCGCGAACGGCGCGATCTTCGCCTCGGAGAGCGAGCGGATCGCGTCGCGGAGCATGTCGTGTTCTTCGGACGGGCGGTACAGGTCGAAATCAGCCGTTCCGGCCAAGGTGACTCACTCCCCAAGGGCGCTAACTACCGTTAAGTAACCTCAATTTTAGTGGGGTGTACGGCCTGCGGCATACGTGAGTTTGACGACAGGCGGACGGAGGCCGTGATCAAGGCGGATCGCAGGCCGCGCAGGGGCCCGACTATGCTCGGGCAGCGCCCTCAAGCCCGTACCTTCCAGGAGTACCGCATGGCCCTCAAGATCACTGTGATCGGCACCGGATACCTCGGGGCCACCCACGCCGCGGCCATGGCGGAGCTGGGGTTCGAGGTGCTGGGCCTGGACGTGGTCCCGGAAAAGATCGCGCTGCTGGCGCAGGGGCGCGTGCCGATGTACGAGCCGGGCCTGGAGGAGCTGCTCGCCCGGCACGTCGCCGGGATCGAGGGCTCCAGCGGGCGGCTGCGCTTCACCACCTCCTGGGAGGAGGCCGGCGCCTTCGGCGATGTGCACTTCGTCTGCGTGAACACCCCGCAGAAGCACGGCGAGTACGCGTGCGACATGTCCTACGTCGACTCCGCCTTCGCCTCGCTCGCCCCGCACCTGCGCGAGGGCGCGCTGGTGGTGGGCAAGTCGACCGTGCCGGTCGGGTCCGCCGCCCGGCTGGCCGCGACGCTGCCCGAGGGCGTGGAGCTGGCCTGGAACCCGGAGTTCCTGCGCGAGGGCTTCGCCGTGAACGACACCCTGCACCCCGACCGGATCGTGGTCGGCGTGGAGAGCGAGCGCGCCGAGAAGCTGCTGCGCGAGGTGTACGGCACGCCGGTCGCCGAGGGCTCCCCCTTCGTGGTGACCGACTTCCCCACCGCCGAGCTGGTGAAGACCTCCGCGAACTCCTTCCTCGCCACCAAGATCTCCTTCATCAACGCCATGGCCGAGGTGTGCGAGGCCGCCGACGGCGACGTGGTGAAGCTGGCCGAGGCCATCGGGCACGACGAGCGCATCGGCTCGAAGTTCCTGCGGGCCGGGATCGGCTTCGGCGGTGGCTGTCTGCCCAAGGACATCCGCGCGTTCATGGCCCGGGCCGGTGAGCTCGGCGCCGACCAGGCGCTCACCTTCCTGCGCGAGATCGACTCCATCAACATGCGCCGGCGCGGCCAGATGGTGGAGATGGCGCGCGAGGCGCTGGGCGGCGGGTCCTTCCTGGGCAAGCGGGTCGCCGTGCTGGGCGCGACCTTCAAGCCGGACTCCGACGACGTACGCGACTCGCCCGCCCTGAACGTGGCCGGGCAGATCCACCTCCAGGGCGGCCAGGTCACCGTCTACGACCCCAAGGGCATGGACAACGCCCGCCGCCTCTTCCCCACGCTCGGATACGCGGACACGGCGCTGGACGCGGTGCGCGGCGCGGACGTGGTGCTCCACCTCACCGAGTGGCGCGAGTTCCGCGAGCTGGACCCGGCGGCGCTGGGCGAGGTGGCCGACGCCCGGATCGTGCTGGACGGGCGGAACGCGCTGGACGCGGTGAAGTGGCGTGAGGCGGGCTGGACGTTCCGGGCGATGGGGCGCCCGCGCGCGTAGGGGCGAGCCTTCGGCCCTGGGGGCGCCGGTCCTGGTGGCGCCGGTCCTGGTCGCTACGGTCCTGCCCGTATCGGTCCTGCCCGTATCGGTCCGGGTGGCGCCGGTCCTGGTCGCTACGGTCCTGCCCGTATCGGTCCTGCCCGCTGCCGTCCCGCCGTCAGCCCTGGCGCGGTGGGTCGAGTTCCTCGATGGTGGCGGTGGAAGGTCCGCGGCGGGGCTGGGCGGCGCGGGCCGCGAAGTCCACGTCACGGATGACCCGTGCGAAGTTTCCCCAGGTCAGCGCGGCCAGCTCGGTGTCGTCCCAGCCCCGGTCGATCAGCTCCGCGAGCAGGACCGGGTAGCAGGAGGCGTCCTCCAGGCCGATGGTGCGCGGGGCGTCCTCCGGCAGGCCGTACCCGCCCGAGAGGCCGATGTGCTCCGGTCCCGCGGCCTCGCGCAGATGCTCGATGTGGTCGGCGACGTCCTGGACGGACGCGGGCCGTCCGGCGCGGGCGACCTGCGCCGGGGCGAAGCTCACCAGACACACCCCGCCGTTCTCGGGGAGCTCCGCGACGAGTTCGTCGGTGACGTTGAGCGGGTGGTCGGTGAGAGCGCGGGCGGCCGACCGGGTGAAGATCACCGGGGCCTTGGCCGCGCTGTAGGTGTGGCGGACGGTCTCGGGGGCCGCGCCGGACAGGTCGATGACCATGCCGAGCCGGTTGAGCTCCCGTACGACCTCCTGGCCGAAGCGGGTCAGGCCCGCGCGGGCCCAGGCGGCCGTGGCGGTCAGGGTGACCGCGCGGACGCCGAGCGCGTGGTACGCCCGGACCGTACCCAGCGAGTCGCCCAGCGCGTGGGCGGCGACCGGCCCGAAGAGGGAGGCGATACGGCCGTGGTTGCGGGCGTCGGCCAGGTCCCCCACGGCGTGCGCCGTGCGCAGCCCCTCCGGGCAGGCGTCGACGAGCGTACGGATGCGGTCGACGCGTTCCAGCGTGGCGCTGACCGGGTCCGGGCAGTCGGCCGGGACCATCAGCGACCACAGCTGCGCTCCGACGCCGCCGTGCCGGAGCCGCGGGATGTCGGTGTCGAGCGAACTCTCCCCGAGCTCGACGTCGTGCCACGGGGTGTGCACGAGCACCTGGGCGAGGGTGTTGTACCCGTCGGCGACGGGGTGGGCGCGCAGGAGCGCGTGGATACGGGCGCGCAGCTCGGGGTCGAGGGTGTCGGTGTCACCGGGGGCCGCCTCGGCGTCCGGGTGCCGTTCGGTGGGGGCCGGGTGGTGCGGGGCGGGTGTTGCGGGTGTGGGGTGGTCGGGCTCGCGGGTCCCGTCCTTGGCGGCGTCGGGTGCGCCTATCCCGGCGGTGGCGGTGTCGGCCTCGTCCTGCAGATCTGCCATGACAGCCTCCCGGATCGACCTCGACGACGGCAGCGGTACGGTCAGCGTCACATGGGTGGGGCTGGGGGTCGCGACGGTTGTGGCGTTCGGGGGACGCGGGGGGGGTGGCCGGGGGTTCGCCTGCGGGTGGTGGGTGGCTGGTCGCGCAGTTCCCCGCGCCCCTGATCGGCCCGGAGTG
>NZ_JBEXWK010000035.1:43341-93033 GCF_040629815.1 Streptomyces sp. NPDC005878
TTCGTCTACCGGTGGGTGGACGGTTGCTCGCGCCGTTCCCCGCGCCCCTTATCGGCCCGGAGTTCGTCTACCGGTGGGTGGACGGTTGCTCGCGCCGTTCCCCGCGCCCCTTATCGGCCCGGAGTTCGTCTACCGGTGGGTGGACGGTTGCTCGCGCAGTTCCCCGCGCCCCTTATCGGCCCGGAGTTCGTCTACCGGTGGGTGGACGGTTGCTCGCGCCGTTCCCCGCGCCCCTGATCGGCCCGGAGTTCGTCTGCCGGTGGGTGGTCGGTTGCTCGCGCCGTTCCCCGCGCCCCTAAAAGCGTCGGTCGCCTGACGGCCGGTGGACGGTTGCTCGCGCCGTTCCCCGCGCCCCTGGGGGGCCGGTCCTGGGCAGCCGTGCGTTCAGGCCGGGGGTCTTGATGGGCCGCAGGCCCCCTTGAGGGGCGCGGGGAACTGCGCGACCAGCCCCCACCGGGCCGCAGGTGAAGCAAAACCGGGGCGGAGCCCGCAACCCCGAGCGGGGAGCCCGTAAACCGGAGCGGGGCGCAGCCCGGGGGGGCCGGGCGCAGCCCAGGGACGGGCTCAGGCCGGGGGTCTTGATGGGCCGCAGGCCCCCTTGAGGGGCGCGGGGAACTGCGCGACCAGCCCCCACCGAGCCGCAGGTGAAGCGAGACCGGGGCGGAGCCCGCAACCCCGAGGGCGGAGCCCGTGGACTCGGGCAGGGCGCAGCCCGGGAGCCGGGCGCGGCCCCGGAGCCGGGCGCAGCTCGGGGGCCGGGGGGCAGCCCAGGGGCGGGCTCAGGGCAGGGGGAGTCGGGCGCGGGCCGGAAGGGGGGCTCGGGCAACCTGCCCCCCGCCCCGGTCCCCGCCCCCGTAGGGGGCCTACCCGTCCAGGGACTCCCGGGTCGCCAGGGACGGGCTCCTGCGGGAGCGTTCGTCGCGGGCGACCGCTTCCGCGTCCCGCAGCACCCGCACCGCGTTCCCCCACGTCAGCTTCGCCACGTCCGCCTCGGACCAGCCGCGGGCGAGCAGTTCGGCGATGAGGTTGGGGTAGCCGGCGACGTCGTCCAGGCCGGACGGGGTGAAGGCCGTGCCGTCGAAGTCCCCGCCGATCCCGATGTGGTCGATCCCCGCCACGGCCCGCATGTGGTCGAGGTGGTCCGCCACCGTCACGACGGTCGCGACCGGGCGCGGGTGCGCCGCCTCGAAGGCGGCGTGCAGCGCCATCGCCTCCGGCGAGGTGTCCAGCGGGTGCAGCCCGTGCGCCCGCAGGTTCTCGTCGGCCGCCGCCGTCCACTCCACCGCCGCCGGCAGGATGAACTTCGGCACGAAGGTCACCATCGCCACCCCGCCATTGCCGGGGAGCTGCGCGAGCACGTCGTCGGGCACGTTGCGCGGATGGTCGCAGACCGCCCGCGCCGAGGAGTGGGAGAAGATCACCGGCGCCGTCGACGTGGACAGCGCGTCCCGCATCGTCGTCGCCGCCACATGCGAGAGGTCGACCAGCATGCCGAGCCGGTTCATCTCGCGGACCACCTCGTGGCCGAAGGGGGACAGGCCCCCGACCCCCGGCGCGTCGGTCGCCGAGTCCGCCCACGCGGTGTTGTCGTTGTGGGTCAGGGTCATGTAGCGGACGCCCAGCGCGTACAGCGCGCGCAGCGTGGCGAGGGAGTCGTTGATGGAGTGGCCGCCCTCGGCGCCCTTGAGCGAGGCGATGCGGCCCGCGGCCCGCGCCTTCTCCATGTCGTCCGCCGTCAGCGCCCCGGCCAGCTCCCCGGGGTAGCGCGCGATGAGCTGGTCGACGCAGTCGATCTGCTCCAGGGTCGCGCTGACCGCCTCGTCGCCCGCCATGTCCGTGCGGACGAAGACCGACCAGAACTGCGCGCCGACTCCGCCCGCCCGCAGCCGGGGGATGTCGGTGTGCAGGTGCTCGCTCTGGTCCCGGCCCACGTCACGGCGGTCGAGGTCGTAGCGGACCTGGTTGCGCAGCGCCCAGGGCAGGTCGTTGTGGCCGTCGACGACGGGGTGCTGGGCCAGCAGCGTACGGGCCCGGGCGAGGTGGTCCACCGTGCTCACTTTCCGAAGCCGAAGGACGCCGAGGTCTCCACCTTCGCGCGCAGGCGCCTGCCCTTCTCGGTCGCCTGGTCGTTCAGCTCCTGCTGGAACTCCCGCATACGGGCGAGGAGTTCGGGGTCGTGGGCGGCCAGCATACGGGCGGCCAGCAGGCCCGCGTTGCGGGCACCGCCCACCGACACCGTCGCCACCGGCACCCCGGCCGGCATCTGCACGATGGACAGCAGCGAGTCCATGCCGTCCAGGTACTTCAGCGGCACCGGGACGCCGATCACCGGCAGCGGGGTGACCGAGGCGAGCATGCCGGGCAGATGGGCGGCGCCGCCCGCGCCCGCGATGACCGCCTTCAGACCGCGCTCCGCCGCCTGCTCGCCGTACGCGATCATCTCGTGCGGCATCCGGTGCGCGGAGACCACGTCGACCTCGTACGGGATCTCGAACTCGTGCAGCGCCTGGGCGGCGGCCTCCATGACCGGCCAGTCGGAGTCGGAACCCATGACGATGCCGATGACGGGAGAGGTGGGGCTCATTCGGTGATCGTTCCTCTGAGGTAGTCCGCCGCGTGACGGGCGCGCTCGCGCACGTCCGCGAGGTCGTCGCCGTAGGTGTTGACGTGGCCGACCTTACGGCCGGGCTTCACGTCCTTGCCGTACATATGGATCTTGAGCTGGGGGTCGCGGGCCATGCAGTGCAGATACGCGTGGTACATGTCCGGGTAGTCGCCGCCGAGCACGTTGCACATGACCGTCCACGTCGACCTCGGGCGCGGGTCGCCCAGCGGAAGGTCGAGGACGGCCCGGACGTGGTTGGCGAACTGCGAGGTGATCGCGCCGTCCTGGGTCCAGTGGCCCGAGTTGTGCGGGCGCATGGCCAGCTCGTTGACGAGGATGCGCCCGTCGCGGGTCTCGAAGAGCTCGACCGCGAGGTGGCCGACCACGCCCAGCTCGTCCGCGATGCGCAGGGCCAGCTGCTGCGCCCTGCCCGCCAGCTCCTCGCCGAGGTCCGGCGCGGGCGCGATCACGGTGTCGCAGACGCCGTCGACCTGCACCGACTCCACGACCGGGTAGGCGACGGCCTGGCCGTGCGGGGAGCGCACCACGTTGGCGGCGAGCTCGCGGGTGAAGTCGACCTTCTCCTCGGCGAGCACGTCCACGCCCGCCTTGAAGGCGTCGGCCGCGTCCGCCTCGGAGCGGACGAACCACACGCCCTTGCCGTCGTAGCCGCCGCGCACGGTCTTGAGGATGACGGGATAGCCCTCGCCCTCCGCCGCGAACCGCGACACGTCGGCCGGGTCCGCCACCAGCCGGTGGCGGGGGCAGGGCGCGCCCATCGCGTCGAGCCTGGCGCGCATCACCCCCTTGTCCTGGGCGTGCACCAACGCGTCGGGCCCCGGCCGGACGGGAATGCCGTCCGCCTCCAGGGCCCGCAGGTGCTCGGTGGGTACGTGCTCGTGATCGAAGGTGATCACGTCGCAGCCGCGCGCGAAGGCACGCAGCGTGTCCAGGTCGCGATAGTCGCCGATGACGACCTCGCTCACCACCTGGGCCGCCGAGTCCTGGGGGGTGTCACTGAGCAACTTGAATCTGATGCCGAGGGGGATGCCCGCCTCGTGGGTCATACGGGCGAGCTGACCGCCACCGACCATGCCGACTACCGGGAACGTCACACCCCCAGGGTATCCGCCGTCGCCCGGGGCCCCGGAGGGAGCCGGTCCGGTGGCCGGGGAGCGCTCGCCGGAGGCCGGGTGTGGCCGGGATTCGCAGGCGTCCACGAGCACGGGGCGGAGCCGCTGGTTAGCATGGCCGGGTCGGCGTACGAAGCGCGACATCGATTTCCGGGCACCACCACTGATCCGAACGGGGCTGAGCGATCACCATGAGTGAACGGGGCGCATTGCGTACGCGGCTACAGCTGCTCGCCCGGGAGATCGCGAAGTTCGGCGCGGTGGGCGCCGTCGGATTCGTCGTCAACGCGATCGTCTTCAACCTGTGCATGCACGTGGCCCACCTCGCGGTGGTGCGCTCCGGTGTGATCGCCACCGCCGTCGCCATCGGCACCAACTACGTGGGCAACCGCTACTGGACCTACCGGCACACCGAGGGCGGCCGGCGCAGCCGGGAGCTGATGCTCTTCCTGCTGTTCAGCGGCATCGGCCTGGTGATCGAGAACGGTGTCCTGGCGCTCTCGCACTACGGCTTCGGCTACACCTCGACGGTCGCCGACAACATCGCCAAGAACGTGGTGGGCCTGGGCCTGGGCACGGTCTTCCGGTTCTGGTCGTACCGCACCTGGGTGTTCCGGGCACTGCCCGCCCGGGAGGCGGTGGAGACCGCCGAGTCCTTTCTCGGCGACGCCCCCCAGCCGTACGCCCGCCACCACTCGGGGTCGTAAACCGCTCATCTGACGGTCGGCTCCGCCTCCGGCTCGCGCGGGCCGCGCGCCACCCGGCTCAGGAACAGGGCGAAGACCGCGGGCTGCTGCTGGAGCATCTCCAGGCGTCCGCCGTCCGCCTCGGCGAGGTCGCGGGCGACGGCGAGGCCGATGCCGGTGGAGTTGCGGCCGCTGATGGTCCGCTCGAAGATCCGCGCCCCGAGGTCGGGCGGCACCCCGGGCCCCTGGTCGGTGACCTCGACCACGGTCTGGTTGCCGGTGACGCGGGTACGGACCGCCACGGTGCCGCCGCCGTGCATCAGCGAGTTCTCGATCAGCGCCGCGAGCACCTGGGCGACCGCGCCCGGGGTGCCCACCGCCCGCAGCCCCTGCTTGCCGGAGCGGACGATGGCGCGGCCCGCGCTGCGGTAGGCCGGGCGCCACTCCTCCAGCTGCTGCTTGACCACCTCGTCGAGGTCGAAGACGACGGCCGAGCCGGTGCGGGGGTCGCGGGAGTTGGTGAGCAGCCGCTCCACCACGTCGGTGAGCCGCTCGACCTGGGTGAGCGCGATCGTCGCCTCCTCCTTGACCGTCTCCAGGTCGTCGGTGAGCGCGATCTCCTCCAGCCGCATCGAGAGCGCGGTGAGCGGGGTGCGCAACTGGTGGGAGGCGTCGGCGGCGAGCCGGCGCTCGGCGGTGAGCATGCGCCCGATCCGCTCGGCGGAGGAGTCCAGGACGTCGGCGACCCGGTCCAGCTCGTGCACCCCGTACCGCTTGTGGCGCGGGCGCGGGTCGCCGGAGCCGAGCCGCTCCGCGGTCTCGGCGAGATCGGTGAGCGGGGAGGCGAGCTTGTTCGCCTGGCGTACGGCCAGGAGCACCGCGGAGACGATGGCGAGCAGCGCCACCGCGCCGATGATCAGCAGGGTGCGCCCGACCTCGCGGGTGACGGTGGAGCGGGACTCCTCGACCAGGACGCTCTCGCCGCGCGCGCCGGTGGCGAAGCCGCGGATGAGCGAGCCGCCGGGCCGGGTGCCGAGTTCGATGGGGGCGCGGCCGGGGATCTCGATCCGGGCGTAGCGGTCGGGACCGACGCCCGGCAGCGACTGCGGGCTGACCGCCTCGTTGGCGAGCATCCGGCTGTCGATGACGCTGACCAGCCGCAGCGCCTCGGAGTTGACGCTCTCCTGGGCGCTGCTGCTGATCGTCCTGGTCTCGACGATGACGAGGGAGACGCCGAAGACGGCGATCACCACGAGCACCACGGCGAGCGTGGAGTTGATCAGTCGGCGGCGCATGCCTCAGTGTCCCAGGACGTGGCGGAGCGGACGGGCGTACCCGGCCGTCAGCTCTTCTCGAAGCGGAAGCCGACGCCTCGGACGGTGGCGATGTAGCGCGGGTTGGCGGCGTCGTCGCCGAGCTTCTTGCGCAGCCAGGAGATGTGCATGTCGAGCGTCTTGGTCGAGGACCACCAGGTGGTGTCCCAGACCTCGCGCATCAGCTGGTCGCGGGTGACCACCCGGCCCGCGTCGCGCACCAGGACCCGCAGCAGGTCGAACTCCTTGGCGGTGAGCTGGAGCTCCTCGTCGCCCATCCAGGCGCGGTGCGACTCGACGTCGATCCGCACGCCGTGGGTGGCGGGCTGGGGGGCGGGCTCGGTGGCGCCGCGCCGCAGCAGGGCCCGGACCCGGGCCAGCAGCTCGGCCAGCCGGAACGGCTTGGTGACGTAGTCGTCGGCGCCGGCGTCGAGGCCGACCACGGTGTCCACCTCGTCGGCGCGGGCGGTCAGCACCAGGATCGGGACGGTGTGGCCCTCGGAGCGGAGCCTGCGGGCCACCTCCAGGCCGTCCATCCCGGGCAGGCCCAGGTCGAGCACGACCAGGTCGGCGCCTCCCTGGAGTCCGGCGTCGAGGGCGCTCGGGCCGTCCTCGCGGACCTCGACCTCGTAACCCTCCCGACGCAGTGCGCGGGCCAGCGGCTCCGAGATGGACGCGTCGTCCTCGGCGAGCAGTACACGGGTCATGGGGGTGATGGTAGTCCGCGACCGGGAGGGGCTGTCCGTGGAACCCGTGAGGGGGTGCGGGGGGTTCGGGGGCGCGCCCGTTCCTGAGCGCCGTCCGATCGCTCCTTGATCGTCCGATCGCCGTTCCTTGATCGTCTCCAGGGCGTCCGTCCCTGCGGCCCTGGGATGCGATCCTGGTATGCACCTTCGAATGTGTGCCGATGGTTCCAGCGACGCCTGTGATCCATGTCTCAAGTCCTTCCATATGCGGCTGTGTGGTGTCGTATGGTGTCTCAACGCCTTTAGCACTAACTCGGGGACCTTTGGCCTGCTTGGCGCGCCAAAGGTCTCTTTTCTGCGAAGGAACCGGAATTACTGGTTCCGAATACAGTGAATGACCTATGGGCCGGGCCCCGGGCGCGATGGTGCGCCCCGGGCGTGGATCCCGGTGGGTCCGTCCTCTCGACTCCGTCACCACGGATGCGAACCCCTCGGGCGTAGGGGCGGGCGGTCTCCTGCCGGTGCCGGCCACCCCCCACCGGGCGCGATCACCGCTCACGAAGCGCGCGTCCCGAGCAAGCAAGGATCGACCATGGCGTCCAGCCTGACGAAGGACTCGGCCAGCACCACCGGTACCGAGAAGACCTTCTTCGGCCACCCCCGCGGCCTGGCCACTCTCTTCATGACCGAGATGTGGGAGCGCTTCTCCTACTACGGCATGCGCGCCCTTCTCGTGTACTACCTGGTCTCCGGCGGCGCCGACGCGGCGACCGGCGCCCAGGGCGGCGGCCTCGCCATGCGGGCCACCACGGCCACGGCCATCTACTCCGTCTACGTCTCCATGGTCTACCTCATGGCGATGCCGGGCGGCTGGTTCGGCGACCGGGTCTGGGGTGCCCGCAAGACGGTCACCATCGCCGGTTCCGTGATCATGTGCGGTCACCTTGCCCTGGCCCTGCCCGGCCAGCCCCCGTTCTTCCTCGGCCTGATCCTGGTCGCCGTCGGTTCCGGTCTGCTCAAGGCCAACATCTCGACGATGGTCGGCCACCTGTACGACGGCGCCGACGACCCGCGCCGCGACGGTGGCTTCACCGTCTTCTACATGGGCATCAACCTCGGCGCCTTCGCGGCCCCGCTGGTGATCGGCACGGTCGGCAAGGAGCACAACTGGCACCTGGGCTTCGCCCTCGCCGCGCTCGGCATGGCCCTGGGCCTGGCCCAGTTCCTCCTCGGCACCAAGCACCTGAACCCGAAGAGCAGCCTCGTCCCGAACCCTCTGTCGCCCGCGGAGCGCAAGGGCGTCCTGGTCAAGGCCGCGGCCGCCGTCGCCTCGCTCGCCGTCTTCTACGGCGTCGTGGTGGCCATCGGTGCCTACACCCTGAACTGGGCGCTGGTCCCGCTCACCCTGGCCGGTCTGCTCATCCCGATCGCCGTCCTGGTCCGCATCAAGCGCGACAAGGACCTGTCGACGGCCGAGCAGTCGAAGATGAACGGCTACATCTGGCTCTTCGTCGCCGCCGCCGTCTTCTGGATGATCTACGACCAGGGCGGCTCGACCCTGTCGCTCTTCGCCGACGACAAGACCGTCGACAACGTGGCGGGCCTGCACTTCTCGGCCACCTGGTACCAGTCGCTGAACCCGCTGTTCGTGATGGCGCTGGCCCCGGTCTTCGCCTGGCTGTGGCTGTGGCTGGCGCGGAAGAACCAGGAGCCGAACACCATCGTGAAGTTCGCGATGGGCCTGCTCATCATCGGTGCCTCGTTCTTCGTCTTCATCGTCCCGATGAACATGGCGGGCGACAGCGGCAAGGTCTCCCCGATGTGGCTGGTCTCGATCTACATGATCCAGACCATCGGTGAGCTGTGCCTCTCCCCGGTCGGCCTCTCGGTCACCACGAAGATGGCCCCGCAGAAGTACGCCTCCCAGATGATGGGCGTCTGGTTCCTCGCGGTCACCGCGGGCGACTGCTTCACGGGTCTGCTCTCGCTGGCCGGTGTGAGCCTCAACGGACTCGGGATCATCGCGATGGAGGCCTCGATGGCCGCCGTCGCGGGCCTGGCGATCTACATGTACCGCAGGAAGGTCCAAGAGCTCATGGGCGGCGTGCACTGACCTGCGCACCACCGCCGTACGGCCAAGGGCCGCCGCACCTCCCCGGTGCGGCGGCCCTTGGCCTTTTCCCTGCGTACGGCACGGCTCAGCGCGTGCCGCGCAGCCGCCGCCACGGGGTGAAGGTGAAGACCGCGCCGCCGAGCAGGACGGCGGTTCCGGCCACGAGGCCGAGGGCGCGCAGGGCGCCGTGGTCGCCTCCGCCGGTATCCGCGAGGCCGCCGGACGCGGCCGCGCCGCCGCCGGTGGCGCCCGCGGAGCCGGACGTGCCGGTGCCGCCCGGCGTACCGGTGCCGCCCGACGCGCCGCCCTGCTGGGCCGTGGTGTCGAGCTCCAGGGAGACGGGCGCCGTGCCCTTGACCGCGCACGGGATGATGATCTTCGAGCCGCCCAGGGTGACGTCGATCGTCAGTGCGCCGGGGCTGAGCGTCGACTTCCCGCTCGCCCCCGGTTTGTAGCTGCCGGTCATGTCGGAGAGACTGACCGGGTCACCGGCGTTCAGGGGACCGGAGTTGGGCGCGCCCGTCACCGTCACCGCGCCCTTGTCGGCGCCGCCGACGGTGATCTGCATGGACGGTTTCAGCGCGCCCGCGGGGAGCGGGGCCGGGCTGTTCATGACGCCCTTGGCGGTCTTGACCGTGAGGTCGTAACTCCCGCCGTTCTTCTTGGCGTTGACCGTCACCTTGGAGTTGATGCTCGCCGGGCCGGGGGACTTGCAGGCGAAGGTGACCGCGACTTCCTTGCCCGGGAGGTCGCTCTGGCCGCCGGTCCCGCCGGTCCCGCCGGTGGTGCTGCCGCCCGTGCTGCCTCCCGTGCTGCCGCCGGTGCTGCCTCCCGTGGTCGTGGTCCCGCCGGACGTGGTCGTCCCGCCGGAGCCCGTGGTGCCGCCGCTCCCGGTGGTCCCGCCGGAGCCCGTCGTGCCGCCGGACGTCGTGGTGCCGCCACTGCCCGTCGTACCGCCCGACGTCGTCCCCCCGCCGTCCGTCACCTTGATCGTCGCCCCGGCGGCCACCGCCGCCTTCGGGGAGCACTTGGTGTCCGTCGGGATCGGCTTGCTGACGTTGATCGTGTACTTGTCCGGGGCGAGCGTGACCTCGCCCGCCTTGGTCAGCTTCAGCTTCGCCTTCATGTCCGGCAGGACCATCGGGCTGTTCTTGGGTATCGGCGGGTTCTGCCGCGGCCCCTCCACCGCCAGGTCGGCGCTCTGCGCCCCGGCCACCTTGAGGGTGCCGGACGGCTTCACGGTGTCCTTCTCCAGGTCGAGCACGTCGGGGTTCTTCGACGCGGCCTGGACGGTCTTCCAGACCACCTCGACCTCGTCGCCCACCTTCGCCTCGGCGGGCGCGGTGATCTGCACCTTGGTGGTGCCCTCCACGGGCGGCAGGCCGGAGATGGGGGGCGGGATGCACTCGGTGGCGTAGGAGACCTCCGCCGCCCGGGCGGGCCCGGCGGCCAGGACGATCCCCGCGCCGCCGAGCATCAGCGCGATGCCGGCCGCGCTCATCCTCCGTTGCGTGGTCACGTATATCCCTTCGTCGTGGGGGTGTTCGGACGGTTGTCGGTCGGTGCGGAGTCCGGGGTGAACCACGGCAGGGGCGTCGTCGCCGTACGCGTGGCGGGGTCGCCGTCGCCGGAGGGCGGCGGGGGCGGGGGCGGGGGCGGTCCGGGGGCGGCGGTCCGTGACGGGCGGCCGGGGCGGATCCGGCGCGGACCGGCCGCCCGGCCCCGTCGCGCGGGCCCGGTCCCGCTCGGGCGGACCCTGTCCACCACCGCCATGCCGATACGGAACACCGCCGCCGGGACGACCAGGCACAGCAGGATCCAGAAGAGCGTCACGCCCCAGGGGCGGCCCACGCCCCACGGCTGGGTGGCGAGCACCTTCGGCCCGTACTTCACCAGGACCTGGTAGTCGCCGTGCGCGCCCGCGGGCAGTTCGAAGCCGAGACGGACCTCGGCCTTGCCGCCGGGCGCGACGGTGCCCTTCCACTGCCGGTCCTCCCACCGCGGCGCGAACACGCCGTGGGAGGTGCCCACCTGGAAGACCGGGTCCTTCACCGGCGCCGGGCCGAGGTTGCCGACGGTGACGACCAGCGTGCGCGAGGGCGGCGCCCCGAACCAGGTGAGGATCCCGCTGCTGCCCTTGAGTTCGGGCGCGGTCAGGACGCTCAGGCGTCCGGCGCCGGACTGCTCGGGCAGCGGCGCCACCGGATGGCCCGCGATCCGCACCTCGGCGTCCACCGCGGCCTGCTCCCCCGTCACCGTGGCCACGTGCACCACACACGGGCAGGGTCTGGGCGGCGCGGCCACCGGCAGCGGCTTGCTGAAGGCTCCCTTGGCGTCGGTGGTCACCGCGCGCCCGTGGGCGTTGGCGCAGGAGTTGGTGCCGCCGATCACGCCCTGCCCGGGCGTGGACTGGCCGCAGACCAGCAGCATCAGGAGCGCGCCGGGCCGCCAGCCGGTGCCGCTCGCGGTGATCTCCCCGCCCTTGGCCGCCTCCGGCGCGGAAAGCGTCACGGCGGGTTTCCCCTCCCGCGCGGAGAGGGCTACGACGGGTTTCGCCTCCCGCGCCGAGAGGGCCACAGCGGATTTCGCCTCCCGCGCCGAGAGCGTCACGGCCGGTTTCCCCTCCCGGGCGTCGGCGGCCGTCGGCGGCGCCGCCGCCGCGGTGAGTGCCAGCAGCACGGCCGCGACCAGCGCCGCCCCTCCCGTACGTCCCCTCACGACGCCACCCCCGTCGTCACCGGCTCGTCCGCGGGCCGGGCCGCTCCGGGGCCGTCAGGTACGCGCCCCCGCCCCCGGCGCAGCCACAGCGCCACTCCCCCGCCCGCCACCGCGCACCCCGCGCCCGCCGCCGGCCCCCACGGCACGTACGCCGCCGAGGCCGTCGCCTCGGCGCGGGCGGCGCCGGGCGCCGTCACCGTCAGGCGCACCTCGACGCGGTCGAGGGCGGGCGGGTGCCACGGCTCGGTCAGCTCGACGCGCCCGCCGGGCGGCAGCTCCACCGGCAGCGGTCGGGCCGGGCGCCGCAGCCGCTGTCCGAACAGCCCGCCGACCCGTACGGCCAGGCTCGGGGCGAGCACCGTGTTGCCCCGGTTGACCAGGGCGTAGTGGATCAGGGAGCGGCGCCGGTCGAGCCGTACGTCCTCGACGGTGAGCGCGGCCAGGGCCGGTCCGGCGACCCGCACCCGGACGGGCACCCGCTCCTGGCGGCCGCCGCCGGAGGCGACCAGCGCCGCCGTGCGGCCGCCGGGCGGCGCGCCGACGGGGACGGTGACCGCGAAGGGCACCTCGGCCCGGGTGCGCGGCGGGATCCTCACCTCGGCGGCGGCCGGCGTGATCCAGGCGCCGGTGGAGGTGGCCGTGGCCGTGCCGGTGGCGGTCCCGCGCAGCCGCAGGGTCAGCGGGCGTCCGGTGGGGTTGGTGAGCGCGAGCCGGTCCTCCAGGACGGAGCCGGGCGCGCCCTCCAGGTAGAAGTACGCCCTGCCGCCTCCTCCCGGGGCGGGCGCGGCGCTCCACGCCGCCTCGGCGGCGTGCGCCGCGGGGACGGTCGGGGCGGACAGGGCGAGGGCCGCGGCGAGCACGGCCGGGCGGAACGGACGCGGCGGCATCGGCGGCTCCCCGTCGGGCGTCGGTAGGGACGGTCAGCCGTGCGCGCGGGCCCCGCGCCGGGTCAGCCACAGCACCCCGGCCGCGCCGGCGAGCAGGACGGTGCCGCCGAGCGTGCCGAGGGCGAGGGCCGAGTCGAGCGGGCCGGTCCTGGGCAGCGACGCGGCGGCCCCGGGGGCGCCGGTGACGTCGAGGGAGAGGGAGGGGCCGGGGCTGTTGCCCGGGGTGCAGGTGGTGGTGGTGCCCAGCGCCTTGATGGTGAGGACCGAGGCGGTGAAGGTGACCTTGCCCGACGCCTTCGGCGTGTACGTACCGCTCAGGTCGCTGATCTTGATGGGGCTGTTGGCGGGTATCTCGGCGGTGTTGGCCGGTCCGGAGACCGCCACCGTTCCCTTGTCGGCGCCGCCGAGCGCGACGACCGCGCTCGGTTTCATCGCGCCCGGGCCCAGCGCCACGGGGCTGGACGAGACGCCCTTCTGGAACGACATGGTCAATTGGTAGGCGCCGCCGCTCCTGACGGCCTTGATGTCGATGGGCGACACCGCGCTCTTGGGGCCGATCGGTGTCTCGCACTTGTAGTTGACGTCCACGACGTCGGCGTGGGCGGCCGGGGCGGCCATCAGCACCACCGGGCCCGCCACCGCGGCCGCAAGGGCGAGTGCTGTCCGTTTCTGGTACGACACGTACGACACCTCGAATTTCCCTCGGTCCCGAGGCCGTTCACGTTCTGACGGCACATCAGATTGGGCGTCAAGGTACGCCGGGGACCTTGTCGAGGGAAGACACACAACACAGCGGATGACGGACGCGAGTGACGCGAGTGCCCTGGGCGGGCACCGCGTGAGGACGTGCGCGGGCGGGGAGGGCGCCCTACGCGGGCGCGGCGAGCTCCGCCCAGACCATCTTGCCGGGCACTCCGGGCGTCCTCAGGACACCCCAGTCCAGGCAGAGCCGCTGGACGATGAACATGCCGTGGCCGCCGGGCCGTCCCGCGCGGTGCGGGGTGCGGGGCGCGGGCTGGCCGGAGCCGAGGTCGGTGACCTCCAGGCGCAGCACCTTGGAGGTGAGGGCGACGCGCAGCTGCTCGGGGCCCTCGGCGTGCAGACAGGCGTTGGTGACCAGCTCGGAGACCACGAGCAGGACGTCCTCCGCGGCGGCGCGGCGGTCGGCGGTGGCGGCCGGCAGCCAGCCCCACTCGTACAGCGCCTGGCGGGTGAAGTCGCGGGCCAGGGGCACGACGCCACTGGCTCCGTCCAGGGCGAGGACGCGTGAGGCCGTCACCGGAGCTCCGTCCGGCTCGGAGCCGCGGTCGCCCGGCTGGTGCTGCCGGGTGGTGCTCATCAGCGCTTCACCTCACCGATTCACCGAACGCCTGGTTCGCCAACGTCTTGGGTCTGGTCTCCTGCCCCGCAAGCGCGGGGTCAGTCGTCCAGTGCGGCTTCGAGCGAATCATGCACGGTGAAGACCGCTTCCGCTCCGGTGATCTCGAAGACCCGGGCCACCACGGGAAGCATCCCCGCAAGATGAACCGCGCCGCCGGCCGCCTCGGCCTTGAGCCGGGCTCCGAGCAGCACGTTCAGCCCGGTCGAGTCACAGAACTCGAGCTGCGCGCAGTCGACGACCAGCCGGTTGCGGCCCGCCGCGACCGCGCTCTCCAGCGGCTCGCTGAGCAGCTCCGCCGTGTGGTGGTCCAGCTCGCCCACGGGCGTGAAGATCTCACTGCGGCCGTGCGAGCGGACGCCGACCTTGAGACGGCCCCCGTTTGCGCTTCCGACCGTGCCGCGGTCCATGCCCGTCCCTCTTCGCCTTGATCGCCGTGATTCGCCGTGCCACACCGTAAACGGTGCGGCGGTGGTTCGTGTCGTCCTTCCCGGTGCTTTCGCTGTGCTCCCCGTCACAAGTGACGCACCTCTCCGCATACGGCACCGAACACGGCTCCGTACACGCGGACTCCGCGAGAACACTACGCCTTCCCTACGCCCGCCGGAAGCCGAACACCATCCCGAACCGGACATATAGTAACAACTCGTCCTTGCGGCGGTAGGACCAAAGCGGGTAGGGGTAGGAGAGACAGTTTTTCACCGCGACCGGCCATGGAGGCGCCGCACACCGATCCGCCACGTATGGGCATCGGCAGCCATATGCCGAGAACGATGGAGGAGACCCCATGTCACCCCGGCTCGACGCATCCCTGGATACGTCGGCAACGCACGTACCGCACACCGTCCTCGAGGGACTCGACGATCTCCCGGAGATCCCTCCCTACGAACACATCGCGCCGCTGGACGCACGGGCCCTGTCGAAGACGCTCTTCGCCCGGCTCGACTCCCTCGAAGAGGGCACCCCCGCGTACGCCTACGTACGCAACACGCTCGTCGAACTCAACCTCGCACTGGTGAAGTTCGCCGCCTCCCGGTTCCGCTCGCGCAGCGAGCCGATGGAGGACATCATCCAGGTCGGCACCATCGGCCTGATCAAGGCGATCGACCGCTTCGAGTACGACAGAGGCGTGGAGTTCCCCACCTTCGCCATGCCGACCATCGTCGGCGAGATCAAGCGCTTCTTCCGCGACACCTCCTGGTCCGTCCGGGTCCCCCGGCGCTTGCAGGAGCTCCGTCTCGACCTGGCCAAGGCGGGCGACGAACTCGCCCAGCAGCTGGACCGCGCACCCACGGTGGGCGAGCTCGCCGAGCGCCTGGGCATCAGCAAGGACGAGGTCGTCGAGGGGATGGCGGCGAGCAACGCGTACACCGCCAGCTCGCTGGACGCCCAGCCCGAGGAGGACGACACCGAGGGCGCGCTCGCGGACCGGATCGGCTACGAGGACCACGACCTCGAAGGCGTCGAGTACATCGAGTCCCTCAAGCCGCTGATCGCCGGACTGCCCGCCCGGGACCGCAAGATCCTGTCGCTGCGGTTCGTCGCCAACATGACCCAGTCCGAGATCGGCGAGGAGCTCGGCATCTCCCAGATGCACGTCTCCCGGCTGCTCTCGCGCACCCTCACCCGGCTGCGCAAGGGGCTGACGGTGGAGGAGTGAGCTCCGCCGCGTGCCACGAGGGCCCGTCCCCCCGGGGGGACGGGCCCTCGGCTATGGCGCCAGCGCGGCGGTGACCGCCGCCTCGGCGTGCAGCCGCGTGGTGGGGAACACCGGTACGGGGCTGTGCTCCTGACGGATCAGCAGCTCGATCTCGGTACAGCCCAGAACGACGCCCTCGGCGCCCCGGGCGACCAGCCGCGCGATCACGTCCCGGTAGGCGTCCCGGGACTCCTCCCGCACCACCCCCAGGCACAGCTCCTCGTAGATGACCCGGTGGACCAGGGCGCGGTCCTCGGCGCCCGGGGTGAGGACGTCCAGCCCGTGCGCGCGCAGCCGGTCGCGGTAGAAGTCCTGCTCCATGGTGAAAGCGGTGCCGAGCAGGCCGACCCGCCGCACGCCCCGCGCCCGTACCGCCTCCGCGGTCGCGTCGCCCAGGTGCAGCAACGGTACGGAGACGGCCGCGGCGACCTGGTCCGCCACCTTGTGCATGGTGTTGGTGCAGATCAGCACGAGGTCGGCGCCGGCCGCCTCCAGACCCTTCGCGGCCGCCGCCAGCACCTCGCCCGCCCGCTCCCACTCCCCGGCACGCTGGAGCTCCTCGATCCCGGCGAAGTCGACGGAGTGCAGGACGCAGCGGGCCGAGTGCAGTCCGCCGAGCCGGTCGCGTACGAGCTCGTTGAGGAGCCGGTAGTACTCCGCGCTGGACTCCCAGCTCATGCCGCCGATCAGGCCGATGGTCTTCATCGCGCCACTCTAGGCTGAGGGGCAACTGACCGCTGTGGACGAGGGGTGGGGCCGTGGGAGAGCACGAGACGACCGAGGTCGCGGGGATCGCGATACCCGAGGGGCAGGCGGCGCGGGCGGCGCGGCTGGTCTGCGCGGAGTACGCCGACGCGGCGCTGTACCACCACTCGCTGCGGTCGTACTTCTTCGGCGCGGCCTGGGCCCGCGAGCAGGGCCTCGCCTACGACCGCGAGCTGTTCTTCGTCTCCGCGCTCCTGCACGACCTGGCGCTCACCCCGCCCTTCGACAGCCACAGCCTGCCCTTCGAGGAGGCGGGCGGCCATCTGGCGCGGGTCTTCACGGCGGGCCTGGGCTGGCCGGACGCACGCCGCGACCGGGCGGCCGAGCTGATCGTGCTGCACATGCGCGACGACGTGTCGCCGGAGGTGGACGTGGAGAGCCGGCTGCTCCAGGTGGGCACGAGCGCCGACGTGTCCGGCACGGGCCTGGATGCCTTCGACACCGCGTTCCGGGCGGAGTTGGTGGAGGCGTTTCCCCGGCTGGGCTTCGCCCGGGCGTTCGTGGACCTCTTCCACGACCAGGCCCGGCGCAAGCCCGGGTGCGCGGCGGCGGAGCTGGTGGCGGGCGGCTGGGAGAAGCGGGCGCTGGGGAACGGGCTGGATCGCGCGTAGCGGGCGCTGGGGGAACGGCCCGGGATCGCGCGTAGCGGCCCGCTGTGGGCATGCTGGCCGCCGAGGGATCGCACACCGCAGCTCCAAGACCGCCAGGAGGCCTGTATGACCCCGGTGAACCCCGTCGTCGCCGTCACGGGAGCCAGTGGAGCCATCGGCGGGCGGGTGGCCCGCCGGCTCGCCGAGCGAGGGGTGGCCACCCGGCTGGTGGGCCGCAGCCCCGGGCGGCTGCCGGAGCTGCCCGGCGCGGTCAGGGCGGCGCCCGCCGCGTTCGGGGACGCGACCGCGATGCGGGACGCGCTGGCGGGGGCCGGGACGATGCTGATGGTGTCCGCCCACGAGTCCCCGGACCGGGTCCGCGAGCACACCACGGCCGTGGACGCGGCCGTCGCGGCGGGCGTGCGCCGCATCGTGTACGTGTCGTTCCTCGGCGCCGCCCCGGACGCCGCGTTCACCTTCGCGCGCGACCACTGGCACACCGAGCAGTACATCCGGGGCACGGGCCTCGCGTACACGTTCCTGCGCGACAGCCTCTATCTGTCCGGGCTGGCCGCGATGGCCGGGCCGGACGGGGTGATCCGGGGCCCCGCCGGGAACGGCCGGGTCTCCGGCGTCGCGCACGACGACATCGCGGACGTGGCGACGGCCGTCCTCCTCGGCGAGGGCGGCGACAGGCCCGGGGGCGGTGAGCACGACGGCGCCACCTACGACGTCACCGGCCCCGAGGCCCTGACCCTCACCGAGGTGGCGGCCGAGCTGAGCCGGGTGACGGGCCGCGCCGTCACCTATGTGGAGGAGACCCGCGAGGAGGCCTTCGCCTCACGGGCCGGGTACGGCGCCGAGGAGTGGGAGGTCACCGGCTGGGTGAGCTCGTACGAGGCGATCGCCGCCGGGGAGATGGCGGCGGTCGCCGACACCGTGCCCCGGCTGACCGGCCACCGCGCCCAGTCCCTTGCCGAGTACCTGAAGGCGCATCCGCGCGGTTACCGGCACCTGACGCCCTGACGCCAGACGTCGGTGACCAGCGGCACGCCCGGCCGGTAGGCGAGGTGGACGTGGCTGGGGGCGTCGAGCAGCGCGAGGTCGGCGCGGGCGCCCGGCGCGATCCGCCCCACGTCGGTGCGCCGCAGCGCGGCGGCGCCGCCGGCCGTGGCGGCCCAGACGGCCTCGTCCGGGGTCATTCCCATGTCCCGTACGGCGAGGGCGACGCAGAACGGCATCGAGGACGTGAACGAGGACCCCGGGTTGCAGTCCGTGGACAGGGCGACGGTCACGCCCGCGTCGAGCAGCCGCCGGGCGTCGGGCCACTGGGCACGGGTGGAGAACTCGGCGCCGGGCAGCAGCGTCGCGACCGTGGTGCCGTTCGCCAGCGCGTCGACGTCGGCGTCGGTGAGGTGGGTGCAGTGGTCGGCGCTGGCCGCGTCGAGTTCGACGGCGAGCTGGACGCCGGGCCCGTAGGAGAGCTGGTTGGCGTGCACCCGGGGGGTCAGCCCCTTGGCCTTGCCCGCGAGGAGGATCGCCCGCGCCTGGTCGCCGTCGAACGCGCCCTTCTCGCAGAAGACGTCGACCCAGCGGGCGTACGGGGCGCAGGCGTCCAGCATCTCGCCGGTGACGAGGTCGACGTAGGCGGCGGGGTCGTCGGCGTACTCCGGAGCGACGATGTGCGCCCCGAGATACGTCACCTCGTCGGTGTGCTCGGCGGCGATGCGCAGGGCGCGGGCCTCGTCCTCGACGGTGAGGCCGTAGCCGGACTTGGTCTCGAAGGTCGTCGTCCCCTGCCGCAGGGCCTCACCGAGGTAGCGGGCGACGTTCGCGCCCAGCTCGGCGTCGGTGGCGGCGCGGGTGGCGGCGACGGTGGTACGGATGCCGCCCGCCTGGTACGCCTGGCCCGACATCCGGGCGTTGAACTCCCGGGTGCGGTCACCGGCGAAGACGAGGTGGGAGTGGGAGTCGACGAACCCCGGGACGACGGCGTGGCCGGTGGCGTCGTGGACCTCGTCGGCGGCGGGGGCGTCCTCGGCGCGGCCGACCCAGGCGATGGTGGGGCCGTCGATGACGACGGCGGCGTCCTCGATGAGGCCGAGGGGGGTGGGGCCGAGGGTGGGGTCGTTGGTGACGAGGGTGGGGATGTTGGTGATGAGGGTGGTGAGGGGGGTGGTCATGGGTCCTCTCCGGGGTGCGGTTGTTCGTCTGCGGGCCGGTGGGGCTGGGGGCTTGTTGCGCAGTTCCCCGCGCCCCTATCGGGGCGGTTGGCCGTCTGCGGGCCGGTGGGGCTTCTCGCGCAGTTCCCCGCGCCCCTGAAGGGGCGGTTGCCTGGCTGCGGGCCGGTGGTGGGTTGCTCGCGCAGTTCCCCGCGCCCCTTGGGGGGTTCGGGTCCGGTTTTGGGTGCGGGTCGGTGGTGGGCCGGTCGCGCAGTTCCCCACCGGGCCGCAGAGCAACCCGACCGCGAGGCCCCGCCCGGGGGCCGGGCCGCAGGCCCCTTGAGGGGCGCGGGGAACTGCGCGAGCAACCCACCACGACCCGCGGACGAACGACGCTTTAAGGGGCGCGGGGAACTGCGCGACCAGTCCCCACCGGGCCCGCAGACGGTGTCCGAGCCCGAAAGGGGCGCGGGGAACTGCGCGGCCAGCCCCCACCGGGCCCGCAGACGGCGTCCGGGCCCGAAAGGGGCGCGGGGAACTGCGCGAGCGGCCCCCACCGGGCCCGCAGGCGGTGTCCGGGCCCGAAAGGGGCGCGGGGAACTGCGCGAGTGGCCCGGCACCGGCCCACGGGCGGGGGTCACTCGCGTAGGGACGCGATCGCCTTCGCGAGGGCGGGACCCGCGTCCGGCACCGTCGCGTGCACCCCGTCCCGCACCACGCGCCGACCCCCCACCACCACCTCCCGCACATCCGCCGCCGACGCCGCGAACACCGCCGTCTCCGCGCCGAGCCGCGCCACCGGGCCCGCCGTGCGGACCGTGTCCAGGGCGATCGTGGTGAAGTCCGCGAGGGCGCCCGGGGCGAGGCGGCCCGCGTCGGGCCAGCCCAGGGCCGCGTGGCCGTCCGGGGACGCCGCGCGCAGCAGCGCCGCCGCCGTCCAGTGCCCCCGCGTCCGCGTACGCAGCCGCTCGTCCAGCTCCATCGCCCGCGCCTCCTCCAGCAGGTCGACCACCGCGTGGCTGTCGCTGCCGAGCGAGAGCGGGGACCCGGCGCGCTGGAGGGCGACCGCGGGGCCGATGCCGTCGGCGAGGTCGCGCTCGGTCGTCGGGCACATGCACGTCCCCGTCCCCGACCCGCCCAGCAGCGCGATGTCCTCGTCGGTGAGGTGGGTGTTGTGCACGCCGGTCGTCCGCGGCCCGAGCACCCCGTGGTCCGCGAGCAGCCGCGTCGGGGTGCACCCGTGCGCGGCCAGACACGCCTCGTTCTCCGCGACCTGCTCGGAGAGGTGGACGTGCAGGGGCGCCTCCCGCTCCTCGGCCCACGCCGCGACCTCGCGCAACTGCTCCGCGGGCACGGCCCGTACGGAGTGGATCGCCGCTCCGATCCGTACGCCGTCGCGCGGCTTGAGCAGCGCCGCCCGCTCGGCCCACGCCCGCGCGGTGCCGTCGGAGAACCGCTGCTGGTGGGTGTTGGGCGGCTCACCGAAGCCGGACGACAGATACGCCGTGTCGAGCAGCGTGATGCGGATCCCGGCATCGGCGGCGGCCTCGATCAGCGCCTCGCCCATCGCGTTCGGGTCGGCGTACGGCGTGCCGCCCGGGGCGTGGTGGAGGTAGTGGAACTCGCCCACCGCGGTGATCCCGGCGAGCGCCATCTCCGCGTACACCGCCCGCGCCAGCGCGTGGTACGACTCGGGCGTGAGCCGCGCCGCGACCGCGTACATCGTCTCGCGCCAGGTCCAGAACGTGCCCGAGCCGACCTGGACCGTGCCGCGCAGGGCCCGGTGGAAGGCGTGGCTGTGGGCGTTGGCCAGGCCGGGCAGGGTGAGGCCGCGCAGGGCGACGGCGCCGGGAGGCGGCGCCTCGACTCCCTTGCGTACGGCGGTGATCCGGCCGTCCGCCACCTCCACCAGCACGCCCGGTTCGACCTCGGGGTCGAGCCAGGCGTGCTCCAGCCAGTACGACGTCACCTGCACGCCAGCCCCTCCAGAACGTCGGCGAGTGCGAGCACCCCGGCCACGCAGTCGTCCTCGCCGGCGAACTCGGCCGGGGAGTGCGAGACGCCCGTGGGGTTGCGTACGAACAGCATGGCGGTCGGGACCGTCCCGGAGAGGATTCCGGCGTCGTGTCCGGCACCGGTACCGAGGACGGGGGTCCGCCCGCCGAGGATCTTCGCCAGTTCGTCGCGCAGGGCGTGCTCGAACTCGACGACGGGCGTGAAGGACTCCCGTACGACGGTCAGGTCCACGCCGTCCCGCTCGGCCCGCTCCTCGGCGGCCCGCCGGACCGCCGCGACGACGGTGTCGAGGGTCTCCTGGTCGGCGGCGCGCGAGTCCAGCCAGCCGCGCACCAGCGACGGGATGGCGTTGACGCCGTTGGGCTCGCAGGAGATCTTGCCGAAGGTGGCGACCGCGCCCGCGAGTTCGGCCTCGCGGCGGGCGGCTAGGACGGTCTCGGCGTACGTGAGCATCGGGTCGCGCCGGTCCACCAGGCGGGTGGTGCCCGCGTGGTTGGCCTCGCCCGCGAAGTCGAACCGCCAGCGGCCGTGCGGCCAGATGGCGGAGGCGATGCCGATCGCGTCGCCGCTCAGGTCCAGGGCGCGGCCCTGCTCCACGTGCAGCTCGACGAACGCGCCGATACGGGCGAGGCGTTCGGGGTCGGGGCCGATGGCGTCCGGGTCGTACCCGGCGCGCTCCATCGCCTGCGGCAGGGTGATCCCGTCGCCGTCGCGCAGCCGGTGCGCGGCCTCGACGGTCAGCTGCCCGGCGGCGAGCCGGGAGCCGACGCAGGCGAGGCCGAAGCGGGCGCCCTCCTCGTCGCCGAAGTTGACGAGGGCGAGGGGGCGGGTGGGCACGGCTCCGCGCCTGCGCAGCTCGTCGAGGGCGGCGAAGGACGACACGACGCCGAGGGGGCCGTCGAAGGCGCCGCCGTCGGGGACGGAGTCCAGGTGCGACCCCGTGACGACGGCGTCCCCGGCGGTGGGGTCGCCGGCCCAGGCCCACTGGTTGCCGTTGCGGTCGAGCTCGTAGGTGAGCCCGCGGGACTCGGCCTGCGCCCGGAACCAGGCGCGGCAGTCGGCGTCGGCCCCGGTCCAGGCGAAGCGGCGGTAGCCGCGGGTGCCGGCGTCCCGCCCGATGGGGGCGAGATCGCGCCACATCTCGTGGAACGAGGGGGTCTCCCCCACCCCGCCCCTTCCCGAAACGCTCCGCGGGTGGGGGTGGGTGGGGGTGGAGTTCCCCGGGGGCTCCGCCCCCGGCCCCCCGAGCGGGGCCTGCGGCCCCTGCACCCCGCCAGGGGCTCCCGCCCCCCGCGGGGCCTGCGGCCCCTGCACCCCGCCGAGGGCCGGCGCCCCGGCCCTCCGCGCGTCGCCGGCGGTCTGCGCCCCCTCAGGGACGCGGCCGCTGTCCGGGGCACCCGTACCCGCTTCAGGGGCGCGGGGAACTGCGCGCTCAACCCCCACCGGCGCGGACCCGACCGACGAACCGGCACCACCCTCAGGAACCCGGGGAACGGCCCGACCAGCCCCCACCAACGGTGAGCCGACCGACGGACCGGGGCCGGGGCCGCCCGGGGTCGACGGGGTGCCCCCCGTCACGCTTCACCCTCCCGCATCGGCACCCGCACACCCCGCTCGTCCGCGACCGACTCCGCGATGTCGTACCCGGCGTCGACATGCCGGATGACGCCCATCCCGGGGTCGTTCGTCAGGACGCGGCGGATCTTCTCGCCTGCCAGCGCCGTACCGTCCGCCACCGTCACCTGGCCCGCGTGGATGGAGCGGCCCATGCCGACGCCGCCGCCGTGGTGCAGGGAGACCCAGGACGCGCCGGAGGCGACGTTGACCATGGCGTTCAGCAGCGGCCAGTCCGCGATCGCGTCGGAGCCGTCGAGCATCGCCTCGGTCTCGCGGTACGGGGAGGCCACCGAGCCGCAGTCCAGGTGGTCGCGGCCGATCGCCAGCGGGGCCGCCAGCTCGCCCGACGCCACCATGTCGTTGAAGCGCTCGCCCGCCTTGTCCCGCTCGCCGTAACCGAGCCAGCAGATCCGCGCGGGCAGGCCCTGGAAGTGGACGCGCTCGCCCGCCATCTTGATCCAGCGGTGCAGCGACTCGTTCTCCGGGAACAGGTCCAGGATCGCCTTGTCCGTCTTGTGGATGTCGGACGCCTCGCCCGACAGCGCCGCCCAGCGGAAGGGGCCCTTGCCCTCGCAGAAGAGCGGGCGGATGTACGCGGGGACGAAGCCGGGGAAGGCGAACGCCCGGTCGTACCCGGCCAGCCGCGCCTCGCCGCGGATGGAGTTGCCGTAGTCGAACACCTCGGCGCCCGCGTCCATGAAGCCGACCATCGCCTCGACGTGGCGGGCCATGGACTCCCGGGCGCGGGTGGTGAAGCCCGCCGGGTCCTTCGCCGCGTACGAGGCCATGTCGTCGAAGTCGACGCCGACCGGGAGGTACGCCAGCGGGTCGTGCGCGGACGTCTGGTCGGTCACGATGTCGATCGGCGCCCCCTCGGCCAGCATCTGCGGCAGCAGCTCCGCCGCGTTGCCGAGCAGGCCGATGGAGAGCGGCCGGCGGGCGTCGCGCGCCTCGACGGCCAGCTCCAGCGCGTGCCGCGGGCTGTCGGCCTTCACGTCGAGGTAGCGGTGCTCGATGCGGCGCTCGATGGCGCGCGGGTCGACGTCGATACAGATCGCGACGCCGTCGTTCATCGTCACGGCGAGCGGCTGGGCGCCGCCCATGCCGCCGAGGCCGGCGGTGAGGGTGATGGTCCCGGCGAGCGTCCCGTTGAACTTCTTCGCCGCGACGGCGGAGAACGTCTCGTACGTGCCCTGGAGGATGCCCTGGGTGCCGATGTAGATCCAGGAGCCCGCGGTCATCTGCCCGTACATGGTCAGGCCGAGCTGCTCCAGACGGCGGAACTCCTCCCAGTTCGCCCAGTCGCCCACCAGGTTGGAGTTGGCGATCAGGACGCGCGGGGCCCACTCGTGGGTCTGCATCACGCCGACCGGGCGGCCGGACTGGACGAGCATCGTCTCGTCCTGCTTGAGCGTGCGCAGGGTGCGGACCATCGCGTCGAAGGAGCGCCAGTCACGCGCGGCCTTGCCGGTGCCGCCGTAGACGACGAGCTTGTCGGGGTGCTCGGCGACCTCCGGGTCGAGGTTGTTCTGGAGCATCCTCAGAGCGGCTTCCTGCTGCCATCCCAGGGCGCTCAGTTCCGTACCGCGCGGTGCCCGTACGGGGCGGGGTCCTGACATGGCGAGGCCTCCTCACGACGTGACTCAAGTATTCACATCCTGACCGGCTGAATAGAACTAGTCAATACATCGGTACGTCTGCGCGTCGGCGGACCCGGTGATTGGCTGGAAGCCATGACCGACACCGAGGCGGCGGCGCGGCGCGACCAGGCGGTGCGGGCGGCCGTGGAACAGGGCCTCGTCGGCCCCGAGGTCCCGTTGGCCGCGCTGCTGGACGTCACCGGCATCCGGGCCGGCGCGAGGGCGCTGACCAGCGCCTTCGCGGCCGTCACCGACGCGCCCGTGCTGCACGCCTTCGCCGTGAAGGCGTGCCCGCTGGTGCCGGTCCTGCGGCTGCTCGCGTCCGAGGGGCTCGGCGCGGAGGTCGCCGGCCCCGGCGAACTGGCCCTGGCCCGCGCCGCCGGGGTCCCGCCCGGCCGCACGGTCCTGGACTCCCCCGCCAAGACCCCCGCCGAGCTGCGCGAGGCCCTCGCCCTGGGCGTCGCCGTCAACGCCGACAACCCGCAGGAGCTGGCCCGCCTCGACGCGCTGCTCGCCTCCACCGCGACCGCCTCACCGCTCGGCCTGCGGGTCAACCCGCAGGTGGGCGCGGGGTCCATCGCCGCGCTCTCCACCGCGACGCGGACCTCGAAGTTCGGGGTGGGGCTGCGGGACGAGGGGGCGCGGGAGTGGGTCGTCGCGGCGTACGCGGCCCGCCCCTGGCTCACCCGCCTGCACACGCACACCGGCTCCCAGGGGGTGCCCCTGGCGCTGATGGCCGAGGGGGTGCGGGCGGCGTACGAGCTGGCGGAGGAGATCAACGCGCGCGTGGGCCGCCGCCAGGTCGACACGTTCGATCTCGGCGGCGGGCTCCCGGTGAACTTCGCCTCGGACGAGGTGAGCCCGACGTACGGGGAGTACGCGCGGCTGCTGCGCGCCAAGGTGCCCGGGCTCTTCGACGGGTCGTACGCGCTGGTGACGGAGTTCGGGCGGTCGCTGCTGGCCAAGCACGGGACGGTGCTGGCGCGGGTGGAGTACGCGAAGACGGCCGGGGGGCGGGCCATCGCGGTCACCCACGCGGGCGTGCAGATCGCGGCCCGTACGGTGTTCGCGCCGGAGTCCTGGCCGCTGCGGATCGCCGCGTACGGCCCTTCGGGCCGCCCCAAGCCCGGACCGCCCGTCCTCCAGGACGTGGCGGGGCCCGCGTGCTTCGCGGGGGACCTGCTGGCGCGGGGGCGGGCGCTGCCGCGGCTGGAGCAGGGGGACTATGCGGCGGTGCTGGACACCGGGGCGTACTGCTTCGGGCACCACTACGCGTACAACAGCCTCGCCAGGCCGGGCGTCCACGGCTACACGACGACCCCGTCGGGCGTCCGCTTCGCGCTGGTCCGCGAGCCGCAGACGCTGGCGTCGATCGTGCGGGAAGCGGGCGGCACAACCCCGGACGCCCTGCTGTAACCCGCGTCCCCGGGGCGGCTCGCTCACGCGATACCCCGCACCCGGGGAGAGGTCGTCGCCCACCTGCGGCCCGGTGATGGAGCCTGCGCAGTTCCCCGCGCGCCCCTGAAGGACGTCATTCACCTGCGGGCCGGTGGTGGGCTGGCCGCGCAGTTCCCCGCGCCCCTATCCAGCCGGGATCCACCTGCGGGGCGGTGGGGTTGCTCGCACAGTTCCCGGACCCCCGAGAGGTTTTTCGTTCACCTGCGGACCGGTGATGGGCCGGTCGCGCAGTTCCCCGCGCCCCTATCCAGCCGGGATCCACCGGCGGGGCGGTGGGGTTGCTCGCACAGTTCCCGGACCCCCGAGAGGTCTTTCGTTCACCTGCGGGCCGGTGGGGGCTGGCCGCGCAGTTCCCCGCGCCCCTGAGGCATCCCGCCGCAGCCAGAAACACCAGCTCAGCCACAGGCCTTTAGGGGCGCGGGGAACTGCGCGAGCAACCCACCACGGCCCGCAGACGAAGAGCGACCCCCAGGGCACCCACCCGGCCCCGAGCCCCACACCCCCCCAGGGGCGCGGGGAACTGCGCGAGCAAGCCGCCACCCACCCGCAGACGAACCCCGGGCAAAATCGCCCCCCGGCGGGGGCGGAAGCGCGGCCCGGGAACGGCTACTCCACGAACAAGCCGCGCCCCGCCGCCCCCGCGTCGAACTCCTCCAACCGCGCCTGCGCATCCGGCAACCCGTCACACATCGCCTCCAGCAGCACCCTCCCCAGCAGCATCGGCGCGCACGCCGTGTCGAAGGCGAGGCCCGTGCCGACCGCGGCCGGGATCAGCAGGTCGCTGTGGCGCGCCACCGGCGCGAACGCGGAGTCGGCGACCGTGACCACCACCAGGCCCCGCGTACGCGCGTACGCCAGCGCGTCCACCACCTCCCGGGGATGCCGCGGCAGCGCGAAGCACAGCAGCGCCGACGCCCCGGCCCGCGACGCCGCGTCGATGCGGTCGACCAGCATCGACCCGCCCTCGTCGAGCAGCCGCACATCCGGGTGCACCTTCGCCGCGAAGTACGCGAACCCCCGCGCCTGCGAGGAGGCCGCGCGCAGCCCGAGCACGGGCAGCGGCCGCGACGCCGCCAGCAGCCGCCCCGCCTCCTCCACCGGCGCCGGGTCCGCCAGCAGCCCGGCCAGATGGCGCAGGTTCTCGATCTCGGCCTGGACCGCCTGCTGGTACTCGTTGTACGCGTCCTCGCCCGCGGCGGGCGCGTCCGCGGGCACCACCTCGCGCAGATGGCGCCGGAGCGCCGGGTACCCGTCGAAGCCCAGCGCGACCGCGAAGCGCGTCACCGAGGGCTGGCTCACCCCGGCCAGCTCCGCCAGCTCCACGCTGGACAGGAACGGCACATCGGCGGCCCTGCGCACCATGGAGTGCGCGATCCGCCGCTGGGTCGGCGTCAGCCGCCGCCCCTCGAAGAGCTGTTGCAGCCGCGCGGCAGGGCCGTCGCTCATGCCGTCCCCCTTCCTCACGCCCGTCACTCCACGATATTCAGTCGCCCAGCACTCTGCATGACCATATGCAGGGGGGCAAGTACGGGGGCTATCCCCACTGTGCCGGCGCCCCCCGCTCCGTACCGTGGGGACCATGGAAGCCCGCGACGCCGAACTGCGCAAAGAACTCGACGCCACCCTGCAGGCCCGCAGGGAGCTCGGCGAGGAGTACGAGCCCGCGCTCGTCGACTCGTTCCTGGAGAAGGTGGAGCAGCGCCTCGACCCGGCGATCGACCGCCGGGTGCGCCGCCAGCTCGCCGAACAGCAGATGGTGGTGGCCCGCGGCGGCCGTCCGCCCGGCCCGAACCCCGACCTCGGCTTCGCGGAGCGCTTCGGGTTCGGCATGATCTCGCTGGTCCTCGCCATCCCGCTGTCCGCGATCGGCGCCGTCAACGCGGGGCTCAGCGGTCTCTTCGTCACGTGGGCGGGCATCGTCGGCGTCAACGCCGTGCACGCCGCCCGCCCGTGGCCGTGGCCGCGCCGCCGGGGCGACGGCGACACCGACTGAGTGCGGGAAGCCGGGAGCCCCGGCACCCCGGAAACCGGAAGAACCGGGGGAATCCGGGCATCCGGGCATCCGGGCATCCGGGCAACCGGGCAACCGGGCAACCGGAAAATGCTGAGCGCGGGGACCGCCGCACCCCCGGTCTCCCGGGGGGCGGGACGACGGCGGTCCCCGCGCGGGACACGGTCCCGGGTCAAGGGCCGGTCGCCGCGTCCTGGCGTCCGGGAGTCCGGGAGCCGCTCCGGAGGTCCTCGACGCCGCTGGTGGTGCCGGCCGGGTCTCCCCGTCCGACACCCCTCACTGTGCCGTACGTGTGTTAAGCGCGTGCTGCGCGGACATGTCGTGCCCGTACCGGTTCCGCGACGAATGTGACGGCCCGCCACATCCCCCGAGCCGTACGGGACTCGGGGGACGGCGCTCACGGATGGGCCGGGTGCGCCGGGTGCGCGGTGGACGGCTCGGTCGCGGTCAGCCGCCGCCGGCGCCGGTGCTTGAGCAGGGCCCAGGGCGCGCGGGCCGCGCTGACCTCGGTGCCGGGCTCCGCCGCCGCCTCCGCCGCCGCCTTGGCGACCGGCAGGATGTCCTCGTCGCGGTCCGCGTCCAGCCGGTCGGCGTCCGGCCACAGTCCGAGCGAGGCGCAGAGGGTGGGCAGGACGGCCATCGCCGCCGTCGCGTACCCCTCGGCCGAGGGGTGGTAGTTGTCGGGGCCGAACAGCTCGCGCGGGTTCGCCTCGAACTCGGGGCCGAGCAGATGGCCCAGCGAGACCGTCCGCCCGCCCTGCTCGACCACGACGATCGTCTGCGCCGCCGCCAGCTGCCGCGAGACGCGCCGGGCGAGGAAGCGCAGCGGCTGGTAGACCGGCTCGACCGAGCCGAGGTCGGGGCAGGTGCCCACGACCACCTCGGCGCCCGCCGTACGCAGCCGCCGCACCGCGCCCGCCAGATGCCGCACCGACGTGGTGGGCGGCATCCGGTGGGTGACGTCGTTGGCCCCGATCATGATCACGCAGACGTCCGGGATACGGGCCTGGTCCGCCAGCATCAGCGAGACCTGGCGGTCCAGGTCGTCCGACTGGGCACCCGGCTGCGCCACGTTGCGGAGCGTGACCATCCGCTCCGCCACCGCCGCGAGCCCCGAGGCGAGCAGCGCCCCCGGGGTCTGCCCGGCCCGGCGCACGCCCTGCCCGGCGGCCGTGGAGTCGCCCAGTATGCCGAGCCGCAGCGGGGCCGTGCCGTTGGCGAACGCCACCCCGTACAGCCCGTCGGCGCTCGGCGGATGCGGGGCGGCGGCGCCGCCCACCGAGCGCCTGGCCAGCGCCGCCTCCGCGAGCAGCACCCCGACGGCGGCCGTGGCGAGCAGCCCGATCCCGCCCCCGCCGAACGCCGCGCCCGCCGCGATGCGGCGCGCCACCCTCGCCCGTGACCCCGCCGACACCCCGGCCGACACGGTCGACACACTCCCAGCCACCGCCACCTCCTTGGAGCCGTACATCAGCTACCTGCCCGGTGACGGGTGTCGCTCAATCCCGCCGTGAGGTGAACGGGCGCTCGCTGTGCGCATACGCTGGCGGGACCATCACGGAGACCCCGGAGACAACGGTGCAATTCCACGACTCGATGATCAGCCTCGTCGGCAATACCCCGCTGGTGAAGCTCAACAGTGTGACCGCGGGCATCCAGGCGACCGTCCTGGCCAAGGTCGAGTACTTCAACCCGGGCGGCTCGGTCAAGGACCGGATCGCCGTGCGCATGATCGAAGCGGCGGAGCAGAGCGGCGCGCTCAAGCCGGGCGGCACGATCGTGGAGCCCACCTCGGGCAACACGGGTGTCGGTCTCGCGATCGTGGCCCAGCAGAAGGGCTACAAGTGCATCTTCGTCTGCCCGGACAAGGTGTCGCTCGACAAGATCAACGTCCTGCGGGCGTACGGGGCCGAGGTCGTCGTCTGCCCGACGGCGGTCGACCCGGAGCACCCGGACTCGTACTACAACGTCTCGGACCGCCTGGTGCGCGAGACGCCCGGCGCCTGGAAGCCGGACCAGTACAGCAACCCGAACAACCCGCGCTCGCACTACGAGACCACCGGTCCCGAGCTCTGGGAGCAGACCGACGGGAAGATCACGCACTTCGTGGCGGGCGTCGGCACCGGCGGCACGATCACCGGCACCGGCCGGTACCTGAAGGAGGTCTCCGGCGGGGCCGTACGGGTGGTCGGCGCGGACCCCGAGGGCTCGGTCTACAGCGGCGGCTCCGGCCGTCCGTACCTGGTCGAGGGCGTGGGCGAGGACTTCTGGCCGACCGCCTACGACCGTGAGGTCACGGACGAGATCGTCGCGGTCTCCGACAAGGACTCCTTCCAGATGACCCGCCGCCTCGCCAAGGAGGAGGGCCTGCTGGTGGGCGGCTCCTGCGGCATGGCCGTCGTGGCGGCGCTGCGGGTGGCGGAGGGACTGGGCCCGGACGACGTCGTCGTCGTCCTGCTCCCCGACTCCGGCCGCGGCTACCTCTCGAAGATCTTCTCCGACGAGTGGATGGCCGGACACGGCTTCCTGGAGGAGGCGGGCCCGTCCGCCCGCATCGGCGACGTCCTCGCCGACAAGGAGGGCGCGATGCCCTCCCTCGTCCACATGCACCCCGAGGAGACGGTCGGGGAGGCGATCGAGGTGCTGCGCGAGTACGGCGTTTCGCAGATGCCGATCGTCAAGCCGGGCGCGGGCCACCCGGACGTGATGGCGGCCGAGGTCATCGGCTCGGTGGTGGAGAAGGAGCTGCTCGCGGCCCTCTTCGCGCAGCGCGCCTCGCTCACGGACCCGCTGGAGAAGCACATGAGCCCGCCGCTGCCGCAGGTCGGCTCGGGCGAGCCGGTGGCCGAGCTGATGTCGGTCCTCGGTGAGGCGGACGCGGCGATCGTCCTGGTCGAGGGCAAGCCGACGGGCGTGGTGAGCCGCCAGGACCTCCTGGCCTTCCTGGCGAAGTAGCCGCACCCCCTCTTGCCTGGGCGGCCCCCCGGCTCCCTCCTCCGCTTGTCCACCGGATGGGCGGGGGCGGGGGAACGGGGGGCCGTTTCTCACCTGCGGGCCGGTTGCGCCCGGTCGCGCAGTTCCCCGCACCCCTAAAAAGCCCCTCGGCCGCCTACGGGGCAGTGGGTGGTTGCCCGCGCAGTTCCCCGCACCCCTAAAAGCCCCTCGGCCGCCTACGGGGCAGTGGGTGGTTGCCCGCGCAGTTCCCCGCGCCCCTTGGGTATCGGCCCCAGCCGGAGACCACAGCTCAGCCACAGCCCACCCAGGGGCGCGGGGAACTGCGCGATCAGCCCCCACCGGCCCGCAGACGACGCACCTCCCAGGGGCGCGGGGAACTGCGCGAGCAACCCACCACGGTCCGCAGCCGAGAGAAGGCCCCGGGGCGCAGCCTCAAGCGAGGCCGGGGCGCAGCCCCGCGCGGGGCCAGGGCGCAGCCCGAGCAGGGGACCGGGCGCAGCCCGAGCAGGGGACCGGGCGCGGCCGGGGAAGGCGCCTGCATCCCTCCCTGGCGCCCGCCCGCGCTGAGCGCCCGCTTAGAAAAGAGGTCCGTGTCACACGCGCCGACCGATGACCAACTCCGTACGTACGGGTAACTTCCCAGAGAGCCCGCCCGCTTAGCCTCTGGAGCCGTGATGCCCGAAGCCGTGATCGTCTCGACCGCTCGTTCCCCCATCGGCCGCGCCTTCAAGGGCTCGCTCAAGGATCTGCGGCCGGACGACCTCACCGCCACCATCATCCAGGCCGCGCTCGCCAAGATCCCCGAGCTCGACCCGCGCGACATCGACGACCTGATGCTCGGCTGCGGCCTGCCCGGCGGCGAGCAGGGCCACAACCTGGGCCGGATCGTGGCCGTGCAGATGGGCATGGACCACCTGCCGGGCTGCACCATCACCCGCTACTGCTCCTCCTCGCTCCAGACCTCCCGGATGGCGCTGCACGCCATCAAGGCGGGCGAGGGCGACGTCTTCATCTCGGCCGGTGTCGAGATGGTGTCGCGGTCGGTGAAGGGCTCCTCCGACGGGATGCCCGACACGCACAACCCGTTCTTCGCCGAGGCCGAGGCCCGTACCGCCGCCGTCGCCGAGTCGGCCGGCGCCTCCTGGCACGACCCGCGCGAGGACGGCCTGGTCCCGGACGCGTACATCGCGATGGGCCAGACCGCCGAGAACCTGGCGCGCGCCAAGGGCGTCACGCGCGCGGACATGGACGAGTTCGGCGTCCGGTCGCAGAACCTCGCCGAGGAAGCCATCAAGAACGGCTTCTGGGAGCGGGAGATCACCCCGGTGACCACCCCGGACGGCACGGTCGTCAGCAAGGACGACGGCCCGCGCGCCGGCGTCACCGTGGAGGGCGTCCAGGGCCTCAAGCCCGTCTTCCGCCCCGACGGCATGGTCACCGCGGGCAACTGCTGCCCGCTCAACGACGGCGCCGCGGCCCTCGTCATCATGAGCGACACCAAGGCCCGCGAGCTCGGCCTGACCCCGTTGGCGCGGATCGTCTCCACCGGCGTGACGGGCCTCTCGCCCGAGATCATGGGCCTCGGCCCGGTCGAGGCCTCGAAGCAGGCCCTCAAGCGCGCCGGCCTCACCGTCGGCGACATCGACCTCTTCGAGATCAACGAGGCGTTCGCCGCCCAGGTCATCCCGTCCTACCGCGACCTGGAGATCCCGCTGGAGAAGCTGAACGTCAACGGCGGCGCCATCGCCGTCGGCCACCCCTTCGGCATGACCGGCGCCCGCATCACCGGCACGCTCATCAACTCCCTCCAGTTCCACGACAAGCAGTTCGGTCTGGAGACGATGTGCGTGGGCGGCGGCCAGGGCATGGCCATGGTCATCGAGCGGCTGAGCTGAGCTGAAGCGGAGCGCGACCAGGTAAACGCGCGGTTTGGCCGACTGGGCCCTACGCTGCGGCGGGGGCGCGTGCGGAGCCGGGTGGGGGAAAGCCCTCCGGCACCGCTCCACCCTCGCCGCTTCCGGTTCGTGACCGAATCTCCCCCAGGATGTGACGTATCTCCCGAGGGAGAAGGATCCGCCCAGGTCACAGCGTTTTCAGGGGTGGCGTGGATAAACCTCAGGCACAAAGACCTGTCCGTTTCGTGACGTAATGCACTGACAAGGGGAGCGGACGCCCGACAAGCTGATGTAGGAAGTCGGGGAATCGTTTGAATCCGGGAGTAAGTCAGTGAGCGCCATGTCTTTTGCCCTGCTGCTGACCACGGCCGCCTCCACGGCCGTGGGCGCCGCTGCCCTGCACGCCGCCCACGGGCTGCGCAGGCAGGTCGTGGCGCTGCGCGCCGACCTCGCGGCGACGAACGCCGGTCCGGCCGCCACCGTGCCCCACCAGGCGCGCGGCGGCGAGACCCCCGTCGCCGAGATACGCGCCGCCGTCGCCGAGGCGCTCGCCGAGGAACGCGAGCGCGAGCTCGCCGAGGCGCGGGCGTTCTGGGCCGCGCAGGAGGCGCGCGACGCGGCGGACGCCCCGTCGCTCCTGGGCGGCCTCACAGGCCTCGGGGAGGACGCCTCCCTGTTCCTCCCCCGGCAGTCCGACTTCGTCGGCCTGGAGGGCGTGGAGCTGTCCCCCGAGCCGTACGAGGAGTTCCCCGAGGACTCCCCGGAGCTGGCCGCGGCCCGCCGCCGCCACCCCTCGCACCCGGACTTCGTCCCGGCCCAGACGTCGGTCGTGGCCGACCACGAGTCCACGGTCGCGCGCCTGGAGCAGCTGGCCGAGGCCCGCACGGCGCTCGCGGACGTCCGCCCCGGTCCGCTGGGCACCCTCGACGTCTACGTCTTCGCCGACGGCACCACGCTGTGCATGACCCCCGGCCACCGCGAGACCTCCGAGCGCCTGGCCGAGGCCCTGAGCGAGGGCGAGGCCCCGGTGCTGCTGGGCGGCTCGGGCATCTCGGGGGCGTACGCGCTGACGTTCTCGTGCGGCGAGGAGAGCGTGTACATCCTGGCGGACCGGGTCATCGCGTCGCTGTAGGCCCGGCGCGGCCGGCTCCTACCCCTTGAGCGCGGCGACCTCGGCGACGCGCGGCGCGAGCTGCCGCACCGCCCGGGCGTCGCGGTACGGCCTCAGCCGGCGCCGCATCGTGGCGAAGTGCTCGTCGCCCCGGGCGGACGAGACGTGTTCGTAGTCCTCCAGGAAGCGCGCCCACGCGTCGCACGCCGCGTCGAGGTGCCCGTACTCCAACTGGCGCTGCGCGAGCACGGCGTGGAAGTGGACCCTGCCCTGCCGCTCGTTGGCCGGCTGCGCCCTGAGTGCCTGCTCCAGGGCGCTGATGGAGCCGGGGAGGTCCTTCCCCTCGTACAGCACGTGGGAGACGTGGAAGGCGTACGCGGACCGGTCGTACCCCCCGATCGACTCCCGTCGGTCGTCCGCCCTCAGCAGCGCGGACTCCGTCGCCGCCAGCAGGCTCCGCGCCCGCCGGTGGTCGCCCACCATGGCCGTCGCGTGCGCCTGCTGCCCGGTCAGGAACGCCCGGAGCCTGGGGCCCGCCTGCGGCGCCGCCTCGGCGGCGGAGTCGGCCAGCTTCAGCGCCAGGGCGCCGTGACCGAGGTTCGACGCCTGCAGGCTCATCCCGCGCAGCGTGCGGCAGTACGTCACATGGTCCTCGGCCCGTCCCGCCAGCTTCAGCGCCTTGAGGTAATACGTCTGCGCCGTGCCGTGCGCCCGCTCGTACATGGCCATCCAGCCGGTGAGGTACACCAGGTCCGCGGCCGCCGCCAGCATGTCCTTCCTGACCGGCCCGGCGGCCTCGGCGCGCAGCCACGGGACCACCGTGTTGACGAGGAACGCGGCGGCCATGGGCCGCGCGTGTCCGCCGCCCAGCTCGTCGAGGATGTCCGCGATCTTGTCCGTCATCCTGCGCACCGACTCGACCTGGCCGGCCCCGATCCGGACGGTCCGCTTGCCCGGGGACACGGGCGCCGCCTCCGCCGCCCGCGCGGCCTCGGAGAACAGCGGCACCGCCAGGGCGGCGGAGAAGAGCCCGGCCGCGGCGACCACGCCCCGGCGGGACGGGTCCATGTCGGCCCTGCCCAGATCGACGATCTCCTCCACGGTGTCGGCACCGCCCGCCGCCCGGTCGCCCGGCGCGGGCGGCAGGCCGGCCTCCGCGTGGGTCACCGTCCGCTGGAGCCTGCGGGAGAAGGCCTCGACGATCAGCCGTCTGACCTCCGGCCGCGGCACGGTCTCGGCGACCCAGTGGGACACGGCCGACTGGTCGTAGCGCAGCTCCAGCCCGGCTTCCGCGCCCAGGCGGTTGACGGCGAGCGCGAGCTGCGAGCGGGACCACGCGGCCTGCTCCAGCAGACGGTTCAAGCCCTCGTTCGGGGTACGTGTCCGGTTGGCCATGCCTCAACTCCCGTTGGCGCCCGTGGCGTTCATGGCTTTCATGCTCCGACCGCCCTTCCACGGTACCGCTGTGCGTGGTCGTGCGGTTGCGTAGAGGCAGGAGCGACCCGGTCGGGGAACGGAGCTGACGGCCATGGACGAAGTCGAGTACCGGTGCTGGGTGACGGCCGTCGCGGACGCCGAGCCGTACGAGGAGAAGGCCCTCGGCGCCGCGCGCACCCCTTCTCTGCTCCTCGCCGCCTCGTGGCTGCGCGCCCAGGCCTCGCTGCTCGTCTGGCGGCTGGAGCCGCACACCCCGGCCGCCGCCCGGCTCGCGGCCTGGCGCGACGACGCCCGGCGGCAGTGGCAGGTCTCCGACTCCCTCGGCGCCGGCGAGGACGTCCGCTTCCGGGTCCGGCACGGGGAGACGACGTACGAGCTGGCCGCGCGGCGCGTGACCGGGGTGCGGGCGGCCCGCAGCGCTGCCCACAGTCCGGGCCTCAACACGGCCACCAGCACGGCCACCAGCGGGGCCTTCGACGCGGCCCGCAGCACGACCCCCGACCCCGCCCCGGACCGTCGCCGCGCCCGCCCCGCCCCGCCCCCTAGCCGAACGCCCTCCGCGCCGCGTCCTCCACCAGTCCGACCGCCTCGGCCAGAGCGTCGGCCGGGGCCGCGCCCGTGCGGAGGACCTCGGCCATGTCGCGGCCCGCCACCGACACTTGGTCCGCGACCGCGAACGCCCCCGCGTCCGGCATCACCCGGGGCTCGGCGCCGGGGGTCTCGGCGCGCTGGGCGCGGGCCGACAACTCCCTGGCCAGAGCGAGTGCCTCGGCCGCGGCGCCACGGCGCAGCCGGCTCTCGGGGGCGCCGCGCAGACGGTCGGCGAAGCGGTCCACGGCGGCGAGGAGCGGGGTCACATCAAGCACGCCGCGACCCTACGCGCCGCCCCGGGACTGTTGCCAATACGCGCACGCTCAGGCACGGTGACGTGAAGGACCATCCCCCGCGTTCCGGCCCCCGTCCGGACAGGGGACCCCCAGGCAATGCGTCCGGAGGCGCCGATGTCCCAACTCTTCTCCGAAGAAACCCATCGCAACCTGCTCTCCCGCATCCCGCACTGCACCGGTCGTGAAGTCTCCGACTGGCTCCGCACCGTCGACGAAGGCCCCTCCCTCGTGAGGTTCGAGGAGAAGGTCAGCTGGCTCCGCAGCGAGCACGACCTCGCGTACGGACACGCCAAGGCGATCATCCACGAGTACGACCTGAGGCGGGCCGCGCGCCGCCTGCTCTAGGAAGGAACCCCCGTGTGCCGCGCCCCGCCGCGACCCCCGGCGGGGCGCAGTGCTGCCGGTCCGCGCGGGCCCCTACGCGCGGGGGCCCGCCGGGCTGCTGCCGGACGGGCCCCTGCTCGGTGCGGTGCGGGCGTCAGTCGTCGCCCTGGAGGATCGCCACCAGTCGCAGCATCTCCAGGTAGATCCAGACGAGCGACATGGTCAGGCCGAAGGCGGCCAGCCACGACTCCTCGCGCGGAGCGCCGTAGGTGATGCCGTCCTCGATCTGCTTGAAGTCCAGCGTCAGGAAGAAGCAGCCGATCAGGATGGCGAGCACGCCGACCGCGAAGCCGAGCGGGCCGAAGCTGCGCAGACCGCCGCCGTCGGCGCCGCCGAAGACCACGACCAGCAGGTTCACCATCGTCACCAGGACGAAGGCGATCGCGATGGTCATACCGATGCGCGCGTACCGCGCGGTCACGCGGACCCAGCGCTGCTTGTAGGCGAACAGGGTGGCTCCGGACACCGCCAGGGTGCCCAGGACCGCCTGGAAGGGCGCGCCGGACCAGCGCTCGTTGTACATCTCACTGATCACGCCGAGGAAGACGCCCTCGAACGCCGCGTAACCGATGATCAGCGCGGGGATGGGCTTCGCCTTGAACGACTGGATCATGGCGAGCACGAACGCCACCAGCGCCGAGCCGACCGCCAGGCCGTAGCTGCTCGACGAGACCGGCAGCAGCGTCCAGGCGAGCACCGCGGCGACGGCCACGGTGCCGAGCGTGATCGCGGTGCGCGAGACGACGTCGTCCATCGTCATCACGGTGCCGCGGGCCGGGGCCTGGGGGGCTCCGTACTGCGTGTCCTGCTGGGCGTACGGATTCGTCGCGTACGGGTTCGTCGGTGCCTGCGCGTACGGGTTGCCCCCGGCCTGCGGCGCGGTGTTGAAGCCGGCGTAGCCGTTGTCGCGGCTGAACCCCCGTCGCGAGAAGACCGGGTTGCTGCTCCTCATCTCACTCCTCCATGGCCGCCGTGTGCGACCTTGCTGTCAAGGGTAATGGGAAAGCAAAACAATCACCCTAGTGCTCTGGGAGGATCTTTCCTCGCCGGGCGGGACGTACACCAGGGGGTTCGCGGTCACAAGAGTGCCACGGGTGGTGCCCCCGCGGCGGCGGCCGGAAGCGGACAGCGGGCCGGGCGGGGGTGCCCGGGGCTTCCCGAGCGGGGTGCGCGGGGCTTCCCGGCGGGGCGGGGTGCCCGGGGCTTCCCGGGCGGGCGGGGCGCGTCGGAGGGGTGGTCTCCGGGGGGCGCGCGGAACCGTTCACCCACGCGCCGCTCATTCGCCGGTAATCGGCCATACGGCCCGTCGCCCGGTCGTTCCGCCCACCGAATTACCGGTTCTGCACGCTTTCCCCCGAGGGGGCGAGAGGTGCCCGGAGCCGGACTTGAACCGGCACGGCCCTAGGGCCAGCGAGGTTTAAGCTCGCCGTGTCTGCTTTCCACCATCCGGGCTGGTCGCGCGGTTCCTGCGTTCGCCCGAAGAGCCTATCGGGACGGCTCCCCCGCCCGGCGGAACGATGGCCGATGTTGTCTTATTTTATTGGCGCTTGAGGGGGCGTCAGCCCGGCCGAGAACCCTTGCGGCACATGCCGGAGGCGGTTGGCAGGCATACCGGTCAGCCGGACTGTGCGTAGCGGAATGACGCGAATTCGACTGCCGCCGACGGGCCGCGCGGACGGCCGGCCAGGGCGGGGGTGGCCGTCGTGGCACTAGGGGACGGTGTCATACCGCAGGAGGAGGCGGGAGGCGTCCGCATAAGACTCAAGACGGCCCGCGAACGGGCACAGGGATGGACGATCCCGGGGCCCGGCGGCGGCGAGGATGGAGGAGTCCCCGCACCACGTCCGACAGGAGCCTTCCGTTGACCACCATCCCCACCGCACACCGCGCCACCGCGGTGGCCGCCCGCGCCACCGAGCTGTCGAAGGTCTACGGCGCGGGCGAGACCCAGGTGGTCGCGCTCGACCGGGTGACGGTCGACTTCCACCAGGGCGAGTTCACCGCGATCATGGGCCCCTCGGGCTCCGGCAAGTCCACGCTGATGCACTGCGTGGCCGGGCTCGACTCGTTCAGCTCCGGCTCGGTCCGCATAGGCGACACCGAGCTCGGCTCGCTCAAGGACAAGCAGCTCACCCAGCTGCGCCGCGACAAGATCGGCTTCATCTTCCAGGCGTTCAACCTGCTGCCGACGCTCACGGCGGCCGAGAACATCACGCTGCCGATGGACATCGCCGGCCGCAAGCCGAACAAGGAGTGGCTCCAGCAGGTCATCGACATGGTGGGCCTGTCCGGGCGGCTCTCCCACCGGCCCACCCAGCTCTCCGGCGGCCAGCAGCAGCGCGTGGCCGTGGCCCGCGCCCTGGCCTCCCAGCCCGAGATCATCTTCGGTGACGAGCCGACCGGAAACCTGGACTCCCGCTCGGGCGCCGAGGTCCTGGGCTTCCTGCGCAACTCCGTGCGCGAGCTCGGCCAGACCGTCGTCATGGTCACCCACGACCCCGTCGCCGCCTCCTACGCCGACCGCGTGATCTTCCTCGCCGACGGCCGGATCGTCGACGAGATGCTGCGCCCGAGCGCCGACGGCGTGCTGGACCGCATGAAGGAGTTCGACACCAAGGGCCGCACCAGCTGATCCCGGGGCACCGCCCCGCCCCGTTCGCCCCCTTCGCCCGGCCCCCACCCCAGGACTGAGAAAAGCCCCATGTTCAAAACCGCCCTGCGCAACGTGCTCGCGCACAAGGCCAGGCTGCTGATGACCGTGCTCGCCGTGATGCTCGGCGTGGCCTTCGTCTCCGGCACCCTGGTCTTCACCGACACCCTCAAGAGCGCCTTCAAGAACCAGTCGGCCAAGAGCTATGACAACGTGGCCGTGGCCATCGAGTCGTACGGCAGCCGGGACGACGACAAGCAGGACCCGGGCGTCGGACGCCGGACCCTGGACAGGATCGCGGCCCTGGACGGAGTCACCTCGGTCAACGGGCGCGTCGACGGGTTCGCCGGGGTGGCCGACAAGAAGGGCAAGCTGATCGGCCAGGGCTGGGCCAACAAGGGCGGGAACTTCTCGCCGAGCCGCGACGGCAAGGACCCCGCCTACACCTTCACCGCCGGCACCGGGCCGGTCCGGGACGGGCAGATCGCGCTCGACGAGGACACCGCCGACAAGGGCGGGTACCAGGTCGGGGACCGGATCCGCGTCGCCACCAACGGGCCGGTGAAGACGTACACCCTCGCCGGTGTGTTCACCACCGAGGACGGCTCGGTCAACGCCGGCGGCAGCCTCGTCCTGTTCGACACCAAGGTGGCGCAGCGGCTCTACCTCAAGCCCGGGTTCTTCCAGAAGGTCAACGTCTCCGCGAAGCCCGGCGTCGACGCCCAGAAGCTCCTCGACCAGGTCCTGCCGACGTTGCCCGAGCACGCCACGGCCCGCACCGGCCAGGCGCTCGCCGCGCAGGAGGCGGACGACATCGAGGAGGGGCTGAGCGCGCTCAGCCAGACGCTGCTGGCCTTCGCCGCCATCGCGCTCTTCGTCGGCATCTTCCTGATCTCCAACACCTTCACCATGCTGGTCGCCCAGCGCACCAAGGAGCTGGCCCTGATGCGCGCGGTGGGCGCCTCCCGCTCCCAGGTGCGGCGCTCGGTGCTCACCGAGGCGCTGGTCGTCGGCACGGTCGCCTCGGCGGTCGGCTTCGGGCTGGGTCTCGGCCTCGCGGTGGGGCTGCGTTCCGCGATGGACTCCTTCGGCGTGAGGCTGCCGGCCGGTTCGCTGATCGTCTCCTCCACCCCGGTGATCGCCGCGCTGGCCGTCGGTGTGATCGTCACCCTGATCGCGGCCCTGCTGCCCGCCTGGCGTGCCGCGAAGATCCCGCCGGTCGCCGCGATGAACAGCGTGCACGCCGCCGCGACCACCAAGTCGCTGGTCGTGCGGAACACCATCGGCGCGGTCATCACCCTGGGCGGCTTCGCCGCGGTCCTGGCCGGCGCGGGCGCCGGACGGGACGGCAAGACCATGATCGGCCTCGGTGCCTTCCTCTCCCTGGTCGGCATCATCGTGCTGATCCCGCTGCTCGCGCGGCCGGTGATCGCCATCGTACGTCCGCCGCTGAGCCGGCTGTTCGGCGTCTCCGGCAAGCTGGCCAGCCAGAACGCGGTGCGCAACCCGCGCCGCACCGGCGCGACCGCCTCCGCGCTCGCCATTGGTCTGACCCTGGTCACCGCGCTTTCGGTGCTCGGCATCACGGTCGGCAAGGCGATCGACAAGACGACCACGGACAACATCAAGGCCGACTACATGGTCGCGATGGCCAGTGGGGACCGGCTGGACAAGTCGGTCGTGCCGGAGCTGCGCAAGGCCCCGGGCGTCACCGCGGCCTCCCCCAAGCAGTCCTCCTACCTCCAGGTCGACGGCGACTTCCGCTCGGTCTCCGGGGTGACCCCGGGCGACATCGAGAAGGTGCTGAAGGTCGAGACGGTCTCCGGCTCGCTCGCCACCCTGGGCCAGGGACAGCTCGCCGTGGACGACGAGACCGCGCGGAAGCAGGGCTGGAAGCCGGGCACGCGGCTGCCGGTCGAGTTCGACGACAAGAAGAAGACGACGCTCACCGTCGGCGCGGTCTTCAAGAAGCAGGAGTTCCTCGACCCGGTGCTCGCCGCGACGTCGGTCCTCGACCCGCACGAGACCCGGCCGCACATCGAGTCGGTCTTCGTGAAGATGTCCGGCGGCGCCACCAAGGTCAACGAGCAGGCGCTGGTCAACGCGCTCGGTGACAACCCGGCGATCAGCTTCATGGACCAGCAGGACATCCGCGACACCTTCGGCGGCATGATCAACACGCTGCTGAACATCATGTACGGGCTGCTCGCGATGGCGCTGCTCATCGCGGTCCTGGGTGTCGTCAACACGCTGGCCATGTCGGTCTTCGAGCGCCAGCAGGAGATCGGGATGCTGCGGGCGATCGGCCTGGACCGGGCCCGGGTCAAGCGCATGATCCGCCTGGAGGCCGTCGTCATCGCGGTCTTCGGCGCGCTGATCGGCGTGGGCCTCGGCACCTTCCTGGCCTGGGCCATCGGCGAGACCATCAAGGGCTCGATCCCGGCGTACGCGCTGGTGATCCCGTGGGACCGGATCGCCCTGTTCATGGCGCTCGCGGGTCTGGTGGGCGTGCTGGCCGCGATGTGGCCGGCCCGCAGCGCCGCCCGGCTGAACATGCTGACGGCGATCAAGACGGAGTAGGGGCACACGGGCGAAGGGCCCGGGACGGCAACCGCCGTCCCGGGCCCTTCGCGTTGTCCGCCTCCGTCAGCTTCCGGCGCAGTACGACATCAGCCGGTCGTGGTTGGCCTTGAACTGGTCGTAGACCGCGTCGTCGTTGATCTTCAGGATGGTCTCGTCGTTGGAGCGCAGGGCCTGCCACGAGTAGTTGTGGCTGCCGGTCCAGACGATCTTCTCGTTGGCGACGCCTTCGTAGGTGCCGTTCACCAGCAGGTACTTGGAGTGGATGCCGATGTTGACGGTGTGGCCCGCGGGCGGGGTCTCCCAGCACTCCACGCGCTGGGTGAGCTGCCCGGACAGGATCGACTCGACGGTCTTGCCCATGGACGGCACGCCCGTGCCGCCGCCGTTGGGGTTGCCGTCGGCCGCCAGGTACACCTTGCAGCCCGCGTCCACCATCGAGGCGAGCTTGCTCGCGATCTGGTCGCGGTAGAAGAGGTTGGCCGCCATCCGCACCTCGGAGTGCTGGGTGGAGGAGCAGACGACCTTGTCGAGGATCAGCTTGACCGTGTCGGTGGCCGGGTCCGTGGAGTAGGTGGTGCCGGACGTCTCCTTGCGGGGGAAGAAGTACGTCTTGTAGTCGGGGTTGGTCGAACTGGTTGGGGTGGAGTAGTAGTTGTTGTTGCTCGTGCCCGCCGAGCCGTTCGCCACCTGGTCGTCGAAGTACGCCTGGTAGTTGGCGTAGAGACCGGCGTCGACCAGCGTCACGGCGTTGTTGAAGAGGTCGGTGCGCTGGGTGCCCGACATGTTGGCCGAGGTCTGCACGACGACGTTGTCCGCGCCTCCCGTGTGGGAGAAGAGGAAGAACTTGTTGTGGTTGATCGAGCCGTCGTCACCGGAGTTGAGTCTGCGGTTGGCGATGCAGGCGCGGCCCTGCGGGCAGGACAGGATCCAGGACGCCTTGGTGCGGTCGGTGCCGAGCGCGGCGGCCAGGTTCTCGTACTCGCCGCCCTTGGTCAGCTCCGTGCCGTCGGGCTTGAAGTTGTGCGACTTGTAGTCGACGACGAGCTTCACGGCGACGCCGCGGTCCTTCGCGGCGATCAGCGCGGTGCGCAGGACGTCGTCGGTGAACGTGTACATCGACATCCGGACGGTGCTGCCCGCGGGGGCGTCGTTCACCAGCGAGACGACGTAGTCGCGGATCCTGTCCTGGTCGGCGGTGGTGCCCGACGGGTCGTTGAAGATCGCCCCGTCGGTGACCGCGACGGTGTCGGCCGAGGCCGCGCCCGGTCCGGCGAAGACGGACATCACGGCAACGGCCAGGCCGAGGAGCCAGGTTCTGCGGTGGCGGTGCACACCGGCCTCCAGTGCATAGGGCTACGAATAGCACGTACATGACAAATCGGACGGCAGGGTTCCGTCCGATCGGTCGAAGGTACCAACGCCCCCCGCCCGCTACCGGTCCGGGCTCCCCCACCGACGCGCCCGCAGCGGCATCCCCGAGGCGCCGCCCCGTGCCGTCTTCACCGCCAGGATCTGGTTGACGCCGATCCGGTTGTGCTCGAAGGACAGGGCGCAGGCGGCCATGTAGAGCCGCCACACCCGGGCCCGGCCGGGGCTCGTCAGCTCGGCCGCGCGCGGCCGGTCCGCCTCCAGATTGGCCACCCAGTGGCGCAGGGTCAGCGCGTAGTGCTCGCGGAGCGCCTCCACGTCCCGCGCCTCGAACCCCGCGTCCTCCAGGGTCGCGAGCGTCCGCCCGAGCGGGGCCAGTTCCCCGTCGGGGAAGACGTAGGCGTCGATGAACGCGTCCACGTGGTAGCCGGCCTCGTCCCCCTCGGGGCGCCGGGCGATCTGGTGGTTGAGCAGGCGCCCGCCCTCCTTCAGCAGGGCGTACAGATCGTCCGCGTACTCCCGGTAGCGCGCCGAGCCCACGTGCTCGGCCATCCCGATCGAGGAGATCGCGTCGTACGGCCCGTCGCTCACGTCCCGGTAGTCCTGCACCCGGATCTCGACCCGGTCGGCCAGACCCGCCTCGGCGACGCGCTTGCGGGCGTAGGCGGCCTGTTCGGCGCTGAGGGTGATGCCGACGACCCGGGCGCCGTGGTGGCGGGCGGCGTGCAGGGCCATCGAGCCCCAGCCGCAGCCGACGTCGAGCAGCCGGTCGCCCCCGCCGAGGCCGAGCTTGCGGCAGACCAGCTCCAGCTTGTCGTGCTGGGCCTGCTCCAGGGTGGCGCCGGGGTGCTCCCAGTAGGCGCACGAGTACACCATCGAGGGGCCGAGGACCAGCTCGTAGAAGGCGTTGCCCACGTCGTAGTGGTGGCTGACGGCCTGTCGGTCGCGGCGTCGGGTGTGCAGCGGGCCGGTGCGCCGGCGCAGCTCCTCGGCGGGCGGGGCGGGCGGCGGCAGCGGCCCGCCGAGCCGCAGCAGCTCCCGGGCGGCGGCCCGCAGCCTCGGGTCGCGTACGGGATGGACCGCACGCCCCGGACTCCTGCCGCGGTCCCAGAGCAGCCCGGCCATCAGGTCGAGGGCCCGGTAGAGGTCGCCCTCGATGTCGAGCTCACCGGCCACCCAGGCGCGCGCGAGGCCCAGTTCGCCCGGCTTCCACAGCAGCCGGCGCAGGGCGCGGCGGTGGCGCAGCACGAGCACCGGGGCGTCCGGTGGGCCCGCCTCGCTGCCGTCCCAGGCGCGGACGCGGACCGGCAGCTCCTCGCCCAGGAGCTCACCGGCGAGAGCGGTCAGCCGCGTCGCGGTGTCGGCCATGGCGCACACCTCCGTGAAGTCGCCCCCGGGGCCCGGCACCCGCCCCGGACAAGATTGCCCCGGGCACCGGCCGTCCCGCTACAGCGCCACGGGCGTACGGCGGCGGCGCGCACGCCGAAGGGGCCGCCCGCACCACGGATGGCGGACGGCCCCTTCGGGCGTTGCTACGGGAGGCTGACCGGGGTCAGGAGGCCTTCGCCTTCTCCTCGACCTTCGCGGCCGGGGCCGGGGCGGGCTTGGCGGCCTCGTAGAACTCCTCGCGCGGAGTCTCCATGGCGCCGAGCGAGACGACCTCGCGCTTCAGGAACATCGCGAGCGTCCAGTCGGCGAAGACACGGATCTTGCGGTTCCAGGTGGGCACGGCCAGACCGTGGTAGCCACGGTGCATGTACCAGGCGAGACGGCCCTTGAGCTTGATCTTCATCTTGCCCATGACGATCATCGCGACGCCCTTGTGGAGGCCGAGGCCCGCCACCGCGCCCTTGTTGGCGTGGGCGTACTCCTTCTGCGGGAAGCCCCGCATGCCGGAGACCACATTGTCGCCGAGGACCTTGGCCTGGCGCAGCGCGTGCTGGGCGTTCGGCGGGCACCAGGCGTTCTCCACGCCGGCCTTGCGGGCGGCGAGGTCCGGGACCTGGGCGTTGTCGCCCGCGGCCCAGATGTAGTCGGTGCCCTGGACCTGGAGGGTCGGGGCGGTGTCGACGTGGCCGCGCGGACCGAGCGGCAGGCCGAAGCGGGCCAGCGCCGGGTTGGGCTTGACGCCCGCGGTCCACACGATGGTGTTGGAGTCGACCTCCAGGCCGTTCTTCAGCACCACGTGGCCGTCGACGCAGGAGTCCATGGACGTCGAGAGGTAGATCTCGACCCCGCGGCCCTCCAGGTGCTCCTTGCCCCACTTGCCGAGCTGCGGCCCGACCTCGGGGAGGATCTTGTCGGCGGCGTCGACCAGGATGAAGCGCATGTCCTCGCGCTTCACGTTGGTGTAGTACTTGGCCGCGTCGCGGGCCATGTCCTCGACCTCGCCGATCGTCTCGGCGCCGGCGAAGCCGCCACCCACGAAGACGAAGGTCAGGGCCTTGCGGCGGACGTCCTCGTCGGTCGTGGAGTCGGCCTTGTCGAGCTGCTCCAAGACGTGGTTGCGCAGGCCGATGGCCTCCTCGACACCCTTCATGCCGATGCCCTGCTCGGCGAGGCCGGGGATCGGGAAGGTGCGGGAGACCGCGCCGAGGGCGACGACCAGGTAGTCGAAGGGCAGCTCGTAGGCCTCGCCGACGAGCGGCGAGACCGTGGCGACCTTGCGGTCCTGGTCGATGCTGGTGACACGGCCGGTGAGCACCTCGGCTCCGCGCACGACGCGTCGCAGCGGGACGACGACGTGGCGCGGGGAGATGCTGCCTGCGGCGGCTTCGGGGAGGAAGGGCTGGTACGTCATGTACGACCGCGGGTCGACGACCGTGACGGTCGCCTCGGCGTAGCGCATCTTCTTGAGAATGCGCCGTGCCGCGTACAGGCCTACGTACCCACCGCCTACGACGAGGATTCGGGGACGCTCCGTGGTGCTCATGCCATCGAGTATCCACCCCCCTGTGGAGCCTCGCTCGTGCGCCCCTTCACAAGGTCCGACGGGGTCTCTGCTACACTTCGCGGCCCACGTGACCGAGGTCATGGTGGCTCAGGGGAACCACGGTACCGGGGAGAACGTTGTTCACCCCTCCTGAACTGGCCCTCACACCGTCGCGCGGGCTGGACCACCGGGTCGGGAAACACGCTCGTAACACGGGGTCGACCCCCTGGATCGCGCCCTGTTGAGCCGTTGGACCTACAGAAGAGAGGCCTGCGGCCCTCATTCGAGGTCATCGGACGGGTTTTCCTTGTGAAGAACTTCACGAACTTTCTCGCGGAGGGTGCTCCGAAGGGCCCCGTAAGGGCCCTCCGGAACCCATTTCACGCGATCGACCAGGCGATTCCGTCGAGGATGTCGTGCTCGCTGACCACGACCTCCGAGGCGCCCGTGCGCTCCATGACGGCCTCCAGGACGAGCGCGCCCGCCGCGATCACGTCGATCCGGCCCGGGTGCAGCACCGGGATCGCCGTGCGCTCCTCATGGGTGGAGGCCAGCAGGCGCTCGGTGACCCGCTTGACGTCCTCGTAGGGGATACGGGAATGGTGGATCGCCGCCGAGTCGTACGCGGGCAGACCCAGCGCGATCGCGGCGACCGTGGTCACCGAACCCGCCAGACCCACCAGGGTGCGCGGCTCGCGCAGCGGGACCGTCTGCCCGGCCAGGTCCAGGGCGGCCTCGATGTCCGCCCGCATGGCCGCGATCTGCTCGGGCGTGGCCGGGTCGCCGGGGTGGTGGCGCTCGGTCATCCGCACACAGCCCACGTCCACCGAGCGGGCCGCGCGCACCCGGCGCGAGCCGACCACGAACTCGGTGGAGCCGCCGCCGATGTCGACCACCAGGTAGTCGCCGTCGGCGTGCAGCTCCCTGGTGGCGCCGGTGAAGGAGAACTCGGCCTCCTGGTCGCCGGTGATCACCTCGGGCTCGACGCCCAGGATCTCGACCACGCCCCGGACGAACGCGTCCCGGTTCTCGGCGTCGCGGGAGGCGGAGGTGGCCACGAAGCGCACGCGCTCGGCGCCGAACTCCTCGATGACCGCCGCGTACTCGCGGCAGGCCGCGAAGGTGCGCTCCAGGGCCTCGGGGGCGAGGCGGCCGGTGCGGTCCACGCCCTGGCCCAGCCGCACGATCGTCATCCGGCGGTCCAGCTCGACGAGTTCACCGCCGTCACCGCCGGACGCGGTCGCGTCGGCGACGAGGAGGCGGATCGAGTTCGTCCCGCAGTCGATGGCGGCGACCCGGGTCACTTCTCGCCCTCCCCGGGCACACAGGGGGTGACGCAGGGGCCCTTCGCCCACCACTCGGGGAGCATCGCGATCGCCTCGTCGCCCAGCGGGTTGACGCCGGGCCCTGCCGCCAGCGAGTGGCCGACCAGCACGTGCAGGCACTTCACCCGGTCCGGCATGCCGCCCGCGCTCGGGAAGCCCTCCAGGACCTCGATGGCGTCGCGGCGGGCGATGTAGTCCTCGTGGGCGGCGCGGTAGGCCGCGGCCAGCTCGGGGTCGGTCGCCAGACGTTCCGTCATCTCCTTCATGACGCCGTTGGCCTCCAGCGTGCCGATCGCCGACGCGGCCCTCGGGCAGCTCAGGTAGTACGTCGTCGGGAAGGGCGTGCCGTCGGGCAGCCGGGGGGCCGTCTCGACCACGTCGGGGTTGCCGCACGGGCAGCGGTGCGCGATCGCGCGCAGTCCGCGCGGCGGGCGGCCCAGCTGCTCCTGGAAGGCGGCGATGTCCGCCTCGGTCGGCTCGGTGCGGGGAGTGCGGGGCGGGGGCGTTTCCATCGCGGTGTCTGTCTCAGTCTCTGTCTGTCTGGATCGGTCGCTGGCGGTTCACGTCGTCAGTCGCCGGGACGGTCGGCCTTGTCCACACCGTCCCAGAGGTTCTGGTGCCAGGGGCGGCCGGTGGAGGCCTTGCCGTCGCGGCGGCCCTTGCCGGCCGACGGGTCGGTCACGGTGTAGCCGGTCTCGCCCGGGAACTGCATGTGCAGGTGCTCACGGGCCAGCCGCTTGATGTACGCGTCGTCCTGGAGCCGCGCCTTCTCGTCGCGCAGCCGCTCGACCTGCGCGGCCGCGTCGTGCTCCTTGCGGCGCTCCTCGGCGATGTCGCCGCGCTGCGACACGTACTGGCGCATCGGGTACGCGAGGGCCACCACCAGGGAGCACATCACCAGGGCGAGCAGCGCGGCCCGCCCGGTGAGCCGGGAGCGGCGTGCCTGGCGCTTCTTCTGCGACCGGTAGACACGGGCCGCGGTCTGCTCGCCGAGCACCTTGAGCCGGGCCGCGGTGGAGAACCGGTCCCGGTTGCCCTTGGCCATGTCGCCCCGCTCCCCTCACGTACGTACAACGTCCCCGGACACGGTACGGGACCGCGGCCGGGGACGTACGGACGACAGGGCGGTGGGCCCTGGCCGTGCTACGCGGAGCGGAAGCGCGGGAAGGCGCTGCGGCCGGCGTACACCGCGGCGTCGTCGAGGATCTCCTCGATGCGCAGCAGCTGGTTGTACTTGGCGACGCGCTCGGAGCGGGCCGGGGCGCCGGTCTTGATCTGGCCGCAGTTGGTGGCGACGGCGAGGTCGGCGATGGTGACGTCCTCGGTCTCGCCGGAGCGGTGCGACATCATGCACTTGAAGCCGCTGCGCTGGGCGAGCTCGACGGCGTCGAGGGTCTCGGTCAGCGAGCCGATCTGGTTGACCTTCACCAGCAGGGCGTTGGCCGACTTCTCCTCGATGCCGCGGGCGAGGCGCTCGGGGTTGGTCACGAACAGGTCGTCACCGACGAGCTGGACCCGGTCGCCGAGCTTGGCGGTGATGGTGTTCCAGCCGGTCCAGTCGTCCTCGAAGAGCGGGTCCTCGATGGAGACCAGCGGGTACGCGTCGACGAGCTCCGCGTAGTACTCGGTCATCTCGGCGGCCGTGCGGGACTGGCCCTCGAACTCGTACTTGCCGTCCTTGTAGAACTCGGACGCGGCGACGTCCAGGGCGAGCGCGACGTCCTTGCCCGGGGTGTAGCCGGCCTCCTTGATGGCCTCCAGGATCAGGTCCAGGGCGGCGCGGTTGGAGTCCAGGTTCGGGGCGAAGCCGCCCTCGTCGCCGAGGCCGGTGGACAGGCCCTTGCGCTTCAGGACGGCCTTGAGGGTGTGGTAGACCTCGGTGCCCCAGCGCAGCGCCTCGGAGAAGGACTCCGCGCCGATCGGGGCGATCATGAACTCCTGGATGTCGACGTTGGAGTCGGCGTGCGACCCACCGTTGAGGATGTTCATCATCGGAACGGGCAGCAGGTGCGCGTTCGGGCCGCCCAGGTAGCGGAAGAGCGGCAGGTCGCTGGCCTCGGAGGCGGCGTGGGCGACGGCGAGCGAGACGCCGAGGATGGCGTTGGCGCCGAGCGAGCCCTTGTTGTCCGTGGCGTCCAGGTCGAACATCGCCTGGTCGATCAGGCGCTGCTCGGTGGCGTCGTAGCCGACGAGCTCCGGGCCGATCTGCTCGATCACGGCGAGGACGGCCTTCTCGACGCCCTTGCCCTGGTAGCGGCTGGGGTCGCCGTCACGCAGTTCGATGGCCTCGAAGGCGCCCGTGGAGGCGCCGGAGGGGACGGCGGCACGGCCGGTGCTGCCGTCGTCGAGGCCGACCTCGACCTCGACCGTGGGGTTGCCTCGGGAGTCCAGGATTTCCCGGGCTACGACGACGTCGATGGACGGCACGAGCATCTCCTTCTGGGATGTGACGCGGAAACGCCGGGCCGCTTGGTCCGGCACCCCTGAGCCTAACCGGCTCCGGGGCATCCACCAGCCGACCGACCGGCCCGTGGGACGAAACGGGGGGCAAAATGTTCCCGAACAAAACAAACCCCCGCGCCGCGCGGGGCGGTTTCCCTGCCGGGTGCGGTGCGTATGCGTCTGCGGCCCGGTGGGGGCTGGTCGCGCAGTTCCCCGCGCCCCTGGTGGTGCGGGCACCTACAGGGG
>NZ_JBEXWK010000036.1:0-89463 GCF_040629815.1 Streptomyces sp. NPDC005878
GTCCGGGGCACATCCTGCTGGATCGAAGCGAAGTGGTCATAACGCGACACTCCGCCCAATCGCGTGCGGATCACAGATCCGCGCCCCACGTCTCGTAGGAAGCTCCCTACCGGTCCCGGTACATCACTGGTCCCGGTACATCTCCGCGACCAGGAACGCCAGGTCCAGGGACTGGCTGCGGTTGAGGCGCGGGTCGCAGGCCGTCTCGTAGCGCTGGTGCAGGTCGTCGACGAAGATCTCGTCGCCGCCGCCCACGCACTCGGTGACGTCGTCACCGGTGAGCTCGACGTGGATGCCGCCCGGGTGGGTGCCCAGGCCCTTGTGGACCTCGAAGAAGCCCTTGACCTCATCGAGCACGTCGTCGAAGCGGCGGGTCTTGTGGCCGGAGGCCGCCTCGAAGGTGTTGCCGTGCATCGGGTCGGTGACCCAGGCGACGACCGCGCCGGAGGCGGTGACCTTCTCCACCAGCTCGGGCAGCTTGTCGCGGACCTTGTCGGCGCCCATACGGACGATGAAGGTCAGCCGGCCCGGCTCGCGGTCCGGGTCGAGCCGGTCCACGTAGGTGAGCGCCTCGTCGACCGAGGTCGTGGGGCCGAGCTTGATCCCGATCGGGTTGCTGATGCGGGAGGCGAACTCGATGTGCGCGTGGTCGAGCTGCCGGGTGCGCTCGCCGACCCAGACCATGTGGCCGGAGGTGTCGTAGAGCTTGCCGGTGCGCGAGTCGGTCCGGGTCAGCGCCGACTCGTAGTCGAGCAGCAGCGCCTCGTGCGAGGCGTAGAACTCGACGGCCTTGAACTCGGCCGGGTCGGTGCCGCACGCCTTCATGAAGTTGAGCGCGTTGTCGATCTCGCGGGCCAGCTGCTCGTAGCGCTGGCCGGACGGGGACTGCTTGACGAAGTCCTGGTTCCAGGCGTGCACCTGGCGCAGATCGGCGTAGCCGCCGGTGGTGAAGGCACGGACCAGGTTGAGCGTGGAGGCGGACGCGTGGTACATCCGCTTCAGGCGCTCGGGGTCCGGGATCCGGGCGGCCTCGGTGAAGTCGAAGCCGTTGACGGAGTCGCCGCGGTAGGTCGGCAGGGTCACGCCGTCGCGGGTCTCGGTGCCCTTGGAGCGCGGCTTGGAGTACTGCCCGGCGATCCGGCCGACCTTGACGACGGGCACGGAGGCGGCGTACGTCAGCACGGCGCTCATCTGGAGGAGGGTCTTCAGCTTGGCCCTGATGTGATCGGCCGACACCGCGTCGAACGCCTCGGCGCAGTCACCGCCCTGGAGCAGGAACGCCTCGCCCTTGGCGACGGCCCCCATCCGGGCGCGCAGCTGGTCGCACTCGCCCGCGAAGACGAGCGGCGGATACGACTCGAGGTCCGCGATCACATCGCGCAGAGCCTCGGCATCGGGGTACTCGGGCTGCTGCGCCGCGGGAAGGTCACGCCAGGTGTTTACGTTCACGGTCACCCCCATTACCTTACGGGGTCGCCCCAGCGGTCCATACGCCCGCCCACCTGATGAGACACGCGGGCGGCCGCCCGGTGACGGGACCCGGCGACCCGCCTGCTAGCCTCTGCGCGTTTCAGAAGTGCTTCAGAAATCAACAGAGCGATGCAGGGGTGGGCGTTGAAGCGGAGACACCGCAGAGACCGCAGGAAGAAGCTGATCGCTTACGGAGTGAGCACGGCGGTCGTCGCCGGTGCGGCGATCACCGGGCTGGCGGTGGCCTCCCCCGGACCCGCCACCGCGCACACCGGGCCGGCGGGTGCGGCCACCGAGCTCCAGGCCCGGTTCGCCGACGCCGCGCGCGAGTTCCACGTACCCCAGAGCGTGCTGATGGCGGTCTCGTACCGGCAGACGCTGTGGGAGAGCCACGACGGGCAGCCGTCGACGACCGGCGCGTACAACGTCATGGGCCTGACCCGGGTGACGGCGGACGACGTCGAGCAGCCGACGGACGCCGAGCGTCTGTCGCACCTCAACATGAGCGGCGACCCGGCCGTCATGAAGCACTTCGACGCCCGGCGCGCCCTGAAGAAGGCGCCGAAGGCCGTCGACACGAGCGACCCCCGGCTGCACACGCTGGACGAGGCCGCCAAGCTGATCGACCAGCCGGTGGACGCGGTCCGCGAGGACGAGAACCAGTCCGTCCGCGCGGGCGCGGCGCTGCTGGCGAAGTACCAGAAGGACGCGACGGGCTCGCTGCCCGAGGACGCGGGCCACTGGTACGCGGCCGTGGCCCGCTACAGCCAGGCGCCGGACACCAAGGGCGCGTCGCTGTTCGCGAAGCGGGTGTACGAGTCGATCAGGACGGGCGAGGCCCGCGTCACCGCGGACGGCCAGCGGCTCGCCCTGCCGGCCGACCCGTCGGTGAAGCCGGTCAGGCCGGAGACGATGTCGCTGGCGGCGTTCACCGCGACGACGGCCCAGACGCCGGAGTGCCCGGCGGGGCTGAACTGCGACTTCCGGGCGGCGGCGTACAAGCAGAACAGCTCCACGCCGGACGACTTCGGCAACTACAACGAGTCGAACCGCCCGGCGAACGGCGAGGACATCCGCTACCTCGTCATCCACGACACCGAGGGCGGCTACGACGGGTCCCTGCGGACCTTCCAGGACCCCGCGTCGTACGCCAGCGCGCACTACATGGTCCGCGCCTCCGACGGTCTGGTCACCCAGCTGGTGGCGACCAAGGACGAGGCCTGGCACGCGGCCAACAAGACGATGAACATGCACTCGATCGGCATCGAGCACGAGGGCTATGCCATCAAGGACAACGCCACGTGGTACACCGAGCCTCAGTACGAGTCCTCGGCCGCGCTGGTGAAGTACCTGGCGAACCGGTTCTCCATCCCGCTCGACCGTGAGCACATCGTCGGCCACGACGAGGTGCCGGGAGTGCTGGACACCAATGTGAAGTCCCAGCACTGGGACCCGGGCCCGTACTGGGACTGGAACCACTACATGAGCCTGGTCGGCGCGCCCAGCGGCGACCAGGGCGCGGGCGGCCCGCTCAAGGCCGGCCAGCTGGTCCGCGTGGTCCCGCCGTTCACCACGGCCAACCAGCCGACGGTGACGTACAACGGCAGCACCTACAGCCGTCCGGCGAACTTCGGCTACCTGTACGAGACGCCGTCCACGTCGGGCACGCCGCTGGCCGACCCCTACCTCGGCAGCCAGACCGCGACCGAGGGCCCGAACTGGTCCAACAAGGTCGTCGCCGGCGGCCAGTACGTCGTCGCCGAGGCGCAGACCGACTGGACCGCCATCTGGTACGGCGGCAAGAAGGCCTGGTTCCACAACCCCGGCGGCACCTTCACCGCGCCGGTGGGCAAGACCGGTCAGCCGGTCCTCAAGCCGAAGGCGGGCGCCGCGTCCATCCCGGTGTACGGGCGCGCCTACCCGGAGGACGCGGCCTACGCGGGGACCAACGTCCCGGTCCAGGCCAACAACTCGGCCTCGCTGACCAAGTACACGGTCCCGGCCGGTCAGGCCTACGTCCAGGCGGGTCCGGCGCAGCTGGGCGACTACTGGTTCGCCGGTACGTTCGCGGGCACCGGCACCGGTGACCGCACCCTGGTCCAGGGCAAGACCAACGCGTTCTACCCCATCCGGTACAACCACCGGATGGCGTGGGTGAAGGCCACCGACGTCGAGCAGGCGACCAGCACCGCCCCCGACCCCGGCACCACCCGCTACAACCTGCTCGGCCGGGACTCCTCCGGCGTGCTCTGGCAGTACCAGGGCACGGGCAGCGCCTCGACGCCGTTCTACGGGCGGTACAAGGTCGGCGGCGGCTGGCAGGGGTACAACACCGTCTCCGCGATGACCGCGCTGCGCGCGGACGGCACCGGCGACATGGTGGCCCGGGACGGCACCGGCACGCTCTGGTACTACCAGGGCAGCGGCAACCCGGACGTGCCCTTCAAGGGGCGTCTCAAGGTCGGCGGCGGCTGGCAGACGTACAACTTCCTGACCGGCGCCCGTGACCTCAACGGGGACGGGAAGGCCGATCTGATCGCCCGCGACGGCACCGGCGTGCTCTGGTACTACCAGGGCACCGGCACCCCGGCGGCGCCCTTCGCCGCGCGCGTGAAGATAGGCGGCGGCTGGCAGGGCTACAACGCGATGGTCTCCACCGGCGACCTCAACCGGGACGGCAGGGCCGACCTGGTGGCCCGGGACTCCTCGGGCGTGCTCTGGTACTACAAGGGCACCGGCACGCCGACGGCCCCGTACGCCCCGCGCGTCCAGGTCGGCGGCGGCTGGCAGGGCTACAACGCCCTGCTCGGCCCGAGCGACCTGAACGGCGACGGCCTCCCGGACCTGGTGGCCCGGGACTCCTCGGGCGTGCTCTGGTACTACAAGGGCACGGGCAGCGCGACCGGCGCTCCGTTCGCCGCGCGGATCCAGGTGGGCGGCGGCTGGCAGATGTTCAACCTGCTGGTCTGAGCAGAATCGATTCAGCAGGGCCCGTCCGTCCCTCGTATCCCGAGGGGCGGACGGGCCTTCGCGCATTCCGCGCCTCTTCCGCTAGGGTGCGGGGCATGTTCGCGCACCCGAACCAGAACTGGTGGTGGACCGCTCATCCGGCGGCCCACTGATCGCGCGTACTCCAGACCACGCGAAGGCCGCCCGAGGGGCGGCCTTCTCTGTTTCCCGCGGCCGTTCCTCCTCCCCCAGCACCGGAAGGAACCCGCATGTCCCACCACCCCACCCAGACGCACGCGCTCCTCGGCAGACTCCTCGACGACGACGGTCCGCCCTTCGCGCTGATCCGGCGCCGTACGCCCGGCCGCGACCACGACGTGGTCGAGCTGCTGACCGGCGGCGTACGGGAGGTGGAGCGGCTCGCCGACATCCCCTGCGGCGAGCTGCCCTCCCTGGCCCTGGTGCCGTTCCGGCAGATCCGCGAACGCGGCTTCGACGTACGCGACGACGGCACACCGCTCGCCGTCCTGGAGGCCGACGAGCGGTACGAGCTGCCGCTGGAGGAGGTCCTGGCGGCGCTGCCCCGACACGAGGTGGCGGTCGAGGGCGGGGGCTTCGACGTCGGGGACGAGGAGTACGCCCGGATCGTGCGGCGGGTCATCGAGGACGAGATCGGGCAGGGCGAGGGCGCCAACTTCGTCATCCGGCGCACCTACACGGGCGAGATCCCCGGCTTCGGCCGCGCGGACGCGCTGGCGCTCTTCCGGCGGCTGCTGGCGGGCGAGCGGGGGGCGTACTGGACGTTCGTCGTCCACACCGGAAAGGGAAAGGGGCCTGAAGGGCGGGGGCGGGAGACGGGCGGGCGGACGCTGGTGGGGGCGAGCCCCGAGGCGCATGTGCGGATGGCGGGCGGGACGGTCGTCATGAACCCGATCAGCGGGACCTACCGCTACCCGGCGGCCGGCCCCACCGCCGAGGACCTGCTCGCCTTCCTCTCCGACGAGAAGGAGATCGACGAGCTCTCCATGGTCGTCGACGAGGAGCTGAAGATGATGTGCACGGTGGGCGACCGGGGCGGGGTGGTGGTCGGGCCGCGGCTCAAGGAGATGGCGCATCTGGCCCACACCGAGTACGAGTTGCGGGGGCGCAGCTCGATGGACGCGCGCGAGGTGCTGCGCGAGACGATGTTCGCGGCGACGGTGACGGGGTCGCCGGTGCAGAACGCGTGCCGGGTGATCGAGCGGTACGAGACGGGCGGCCGCGGCTACTACGCGGGCGCGCTCGCCCTGCTCGGCCGGGACGCGAACGGCGCCCAGACGCTCGACTCGCCCATCCTGATCCGTACGGCCGACATCGCGCCGGACGGGCGGGTACGGGTGCCGGTCGGGGCGACGCTGGTGCGCCACTCGGATCCGGCGGGCGAGGTGGCGGAGACGCACGCCAAGGCGGCGGGGGTGCTGGCGGCGCTGGGGGTGCGGCCGGGCCGCCCGGCCGCACCCCGGCCCGGGCCCGCCCTGGGCGACGACCCTCGGGTGCGGGCGGCGCTGGACGCGCGGCGGGCGGACCTGGCGCCGTTCTGGCTGCGGATGCGCGAGCCCGTCGCGCCCTCGGGGGGCGAGGCGTTGGTGGTGGACGCCGAGGACACCTTCACGGCGATGCTGGCGCATCTGCTGCGGTCGACGGGGCTGGGGGTGTCGGTGGTGCGGTACGACGCGGTGGGGCTGCGGGAGCGGGTGCTCGGGCACCGGGGGCCGGTGGTCCTGGGGCCCGGCCCCGGGGACCCCTCGGACGCGTCCGACCCGAAGATGCGGGTGCTGCGCCCGCTGGCGGCGGAGCTCCTGCGCTCCCATCGGCACGGGCTGCTGGGGGTGTGCCTGGGGCACGAACTGATCGCGGCGGAGCTGGGGCTGCCGTTGGTACGCAAGCGGGTGCCGTACCAGGGGGCGCAGGTGCGGATCGACCTCTTCGGCCGTCCGGAGCGGGTCGGGTTCTACAACAGCTTCACCGCGCGGTGCGGGGAGGGGGAAGCGGTGGCGCTGGCCGGGCGGGGGGTGGAGGTGAGCCGGGATGCGGGGACGGGGGAGGTGCACGCCGTGCGGGGGGACGGGTTCGCGGGGGTGCAGTTTCATCCGGAGTCGGTGTTGACGGTGCGGGGGGTGGGGGTGGTGGGGGAGTTGGTGCGGGGGGTTGTGTCCGGGGTTGAGTCCCCCGCCCCGCCCCTTCCCTGAACCCTCCGGGGGTGGGGGTGGTTGCCCTCCGGGGGCTCCGCCCCCGGACCCCTTGCGGGGCTGCGCCCCGGGGCTGCGTTGTTCGGCTGCGGGCCGTGGTGGGTTGCTCGCGCAGTTCCCCGCGCCCCTGAAAGGCCGGCCCTGCGGCCCTTGGCCCCCGGATTCCGTTCGGCTGCCGGTCTGTGGAGGTTGCTCGCGCAGTTCCCCGCGCCCCTGGAAGGCCTGGGCCTGCGGCCCTGCGCCCCGGGCCCCGTTTGGCTGCCGGTCTGTGGGGGTTGCTCGCGCAGTTCCCCGCGCCCCTGAAAGGCCGGGGCTGGAGGGGGTGGGGAACTGCGCTCGGGGGTTCGGGCCGGGGTCAGCCGAAGAAGACGCCTGCTTCCGCGTAGAGCTCCGGGTCCACCGTCTTCAGGCGGGCCGTTGCCTGGGCGATCGGTACCCGGACGATGGCCGTGCCCTGGAGGGCCACCATCTTGCCGAAGTCGCCGTCACGGACCGCCTCGATCGCGTGCAGGCCGAACCTCGTGGCCAGCCAGCGGTCGAAGGCGCTGGGGGTGCCGCCGCGCTGGACGTGGCCCAGGACCGTCGTCCTGGCCTCCTTGCCCGTGCGCTTCTCGATCTCCTTGGCCAGCCACTCCCCGACGCCGGAGAGCCGCACGTGGCCGAAGGAGTCGAGCGTCTGGTCCTTCAGGACCATGTCGCCGTCCTTCGGCATCGCCCCCTCCGCGACCACCACGATCGGCGCGTACGACGCCTTGAAGCGGGACGTGATCCAGCCGCAGACCTGCTCGACGTCGAAGCGCTGCTCGGGGATGAGGATGACGTTGGCGCCGCCCGCCAGGCCCGAGTGGAGGGCGATCCAGCCCGCGTGGCGGCCCATCACCTCGACGACCAGGACCCGCATATGGGACTCGGCCGTGGTGTGGAGGCGGTCGATGGCCTCCGTGGCGATGCCGACCGCCGTGTCGAAGCCGAACGTGTAGTCCGTCGCGGAGAGGTCGTTGTCGATGGTCTTCGGCACGCCCACGCACTTCACGCCGTACTCGTCGCTGAGCCGCGCCGCCACGCCCAGGGTGTCCTCGCCGCCGATCGCGATCATCGCGTCGACCTCGTTCTTGGCGAGGTTCTCCTTGATGCGGCGCACCCCGTCCTCCGCCTTGAGCGGATTGGTGCGCGAGGAGCCGAGGATGGTGCCGCCCCGGGGCAGGATGCCGCGCACGGCCGGGATGTCCAGCTTGACGGTGTCCCCCTCCAGCGGGCCGCGCCAGCCGTCCTTGAACCCTACGAAGTCAAAGCCGTACTCCTGCACGCCCTTGCGGACGACGCCCCGGATGACGGCGTTGAGCCCGGGGCAGTCACCGCCTCCTGTCAGTACTCCGACCCGCATGGAATTGTCCCTTCGCCGTGACGGACGCATGGGAGGCCGCGAGAGGCCTCCACGGGTCACGCTAAGGGTGACGCACGTCACTCCGGGATGGGGTGAAAGGTCAATTCCTTGAATTCAGCGGGGTGTTGACGGGTGGTCATTCACCCGTACGAGCGGAGCACGTCCGCGCGCGCGGGGCTCACACCCCGTCGAGGCCCTGCTCTATCGCGTACCGCACGAGCTCCACGCGGTTGTGGAGCTGGAGCTTGCCCAGGGTGTTCTGGACGTGGTTCTGGACCGTGCGGTGCGAGATGACCAGGCGCTCGGCGATCTGCTTGTACGACAGGCCCTTGGCCACCAGGCGCAGCACCTCGGTCTCGCGCTCGGTGAGCTGCGGGGCCTTCGGCTCGTCGGCGGCCGCGGGCGCCGGGTCCGAGGCCAGACGGCGGTACTCGCCGAGGACCAGACCGGCCAGGCCCGGGGTGAACACCGGGTCGCCGACGGCGGTGCGGCGCACCGCGTCGGTCAGCTCCTCGGTGCTCGCCGACTTCAGCAGATAGCCGGTGGCCCCGGACTTCACGGCCTCCAGGACGTCCGCGTGCTCCCCGGAGGCGGACAGGACCAGGACCCTGAGCGCCGGGTTGGCGCCGACGAGCTCCTTGCAGACCTGCACGCCCGGCATCCCGGGCAGATTGAGGTCCAGGACCAGCACGTCGGGCGTGACCGCCTGGGCGCGGCGGACCGCCTGCGGGCCGTCCCCGGCGGTGGCCACCACGTCGAACCCGGCCGCCGCCAGGTCGCGCGCCACCGCGTCGCGCCACATCGGGTGGTCGTCGACCACCATCACCTTGACCGTCTTCAGCTCACTCATACCTTCGCCTTCCCCCGTGGAACCTTCAGCTCTACTTCCGTCCCCTGGCCCGGCACCGAGATCAGCTCGGCGGTGCCGCCCAGGTCCCGCAGCCGGCCGCGGATCGAGAGGGCGACGCCCAGGCGCCCCTCCCCCTCGGCCTGTGCGAGCCGGCCCTCCGGGATGCCGGGACCGTCGTCCCGGACCGTCACGATCACTTCGTCCCCCCAGTCCTCGACCAGGATCCAGGCCTGGGCCGACTCCCCCGCGTGTCTGCGGACATTGTCCAACGCGGCACTGACAGCGGCCGCGAGCTCCCGGGCCGCCGGGGGCGCCAGCAGCACCGGAGCGCCCGGTTCCGCCAGCGAGACGCGCGATCCGGCGTGCGGGGCGAGCAGGGTGCGCAGGTCCACCTCGGCGCCTTCGGCCTCGGCCCGTGCCTCGGTCTCGTCGTCGTCGACCGTACGGACCAGGGCCCCCAGCGCCGGGTCCTCGGACGCGCGCGTGGTGGGCACCAGGCCGCTGGAGACCAGGGTCCGCAGGGCGACCTCCTGCTCCCCGGCCATCCGGCCGAGCTCCGCGGCCTCGCCGCCGAGCGCGGTGCCGCGCCGCTGCACCATGGCCAGGACCTGGAGCACGCTGTCGTGGATGTCGCGGGCCAGCCGCTCCCGCTCCCGGGTCGCCGCCTCGATCTCCAGGGCGCGGGCGAGGGTCGCCTCACTCGCGCGGGCGACCTCCACCACGTACCCGATGGCGATGGACGCGACCCACACGAGCAGCACGTTGTGGAGCGTGTCCCGGGTGGGGGTGCCGCGTTCGACCAGGTTGGCGGCGGCGACCAGCGAGGAGGCGAAGGCGGCCCAGCGCCAGCCCCCCTTGATCGCGAACGCGAGCACCGAGCCCGCCGTCCAGATGGTCGGCAGCGTCGGGCCGTTCACCGACTGGGCTTCGGCGTCCGCCAGCGGGGTGAGCAGGATGCCGGTGAGCGCGATCGTCAGGTCCACGCCGAGGAACCGCTTGGTGCAGCTCGCCGCGTTCGCCACCCGCGGCACCGTCGCCAGCGTCCACACCGCCAGCACCGACAGGAAGGCCACGGCCACCCAGGCGCGCTCGAAGTGCCGGTACTCGGACACGAAGACCAGCACCGCGTAGAGCATCGTCAGGACGCGGTACGCGGTGAGCGCGCGCCACAGCGGCAGCTCCACGGACATCCTGATGACGCGCTCGCGCTTCGCCATGCTCCCCCACCCCTGAAACGAACGGACGCGACCAGTACCGCGGCCCTAGTCGCCGGGCCGCTCCGCCCGCTTGGCCTGCTCGACTTCGCGGGCCTTCTCGGCCCGCTCGGCCGCCTTCTCCTCGTCGGCCTTCCGCTTGGCCTCGTCCGCGATCTGGCGCTTGGCCGCGGTCGCGTAGATGTCCACGTACTCCTGGCCGGAGAGCTTCATGATCTCGTACATGACCTCGTCGGTCACCGAGCGCAGGATGAAGCGGTCGCCCTCCATGCCGTGGTAGCGGCTGAAGTCGAGCGGCTTGCCGATACGGATGCCCGGCCGCATCAGCTTGGGCATGACCTTCCCGGGCGGCTGGATCTTCTCGGTGTCGATCATCGCGACCGGGATCACCGGCGCGCCGGTGGCCAGCGCCACGCGCGCGAGGCCGCCGGGCTTGCCCCGGTAGAGGCGGCCGTCGGGCGAGCGGGTGCCCTCCGGGTAGATCCCGAACAGCTCACCGCGCTCCAGCACCTCGATGCCGCTCCTGATGGCCGCCTCGCCCGCGCCGCGCGCGCCGGAGCGGTCCACCGGGAGCTGGCCGACGCCCTTGAAGAAGGCGGCCGTCAGCTTGCCCTTGACCCCCGGCGAGGTGAAGTACTCCGCCTTGGCGATGAACGTCACCTTGCGGTCCAGGACCGCCGGCAGGAAGAAGGAGTCCGAGAAGGAGAGGTGGTTGCTGGCGAGGATCGCCGGCCCCTCGGCGGGAATGTTGTCGAGGCCCTCCACCCAGGGCCTGAAGGCAAGCTTCAGCGACCCGCCGATGGAGAACTTCATAGCGCCGTAGATCAACTCGGTTGCCTTCCCTCTGTCCGTCGAACAGACCTTAACCCGTACGGGACCCGCCCTCCCGCGCGCGGGCCGGTGACGGCTCTGGTCGGTGTCAGTCCGGTCGCGTACCGTGAAGTACGACTCCCCCACCCCTGCTCATGAACAGGAGACCCCGGTGCCGGTCCTCCCTGGAGCCGAGCCGTTCCGCCACGAGGGCGGAGAGGTCGGCGTCCTCCTCTGTCACGGCTTCACCGGTTCCCCGCAGTCGCTGCGCCCCTGGGCCGACTTCCTGGCCGAGCGCGGGCTGTCGGTCGAGCTGCCGCTGCTGCCGGGACACGGCACGCGCTGGCAGGACATGCAGCTCACCGGCTGGCAGGACTGGTACGCGGAAGTGGACCGCGCCCTGCGCGATCTGAGCGGCCGGTGCGAGCAGGTCTTCGTCTTCGGGCTCTCCATGGGCGGCGCGCTGGCCCTGCGCCTCGCGGCGAAGCACGGGGACGCGGTCAGCGGCGTGGTGGTCGTCAACCCGGGCAACAAGGTGCACGGCCTGGCCGCGCACGCGCTGCCGGTGGTGCGCCACTTCGTGCGCTCCACCAAGGGCATCGCCAGCGACATCGCCAAGGAGGGCTCGGCGGAGGTGGGGTACGACCGGGTGCCGCTGCACTCGGCGCACGCCCTGCGCACCTTCTTCCGCCTGGTCGACCGCGAGTTGCCGCAGGTCACCCAGCCGCTGCTGCTGCTGCACAGCCCGCAGGACCATGTGGTGCCGCCGGCCGACTCGGCGCGGATCCTCGGCCGGGTCTCGTCCGCGGACGTCACGGAGATCCTGCTGGAACAGAGCTACCACGTGGCGACGTTGGACCACGATGCGGAGCGGATCTTCGAGGAGAGTTACGCGTTCATCGGCCGCCTCGCTCCTAGTGTCGGGATGAAGGGGAGCACGACCGGTGGCTGAGCACGAAGCGGACCGCGAGCCGCAGCCGATCGACGAAGAGGCTGCGTGGGCGGCGATCGTGGCCGGGTACGGCGACGAGCCGTCCGACCCGCCGGGCGCCAAGCCGTTCAAGTCGGTGGAGGACCTGGCGCTCCTGGAGAGCGAGCCCAACGTCACGCCCGAGGCCCCGGCGCGCCCGGAGCCGCCCGAGCCCAAGCCGCTGGGCAGCTCGGTGGTCTTCGCGCCCGGGGTGGGGGTGGGCGGGCCGCGCGACTTCACGGTGAAGGAGCCGTCCGACGACGGCGACGACGACGGCGACGAGGGCCACTTCGTCCCGCCGGAGCCGCCGCCGCTGCCGGAGTCGGACGTGACGGCCAAGTTCGCCTGGCTGGCGGTGATCGGCGGGCCGCTGCTGATGCTGCTGGCGGCGATCCTGCGGTGGGAGTTCACCTGGTGGCTGACCACGCTGGGCGTGGGCGGCTTCATCGGGGGCTTCGCCACCCTCTTCGCCCGGATGAGCCAGGACGACGAGGGCGAGGACGACCCGGGCCGGGGCGCGGTGGTCTAGCTCACCTCCCAGGGGCCCCTTGACTGCCCGGCGTTTGCCTGCGGCTGGGTGGGGGCTGGCCGCGCAGTTCCCCGCGCCCCTTGAATGCCGCTGCGCGGCAATCCCCTGGGGCGCCCCGAAGGGGTGCATCAAGGGGCGCGGGGAACTGCGCGAGCAACCGTCCACAGCCCGCAGACGAATGACGGCCCCAAGGGGCGCGGGGAACTGCGCGAGCAACCGTCCACGGCCCGCAGACGAACGACAGCCCCAAGGGGCGCGGGGAACTGCGCAGCAAGCCCCCCCCACCGGGCCGCCCCCCCGGAGGGTTCAGGGGAGGGGCGGGGTGGGGGGATCCGTCGGGACCCGTAGCGCCGCCAGCACCGGCAGATGATCCGTCGCCGCCAGCAGATCCGCCCCCGACACCCCTTCCAGCCCCACGGGAACCCCGCACCCCAGCACCTCCACCCCCGCCGTGGCGAAGACCGCGTCGATGCGCTGATGGGGATCGGCCGGGGTCGAGGTGTACTCGCCGCCCCAGGGCCGTACCGCCCAGCAGTCCTGGAGGCCGTCCGCCAGGCGGCGGAAGGCCCGGCCGTCGGGGCGGTCGTTCAGATCGCCGCCCGCGACCGCGTGCGGCACGTCCAGCGCCGCGAGGTGGTCGAGCAGCAGCCCCGCCTGGGTGTGGCGCTCGTCCGCCTGGAGGCTGAGATGGCAGCTGAGGACGCCGAGCCGGGCGCCCCCGACCCGTACGACCGCCGAGGCGAAGCCGCGCCGGTGCAGGCCCGGGGTGAGCGGGAGCAGGACGTCCTCGGTGCGCTCCACCACCGCCCGCAGCGAGCACAGCAGCAGCGGCCCCGCGGCCGTGGCGCCGCCGCTGAGGACCACCAGGTCGCTCGCCGCCGCGAGCCGCGCGGCGGCCTTGCGCCAGCGGAAGAAGCGCGGCGCCTCCTGGACGAGGACCAGGTCCGGGTCGCAGGCGCGGATCACCCGGGCCAGTGCCGCGGTGTCGTCGCGCATCGAGCGGATGTTGTAGCTGAGGACCCGGATCACGGCCGAGCCGTTCTCCGTACGGGACGCGGGAAGATCGGTGAGCGGCATGGGGCACAACATAGAGCAGCGCCCGCCGCGTCCGTGAGGGACGCGGCGGGCGCTCAACCACCGTACGGGGGGCGGATGCTCAGCCCTGGCGGGCCAGGTCCGCCGCGCCGACCAGACCGGCCTTGTTGCCGAGCTGGGCCGCGAGCACCTGGGCGTGCGGTCGCCACTGGCCGCCGATCAGCCAGCGCCGGAACGACTTGCGGATCGGGTCGAGGACCAGCTCGCCCTCGTCCGAGACGCCGCCGCCGACGATGAACGCCGAGGGGTCGAAGAGCGAGGCCAGGTCGGCCAGGCCCGCGCCCGCCCAGCGGGCCAGCTCGCGGAAGGAGTCCACCGCGACCGGGTCGCCCTGGCGGGCGGCGGCGCTGATGTGCTTGCCCTCGATGCCCTCGATGGTGCCGTCGCCGAGACCGAGGAGGATCTTGGCGTTCTCGGGGGTCGCGTTGGCGCGCTGGCGGGCGTACCGCACGAGCGCGCGCCCCGAGGCGTACTGCTCCCAGCAGCCCTGGCTGCCGCAGCCGCACAGCAGGCCGTCCGGCACGACCCGGATGTGGCCGAACTCCGCGGCCACGCCGAAGCGTCCGCGGCGCAGCTTGTTGCCGATGATGATGCCGCCGCCCAGGCCCGTGCCGAGCGTGATGCAGATGACGTCCTCGTGGCCCTGGCCCGCACCGAACCGGTACTCGCCCCAGGCCGCCGCGTTGGCGTCGTTCTCCACCACCACGGGGAGCCCGACCCGCTGCTCGACCTTGTCCTTCAGCGGCTCGTGGCGCCAGTGGATGTTGGGTGCGAAGAGGACGGTGGCGCGCTTGTCGTCGACGTATCCGGCGGCGCCGATGCCGACGGCCTCGATCTGGTGCCCCTTGCCGGCCCCTTCGACCGCGGCGCAGATCGCGTCCACGATGGCGTCAGCGGTCGGCGGCGTGGGCACCGTGTGCGTCTCGAGGATGTGGCCCTCCTCGTCGACCACTCCCGCCGCGATCTTGGTGCCGCCGATGTCGACGCCGATGGTGAGTCCCATTAAGTCCCTCAGTTTTCGGTCGAGCCCCGCTAAGGCCCACCGTACCCGAGGGCGGGCACCGGTCAGTCAGTCCAGGTCGATGTGCTCGGTCGGTCCCGCGCCCGCTCCGCCGTCGTCCTTCTTCGCGCCGCCGGAGGCACTGCCGGACGGGCCGGGGGTCCGGCCGGACGCCGGGCCGTCCGCCGTCCAGCGGCGTTCGGCGCCCTCGACCGCCGAGCGGTAGGCGGCCAGCAGCTCGCCGCCGGCCGCGGCGAGGTGGTCGAAGACGTCCGGGTTGCGCTCGATGACCGGCTCGACCACGGCCCTGGCCTGGCCGATCAGCTGCTGTACGGCGTTCTGCGCGGCCGCGCCGGGCAGGGAGGACTGCAGGGAGGCGACCTTGTCGGCGACGGCGTCGACCAGCTTGCGCAGCTCCTCGGCGGCCGAGCCGGGCGGCGCCCCGTGGGCGGCGCGGCGGCGCGCCTTCTCCGCGGCGAGGTCCTCGGCACACGCGTCGGCCCAGGCATCCGCGTCGGGTGCGGGGCGCTCGGTGGCTTCGCTCATGGCGGGCTCCAGCTGCTGAGGAGAAGGGTCTGTCCTTCCGACGTTACCCGAACGGGGGTACGGCGTTCAGGACGTCCGGGGCCACAGGTCGGGGTCCGGGGTGAACCGGATCCTCAGCACGCCGTCGGTGAGCCCGGCGCCGGAGACCGTGCAGCGGCGCAGCGCGGAGGGCAGGGGGGCGATCCGGCGGAACGGTCCGGCGGTGAGCAGGAGTTCGTCGCCCCGGCGGACCAGGCCGAGCTCGTCCTTGCGGGCGCCGGGCAGCGGCAGGTGCCACACCAGGACGCCGTCGCCGGCCAGCCGGTCCTCGACGTGCCAGGCCCGGGCGGGCGCGGCGGCGTGCCCGGCCCACGGTCCGCTCCCGCGGGCCAGCTCGTCCAGGTCCTCCGGGCCCTCGGGCTCGCGGCCCAGGTGCGGGACCTCGTGCAGCGGTACGTCCTCGAACTCCTCGGCCAGCTCCTTGAGCGCGCACTGCTGGTGCCCGGAGAGCGCGGCGAGGAAGCGGTCCGCCGAGCCGGTGGGCAGGACGCGGTTGGCGATCACCGCGTCCGTGGTGAGCTCGTGCAGCGCCAGACCGAGGCGGGCGGCGCGCAGGGCGGCGACGCCCGCCGCGCCCGGCTCGGCGACCAGCCGTACCGTCGTCGCCGGGTCGCGCACCACGGCCTCGACGGCGGCCAGCTCCACGTCCCAGCGGGCGGCCGTCTCGTACAGCCACCTCGCGGGCATCGGGACCCCGGCGAGCTGGGCGAGGACCGGGCGCAGCGAGCGGGCGGCCTGCCGCTCGGGCGGCAGCAGCCGGCGCAGATAGCGGCGCAGCTGCCCGGGCAGGGCGAGCACGGCGATGCTCTGGTGGACCGGGGGCATGTCGACGACGACCAGGTCGTGGCCGCCGGCGGCCGCCTCGCGCACCGCCTTGAGCAGGGCGAGCTGCTCGGCGCCGGGCAGCTCGGTCAGCTCCTCGGCGTCCAGGCGCCCGGCGCCCAAAAGCTCCAGGGCGGCTCCGGCGCGGTCCTGGAGGGCGAGCAGTTCGGTGCGGAAGTCGGCGCGGACGACGTCGAGGCCGGGCGGCTCCTCGCCGTCGAACAGCCGGGGCGTCGGGTCCTCGCGGTCGGCGGTCAGGAGCAGGGCGCGCTCACCGCGCCGGGCGGCCGCGAGCGCGGTCGCGGCGGCGACGGTGGTGCGGCCCGCGCCGCCGGGACCGGTGACGAGGACCGTACGCACGTCAGGCCTTCTCGGCCCCGTCGGCGCCGCCGGCCGCCGCGCCGCTCTCGACGCGCTTCTTCAGTCCGGCGAGGGCCCGGTCGATGATGACCTTCTCGGCCTTGCGCTTGATCATGCCGAGCATGGGGATCTTGACGTCCACGGTCAGCTGGTAGGTGACCTCGGTGTGGCCGCCGGGGGCGTCGGCGAGGCTGTAGGAGCCGTCGAGGGCGCGCAGCATCTGGGACTTGACCAGGCTCCAGCTCACCTTGCGGGAGCCGTCCCAGGTGTACTTGAGGGTGTGGTCGTCCTTGATGGCGCCCGCGTCCAGCACCAGGCGGACCTGCTCGGCACGGCCCTCGGCGTCCCGCGACAGCACCTCGGCCTCCTTCACCTCTCCGGTCCACTGCGGGTACCGGGCGAAGTCGGCGATCACCCCCATCACCTCGGCAGGTGCCGCCTCGATGGTGATAGACGAGCTGGTGTGTTCCGCCATCGTCGTGGCTCCTCCAGTGCGCGGGCCGGTGTGTGGGGGTCGGTAGACGTGCAGGCTATCGCGTGCGGCCGGGGCCTCTCGCCGGTGCCCGGGTCACCACTGGAGCGCGAAGGGCCGGGAAGTGGCGGCGAAGTGGCCGACGTTCACGCATTCGGTGCGGCCGATCCGGACCCGGCGGGCGAGCGGCTGGTGGACGTGGCCGAAGAGGGAGTAGCGGGGCCTGGTCTTCCGGATGGCGTCGAGCAGGGCGCGCGAGCCGCGCTCGAAGCGGCGGGCGACGGTGTCGTAGACGAGCTCGGGGACCTCCGGCGGGATGTGCGAGCAGAGGACGTCGACCTCGCCGAGCGCCTCGACCTTCGCCGCGTACTCCTCGTCGGAGATCTCGTAGGGCGTGCGCATCGGGGTGCGCAGTCCGCCGCCCACGAAGCCGAAGACCCGGCCGCCGATCTCGACCCGCTCCCCGTCCAGGACCGTGGTGCCCGGACCGGCGTACTGCGGCCAGAGGGTCGGTATGTCGACATTGCCGTAGGTGGCGTACGTCGGGGCGGGGAAGGCGGCGAACATCTCGGCGTACTGCTTGCGGACCGCCGCCTCGATGGCGGCCTCCCGGTCGAGCCCGGCCCAGAGCGAACGGCCCAGCTCACGGGCTTCCTCGAAGCGGCGGGCGGTGCGCAGGGCGACGATCCGGTGGGCGTTCTCGACGCCGAAGAGGTCGGGGAAGATCCCGCGCGAGTGATCGGCGTAGTCGAGGAAAAGAACGAGGTCACCGAGGCAGAGCAGGGCGTCGGCGCCGTCGCCCGCCTTCGCCAGGCCCTCGGCGTTTCCGTGCACATCGCTGATCACATGTACTCGCATGCAGCCACCCTAGGCCGCCGGACCTGCGGTTACTTCCGAGTCGCGAAAGGAGTGGACTACTGTGCGTGAAGCGGCGCGAAATCCGTGTGACGCAGCGAACATCTGACCAGGACCCCCTATCGGGAACCCACTACCGGTGGGTAACGTCCGGGCAGTCCAGTCGTGCTCGGAGCAGACCCCCAACAAGTTGCTCCGGGCACCTGCCCGATCTTGGACCGCAGCCGGTGCGTCACACAGAGCCGTGGCACCGGCGCCCGATGAGGAGCAGCAGTCTTGCGCGAGTTCAGCCTTCCGGCCCTGTACGAGGTCCCCACGGACGGCAACCTGACGGATCTGATCCGCCGCAATGCCGCTCAGCATCCCGATGTCGCGGTCATGGGCCGCAAGGTCGCGGGACGCTGGACCGACGTCACCGCCACCCAGTTCCTCGCCGAGGTCCGCGGCGTGGCCAAGGGCCTCATCGCCGCCGGCGTCGAGCCCGGCGACCGGGTGGCCCTGCTGTCCCGTACCCGCTACGAGTGGGTGCTGCTCGACTTCGCCATCTGGAGCGCGGGCGCGGTCACCGTCCCCGTGTACGAGACGAGCTCGCCCGAGCAGATCCAATGGATCCTCGGCGACTCCGGCGCGACCCTGTGCGTGGTGGAGACCGAGGCGCACCTGGCGTCCGTCACCGCCGTCCAGTCGGCGCTGCCCGCCCTCAAGGGCGTCTGGCAGCTGGAGGCGGACGCGGTGGCGCAGCTCACCGCGGGCGGCTCGGACATCTCGGACGAGCTGCTCGACCAGCGGATGTCCTCGGCGCACGCCGACGACCCGGCGACCATCGTCTACACCTCGGGCACCACCGGCCGCCCCAAGGGCTGTGTGCTGACCCACCGCGCCTTCTTCGCGGAGTGCGGCAACGTGGTCGAGCGCCTCAAGCCGCTCTTCCGCACCGGCGAGTGCTCGGTTTTGCTGTTCCTGCCCGCCGCCCATGTCTTCGGGCGGCTGGTCGAGGTGGCGTCGGTGATGGCGCCGATCAAGCTCGGCTGCGTACCGGACATCAAGAACCTCACCGACGAGCTGGCCGCCTTCCGGCCGACGCTGATCCTCGGTGTGCCGCGGGTCTTCGAGAAGGTCTACAACGCGGCGCGGGCCAAGGCGCAGGCGGACGGCAAGGGCGCGATCTTCGACAAGGCCGCGCACACCGCGATCGCCTACAGCCGCGCGCTCGGCACCCCGCAGGGCCCCTCGCTCGGTCTGAAGATCAAGCACAAGGTCTTCGACAAGCTGGTCTTCAGCAAGCTGCGCGCGGTGCTCGGCGGCAAGGGCGAGTACGCGATCTCCGGCGGCGCCCCGCTGGGCGAGCGGCTGGGTCACTTCTTCCGGGGCATCGGCTTCACGGTCCTGGAGGGCTACGGTCTCACCGAGTCCTGTGCCGCGACCGCGTTCAACCCGTGGGACCGCCAGAAGATCGGTACGGTCGGCCAGCCGCTGCCGGGCTCCGTGGTGCGCATCGCGGACGACGGCGAGGTGCTGCTGCACGGCGAGCACCTGTTCACGGGGTACTGGAACAACGAGGCGGCGAGCGCGGAGGCGCTGGCCGACGGCTGGTTCCACACCGGGGACATCGGCACCCTCGACGAGGACGGCTACCTCGCGATCACCGGCCGCAAGAAGGAGATCATCGTCACGGCGGGCGGCAAGAACGTCGCCCCGGCGGTGATCGAGGACCGCATCCGCGCGCACGCGCTGGTCGCGGAGTGCATGGTGGTCGGTGACGGGCGGCCGTTCGTGGGCGCGCTGGTCACGCTGGACGAGGAGTTCCTGGCCCACTGGGCCGCGGACCACGGCAAGCCGGCCGGTTCCTCGGCGGCCTCGCTGCGGCAGGACGCGGAGCTGCTGGCGGAGGTGCAGCGGGCGGTCGACGACGGAAACGCCGCGGTATCCAAGGCGGAATCGGTGCGGAAATTCCGCATTCTCACCTCCCAGTTCACGGAGGAGGCGGGGCACATCACCCCGTCGCTGAAGCTGAAGCGCAACGTCGTGGCGAAGGACTTCGCCGACGAGATCGAGGCGATCTACGCCCACTGACCAGGCCGGTCCGTTCAGGGCGGGCCGATCAGGGCGGGCCGATCAGGACGGTCCGCTCAGGTCCGTCGCTCAGACCGGGACGTCCTCCGCGAGGACGCGCTGGACGTTGCGTTCGGCGAGCGCCGTGATCGTGACGAACGGGTTGACGCCGATGGAGCCGGGGATGAGGGCTCCATCGGTGACGTACAGCCCCGGATACCCCTTCACCCGCCCGTAGTCGTCGGTCGCCCGCCCCAACGGGCAGCCGCCGAGCGGGTGGTAGCAGAAGCCGTCCGCGAACGGGGTGCCGTTGCCGAAGAGGTCGTACCGGTACATCGTCGCGTTCCTGAGGTTGATCCGGTCGAAGAGCTTCTTCGTGGCGTCGACCGAGGGCTGGTTCTGCGCCCTGGTCCAGTTGAGCTTCACGGCGTCGCCGGCCCGGTCGTACGAGAAGGTGCCGCGCTGCGGGTTCCTGGTGATCGCCAGATAGAGGCTCACCCAGTGCTCGAAGCCCATCGGCAGCGGGGCGATCTCGGCGAAGACCGGGTTGGCGGCGTTGTCCCAGTCGTCGATGCCGAGGGCGGGCATGGTGGACTCGTCGGCGCCCACGGTGTCCCACACGTGGTTGGCGCGGGCGGTCATGATGTTGCCGTTGGGGCCCCAGCCGGTGCCGACGGCGGCGTCCAGGGCCGGCAGCGTGCCCCTCTCGCGGGCGCGCACCAGCAGTTCGGTGGTGCCGAGGCTGCCGGCGCCCAGGAAGAGCCTGCCGCAGCCGATCTCCCGGGTCTCCACGACCTTGCCGGTCAGGTCGGTGCGGTCGGCGGTGACGACGTACGTGCCGTCGGGCTCCCGGCGGATCGCGCGGGCGTGGTGCAGGGTCTCGATGGTGACGTTGCCGGTGCCCAGCGCGGCGGCGAGGTAGGTCTTGTCGAGCGATCTTTTGCCGTGGTTGTTGCCGTAGATGACCTCGCCCGCGAGGGCGGAGCGGGTGGCGGTGCCGGCGGCTTCGCGCTGCATGTAGCCGAAGTCGTAGACGTTGGGCACGAAGACGGTCTTCAGCCCGGCGTTCTGGGCCGCCTTGCGGGAGGTACGGGCGAACCTGTACCACTCGGTGGACTCGAACCAGGCCGGGTCGACGGAGTTGACGCCGAGCATGGCGTTGGCGCGTGGGAAGTACGTGGCGTACATCTCGGCGGCGTCGACCTGCGGCAGGACCTGGGTGAAGTAGTCGCGGCGCGGGGTGACGGCCATGCCGCCGTTGACGAGCGAGCCGCCGCCGACGCCGCGGCCCACGTACACGGACATGTCCCCGTGGTTGACGCGGTCGAGGACGCCCGGGTAGGGGCTGATGGCCCTGTTGACGACATCCAGCCAGAGGAACGTGGCGAGAGGTGCCTCGGTGCGGGTGCGGAACCACATGGACCGCTGGTCCGGGGCGGAGGTCGAGCAGAAGACCGTGCCGTCCTGGGCGGGGGTGTCCCAGAGGCGGCCCATCTCCAGGACGAGGGTGTGGACGCCGGCCCGGCCGAGCCTGAGGGCGGCGACGGCCGCGCCGTAGCCGGAGCCGATGACCAGGGCGGGGGTGTGGGTGGCGGGCTGCGCCTGCGCGGCGCGGGCGGAGTCGAGGGTGATTCTGGGCAGGCCCAGGAGGGCGGCCGTCTGGAGGGCGCCGAGACCCAGGAGGTGACGGCGCGTCAGGTTTGGTGTCATGCGCGCAGCATGGGCGGAATTCGGGTTTCCGCCCAGCGGTCACGTTGTCTTAAATCTGAGTGACCGTCAGGGGTGGGAGTGTGATGGTGCCCGGGGGTTGTTTGCGGCGGGGTGGTAGCTCACTCGCGCAGTTCCCCGCGCCCCTTGTGCGCCAGGACTTCGCCTGCGGCCGGGCGGGTGGCCAGCCGCGAGGCTCCCGGCACCCTGGGAGGTTTGTCGCCCGCGGGCCGGTGGGTGGCTGGCCGCGCAGTTCCCCGCGCCCCTAGGAGGTTCGTCACCCGCGGGCCGGTGGGCGGCTCGTCGCGCAGTTCCCCGCGCCCCTAGGAGGTTCGTCACCCGCGGGCCGGTGGGTGGCTCGTCGCGCAGTTCCCCGCGCCCCTAGGTCGTTCGTCGCCCGCGGGCCGGTGGGGGCTCGTCGCGCAGTTCCCCGCGCCTAGGAGGTTCGTCGCCTGCGGGCCGGTGGGTGGCTCGTCGCGCAGTTCCCCGCGCCCCTAGGGGGTTGGCCGCAGCCAGAGAACTCAGCTCAGCCACAGGCCTTTAGGGGCGCGGGGAACTGCGCGAGCAACCCACCACTCAGCCGCAGACGAACGAAAGCCTCCAGGGCACGGCAGCACCGCCCGCAGGGACGTACTACCTAGGGGCGCGGGGAACTGCGCGAGCAACCCACCACTCCGCCGCAGACGAAAGCCGGGCCGGAAAGGGGCGCGGGGAACTGCGCGGGTGAGCCGCACACGGCCCGCGCCCGAGTACCGGCCCGGCCACCGCCACCCCCCTCACAGCACCCCCTTCAACCCCTCCGCCAACAAATCCCACCGCCACTTCTCCTCCACCCACGCCCTCCCCCGCTCCCCCATCCGCCGACGCAGGTCAGGGTCCTGGAGGAGGGTGACGATCCGGGAAGCCGACTCCTGCGCCGAGCCGCCACGCACCACGAACCCCGTCTCCCCTTCCAGCACCGCGTCCGGCGCACCCCCCGAGTCCCCCGCCACCACCGGCAGACCCGTCGCCGAGGCCTCCAGGTAGACGATGCCGAGGCCCTCCACGTCGAGGCCGCCGCGGCGGGTTCGGCAGGGCATGGCGAAGACGTCGCCGGCGCCGTAGTGCGCGGGCAGCTCGGCCCACGGGACGGCGCCGGTGAAGCGGACCGAGGAGGCGACCCCGGTCTTCTCGGCGAGGGCGCGGAGCTCCTTGCCGTACGGCCCGCCGCCCACGATCAGCAGCACCGCGTCCGGCACGCGCGCGAGGATCGACGGCATCGCGTGGATGAGGGTGTCCTGGCCCTTGCGGGGCACCAGGCGCGAGACGCAGACCACGACGGGCCGGTCGGTGAGGCCCAGGCGGGCCCGGACCTCGTCGCCGCCCGAGCCGGGGTGGAAGGTCTTCTCGTCGACGCCCGGCGGCAGTTGGACCATCCGGTCGGCGGCCCGCGCGGTGAGCGCGGCGGCGATCCGGGAGCGGGTGTACTCGCCCAGGTACGTGATCGTGTCCGTGCCCTCGCCGATGCGCCGCAGCAACTGCCGCGAGCCCGGCAGCTGGGCCCAGGCCGCCTCGTGCCCGTGCGTGGTGGCGACCAGGCGTTCCGCGCCCGCCCGGCGCAGCGCGGGCGCCATCAGGCCGAGCGGCGCCGCGGCCCCGAACCACACCGAGGAGCAGCCGTGCTCCTTGAGCAGTCCGACCGCGCGCCGGGTCACCCGGGGCGTGGGCAGCAGCATGGTGGTGCGGTCGCGCACCACGGTGAAGGGCTGCTCGGCGTCGAAGGCGGCGGTCGCCTCGGCGCCCTCGCGGCCCCGCTTCCAGGTGGAGGCGTAGACGACGAGCTGCTCGGGGTCCAGGCGCAGCGCCATGTTGTGCAGGAACGCCTGGATCCCGCCCGGGCGCGGCGGGAAGTCATTGGTCACGATCAACGTCTTGTGCATCGCCGCCGACAGTACCCAACGGCCCCGCCTCGTCGCTCGTGCCGGTCCCCGCCCGGCATCATGACTGCGGCGGGCGAAAGGCCCGATCCACGCGATACAGGGATGGGGTGTGCATGTCGGAAGGAAGCGGCACAGGGCGCGCGAGAAGCGTGCCGGGACTCCTCGCGGTGTTCGCCGCCACCCGGTGCCTGCTGCTGCTCTGCGTCCTGCGGGTGCTGGTCGTGCCGGGCCCGGACGTCACCAGCGACGTCTCGGTCATCTACCAGGGCTGGTACGAGGTGCTGCGGACCGGTACGTATCCGCTGGACGACGTCACCTGGCAGTACCCGCCGGCCGCGGCGCTGGCGATCCTCTCCCCCGCGGCCCTGCCCTTCCTCGACTACGCCTCCGCCTTCTTCGTCCTGGCGCTCCTCGCCGACGTGCTGGTCCTCGGGCTGCTGCTGTACGCGGGCGGGCGCCCCGGCGGGTCCCGCGCGGGCGCCCGGCTCTGGGTGTGGGGCGTACCGCTGCTGGGGCCCACCGCGTACGCGCGCTACGACCTGCTGGTGACGGCGGTCGCGGTGGCCGCGCTGCTGGCCGGGGCGCGCCGACCGCGGGTGCTGGGGGCGCTCGCCGCGTTCGGTGCGCTGCTGAAGGTGTGGCCGGTGCTGCTGCTCGTCCGGGCACCGCGCCGGGCGTGGGCGGCGGCGGCCGTCACCGCGGGCGTCTTCCTGCTGGTGTGCCACGCGGTGGCGCCGGGTGCCTTCGCGTTCCTCGCCTTCCAGCGCGACCGGGGCACCGAGGTGGAGTCGCTGGGCGCCCTGGTCTTCCATGTGGCCCGCCATCTGGGCTGGCGGGGCCGGGTGCAGCTCAACTACGGGTCGGTGGAGTTCCTCGGTCCGTACGTCCCGCTGGTCTCCACGCTGGCGATGGGGCTCACCGCGCTGGCGTTCGGCTGGCTGCTGCTGTGGCGGCTGCGGGCGCGCCGCACCGGCCCCGGCACCCTGGCGGACGCCGCCTTCACGGCCGTGCTGCTCTTCACCACCACCAGCCGGGTGATCAGCCCGCAGTACCTGATCTGGCTGGTGGGCCTCGCGGCGGTGTGCCTGGCCGCGCACCGCTCCCCGATGGCGCGCCCCGCGTATCTGGTACTGGCGGCGGCGGCCGTGACCCTGCTGGAGTTCCCGATCTGGTTCTCGCACGTGGTGGCGAGCGACTGGCTCGGAGTGCTGCTCCTGTCCGTCCGCAACGGGCTTCTGGTGGCGGCGTCGGTGACCGCGTGCCGCCGCCTGTGGCGCGCCACGGTCCCCCGCCCCCCACTACCGGTTCAGCAGGTCCGCACGAGGGTCTTCTCGGTCCTGGTGCGCTGAGCGGTCCACGGCCCGGCCGGTGGCGGTGGCGAGGGCCACGCCGCGCACGCCCAGGCCGGCCGAGGATCGGCGGCGGGTCGAGGGCGAGGGCCGGCGCGACGGCGAGGACCGAGGCCCTTCAGGGATGAGTGGGGTTCGTCAGGACAGTTCTTCGCGGACGTAGGCCCGCCACAGGGCCGTGAACTCCCTTGGCGTGGTGTCCAGTTGGTCGTTGAGGGCCTTCTCCAGCGCGCCCTCGCGGTGCTTCTGGCCGCCCACCTGCGCGTAGAGCGCGGCGAGCTTCGCCTCGCCCCAGCGCTGGGCGATCAGACGGCACGCCAGCCAGCCGCCCTCGTAGGCGCGTGCCAGCCGGTCCGCGCCGCCCTCGAAGCCGAAGTCGGCGTCGGTGGGCAGGTCGCCGGGCGGGCCGTCGCGCCGCACCGCCTCCTGGAGCTCCGGGGCGGCCTCGGCGGGTGTGCGCCCGGTGCCCCGGTAGCCGACCCAGTCCGCGTAGCCCTCCGAGAGCCACATCGGGGTCGCGGAGGAGGTGCGGGTGCGGGTGGCGACATGGGTGGTCTCGTGGGTGAGGACGACCCGTCGGCCGAGGTCGCCCAGGACGCCGTACGCCTCGGGGTTGACGATGACCCGGTCCGCGGGCGCCGCCCCGGCCGCGCCCGCCTCGCCGGTGGTGACCGCCGCTATCCCCCGGTACGAAGCCGGGGGCGCGGCGAGCAGCGCCGCCATCGCGTCGAGCGAGGCGGGCACCAGGACCACCACCCGGCCCGCCCAGCGGCCGGGCCAGGCGGCCGAGACGGCGGGCACCGCGCGGTCGGCGGTGTCCGCGATCCGCTGGAGGGTCCGCCGCTCCTGGCCGACGCCGAGGACCAGGCTGTGCGCGCCGCGCACCACCGACACCGGGCCCTGGCGCCACAGCGGTTCGGCCGCGCCCTCGCCCGCCCGGTCCCCCGTGACGTACCAGCGCCCGGCCCGCTCATCGAGGTCCACCACCCGGGCCGAGGTCACCGGCGCGCTGTCGTACCCGGTGAGCCGGTAGCGCAGCTCGACCCGGGCGGTGGCGCGGTCGCCCCGGCGGCTGACGTCGGTGACCCGGTACGCCCAGGTGCTCAGCGGCACCTGGCGCAGATTGGCGAACTCGGCGCGCTGGGCGTCCCGCAGACCCGCCGCGCCCGGGTCCAGGGCGGCCAGATAGCCGCGCTCGTCGTGTCCGAGGACGGCCGCCGCCCGGCCGTCCAGCGTGCGCTGCACCTGGCCGGTGACGGGGTCGGGGGCCGGGGCGGGGGACGCGCAGGCGGACAGGGACAGCAGCGCGGCGAGACCGTATCCCGCCGTGCGCCGTCGCCCTGTGCCGCTCAGCCAGCCGTCCGCCATCCTCCCGATCGTACGGTCACACCCGGGTGATCGAGGAGATGGGCATCATGCCCACCGGGTCGTAGCGCACCGGCGCGCCCGGGTAGGGGGCGTGGATGACCTGGCCGTTGCCCACGTACATCCCGATGTGGCTGGCGTCGGAGCGGTAGGCGACCAGGTCGCCGGGCTGCGCCTCGGCGAGGGTGACCCGGCGCCCGGCGTACCGCTGCGCCTGCGAGGTGCGCGGCAGTCCGACGCCCGCGTGCGCGTAGGACCACTGCATCAGGCCCGAGCAGTCGAAGCCGGAGGGCCCGTTGGCGCCCCACACATAGGGCCGGCCCACCGCCTGGCGGGCCGCCGCCACCGCGGCCGCCGCGCGCCCGGAGGCGGGCACCGCCCCGCTCAGGTCGGGCAGCGCGCCGCGCCCGGAGCGCGAGACCCGGTCGAAGGCGGCCCGCTCGGCGCTCGGCAGCGCGAGCAGCACCCGGCGGGCCTCGGCGAGCTTGGACTCGACGGTCCGCTTGTGCCGGGCGACCTCCAGGCGGCTGCGCTCCAGTTCGGCGAGCTTGCGGGTGGCCTCGGTGCGCTGCTGGCCGATCCGCCGCTGCTCGTGCTGGAGTTCGCGCAGTTCGGTGCTCTGGCGCTCACCGATCCGGTCGAGGGCCGCCGCCTTGTCGAGATACGTGTCGGGGTCCTCGGAGAGCAGCAGCGCGATCGAGGGGTCGAGGCCGCCCGAGCGGTACTGGGCTCCGGCGATCGCGCCGAGCGCGCCCCGCATCCGGTTGATGCGCTCCTGGCCGCGCGCGACGCTGTCCTGCGCGTGCTTGACCTGATCGCGCAGGAGGTCGGCGCGCTCGTCCGCCTTGTTGTACTGCTCGGTGGCCTCCTCCGCCTGGGCGAAGAGCCGGTCGACCCGCTCCTTGCCGGTGTCGGCCGGTTCGGCGCCGGCGGGGGCCGCGAAGGCCGCCGCGGCGGTGGCCGCCGCGGCGGACAGGACGGTGACCCGGGTGCTCTGGGAGAGCCCGGACTGCGTGGGACGGCGATGGAACGCCACGGGAAGCCGCACTCCTTCCGCTGGTGCGGGCCCCTGCCGCCCGGGCGGGCGGACGAGTTCGGACGATCACGGGGAACCGCACGCCGGAGAGTAGTCGGACGAGCACACGGGGTCCAAAGACCCGGATGTGTACGCACAGTGACGCCCCGCCGGAGAACACAGGTCACCGGCGGGGCGTGGCGTCAGCGCGCGTTGCCGGAATTCGCCCGTTCGGAGGGCGGTGGCAACCGAGTTGTTATACGGCGGGCCGCGGGGCCCGGACCTCAGGCGATGCGGACGCCGAACTGGAACGGCATGTTGCCCATGGCCTCGTAGCGGACGTTGGCGCCCGGCTTGGGGGCGTGCAGCACCTGGCCGTTGCCGGCGTACAGGCCGACGTGGTGCAGGTCGCCGTAGAAGAGGACCAGGTCGCCCGGCTTGAGCTGGCTGCGGCCGATCTGGGTGCCCGCGCCGGCCTGGGCCTGCGAGGTGCGGGGGATGGAGATGCCCGCCTGGCGGTAGGCCCAGGAGGTGAGGCCGGAGCAGTCGAACGAGGCGGTGCCGGTGGCGCCGTACACGTACGGCTTGCCTATCTGCGTCTGGGCGGCGGCCAGGGCCGCGGCGCCGCGGCCGGAGGCGGGCGCCTCGTGGCCGAGGTCGACGCGCTCGTTGGTGCGGTTGGCGCGCGCGTCGTCGGCGGCGAGCGACGCCTTCTCGGCGGCGGTCAGCGAGTTGAGGAGCTTCTGCGCGGCGGCGAGCTTGGTCTGGGTCTCGGCCTTCTTGGTGCCGAGCTCCTTGCGGGTGTCCGCGAGGTCCTTGAGCTTGTCCTGGGCCTCCTTGCGCTGCTGCGCCAGGCTGCGCTGCTTCTCCTGGATCTTCTGGAGCGCCTCGGTCTGCTTGGCGCTCAACTGGTCCAGGGAGGACGCCTTGTCGAGGAAGTCGTCCGGGTTGGCGGAGAGGAAGAGCTGGACCGAGGGGTCGATGCCGCCCGAGCGGTACTGCGCCGAGGCCATCGAACCGAGGCCGTCGCGGAGCTTGTTGAGCTCGTCCTGGCCGCGGGCCACCTTGTCCTGGAGCGCGCCGACCTGCTTCTCCAGCTGGTCCTGCTTCTCCTTGGCGCCGTTGTACTTCTCGGTGGCCTGCTCGGCCTCGTCGTAGAGCTTGTCGACCTTGGACTTCACTTCGCTCTTCGACGGCTTCGGGTCCGCCTGCGCGGCCTGGGACGTGAGAGCGACGGCTGCGGCGGCGGTCGCGGTAAGCACGGTCACGCGGGTGCGGCTCGCAGGCTTGGGTCGACGGTGGGACGCCACGAAGGCGAGCTCCTTCTTCCTCAGCGCCGAACAGCGAAGGACTCGGCGGTACCTCCACGGCCACCCGGACGAGTGATCAACCGCGTGAAGGTTCGAGCCGACCCTAGTGACCTCCCTGTGATCAGTTCAAATCCTGATAGGAAAAAACTCGGTCGACAGAAGGATTCTTTACAGTCATCCCACGCGTAGTAATGGGCACTTGACAGAGCGCTGGGAACCGATCGCCCGAATTCGGGCATTGAACGCAGGAGTTGCTAGACGCGCGAAAGCCGCTTCAAGAGCATGACGGACGCAACCGGACGCGCCCCGGCCTTGGCCACTCCGTCGGCCACCTCGCGGTCGGTCGAGACGACCACCACCGGCCGCCCGGACGGCTCCGCCCGCACCAGCTGGCGGATCAGCTCGTCGGCGGTCACCCCCGGCTTGGAGAAGAGCACCCGGACGCCTCGGGGCGGCGCCAGCAGCACCGGCGCGGCCAGCTCCGCGCCGTCGAAGACGCAGGTGACCTCGGCGCCGGTCTGCGCGGCGAGTACGGAGAGACCGCCGAGCAGCCGCAGCCGCTGCTTCTCCAACGGCATCGTCGGATAGCCGGTCTTGGTGACGTTGTAGCCGTCCACCAGCAGATGCACCTGGGGCAGCGCGAGCAGCTGGTCGAGCAGCGCCGGATCGGTCTCGGAGAGCGCCCGGGCCGCGATGTCCTTCGGGGTCATCTGCCCCGGTTCGACCGCATCCACGGTGTCGGCGGGCCGTACCGAGGCCGGGGGCAGGGCGAGTTCGCGCCGCAGCCCGGAGGCGGCGTCCAGGACCGTGTCGAGCAGCAGCCGCAGCCGCATGTCCTCGATCGAGCGCCCCTCGCGCACCGCGCGGCGGCTCGCCTCGGCGGATGCCTCGGCCTCGGTGAGCCGGGTCCTGATCCGCCGCGACTCGCTCTCGGCGGCGGCCACCCGGGCCGCCGCCTCCGCTCTGATCCCGTCGATCTCCCCGGTGACCTTGCGCAGGGCGGCCTCGCCGCGCTTGACGTCGCTGAGCGCGCTGCGCAGTTTGCGCTGGAGCGCCTCGGCCTCCTTGCGGGCGGCGGCCAGGTCGGCGCGGAGCTCCTCCTGCTCGGTGCGCAGCCGCTCGTGCGCCTCGTCGAGCTCCCGGCGCAGCCGCTCCAGCTCGCGCCGGCCCTCCTCGTCGGCCCGCTCGGCGTCCGCCCGCTGGGCCTCCTCGCCGGCCGCCGCGACCAGCTTCACCCAGCCGACGGGACGCAGGACGTACGCGGCGGCCGCCACGTCCACGGGGTCGGCGGCCGCGGGCGGCGCGCCGGACTCCAGCGCGCCCGCCAGCTCCGGCTGCGCCTCCTTGAACCGCTCCCCGATCCGCTGCCGGAAGACCGGGTCGGACTCCAGGGCCGCGGCCATGGCGGTGCCGGCGAACTTGGCCCGACGCGTCGGGGTGAAACGGGCGTACTGCCGCAACTGGGACGGCAGTTCGGCGACGGTCAGCCCCCCGAAGGCGTCCGAGACCAGCGCGACGACCCGGCGCCGCACCCCTTCGGGCAGCGGTCGGTCGAGCACCTCGGCGGGGCCGTCACCGGCAGCACCGGCCGGTTCGGCACCGCTTGCATGCTCCACGATCCGTCACCTCAACTGTCGTCCGTCACTCACCGGGCGGGCTCACTCGGAGCCGGCACCCGGCCTGTCCACCAGCTCGATCCGGTCCACCGCGTTGCACCAGCGGCAGCGCACCGACTCGATGGTCTCACTGACCACCTCGCGTTCCTCGACCTTCGGCTCTCCGGCGAGGTCCAGATGGACGTACTCGACGACCTTGGACGAGCGGGTCACGTCGAAGCGGGTCAGATTGCCGCAGAGGGTGCAGCGCCACCGCGTGGTGGCGGTGGGCAGGGGAACGCTCGTCATGTGGTGCTGTCCTCTTTTCACGGTCTTCCCACGGTTCGTGCAGAAGATGTGGTCGGGGATCTCGCGGTGCGCCGTCGAACTGCGGATGTACTGCCCGTAACCCTACGGCCTAGCGGGTACCCCCCGGCACGGCGAGGCGGTCTGTACCGTTCGGGCCCGGTACGCCATGCTCTGTTCATGATCAAGCCGAGCGCCGTCCGGGTGGCGGTGGTCCGGGGCCCGACGGTCACCTACGCCGTGCTGGCGGCCTGCTGCCTGGTCTTCCTCGTCAGCCCCGTCTCGGGCCTCAATCCCTCGTACGGGACGGGGGACGCGCTGCTCGCCGCCCAGAGCGCGTATTTCGCCCGGTGGGGTGTCATCCCGAACGAACTCACGGCCGGTGATCCCGGCGCGCTCCTCACCCCCCTCACGGCGCTCTTCGTGCACGGCAACTGGCTGCACCTGCTGGGCAACATGCTCTTCCTCTACGTCTTCGGCGTGATGGCCGAGGAACGCATGGGCAGGCTCGGCTTCGCGCTGTTCTACCTCGGCGCGGGCTACCTCGCCCTGCTCGTGTACGCGGTGGCGCACGCGGCGTCCGACCAGACGCTGGTGGGCGCGTCGGGGGCGATCTCGGGCGTCCTGGGCGCCTTCCTTTACCTCTTTCCCCGGGCCCGGGTGACCAGCCTCTTCCCGTTCCTCTTCTTCCTGCCGCTGCGCTTCCCCGCGGCGCCGGTGCTGGTGTTCTGGTTCGTGCTCCAGTGGCTGGCCGTACGGGCGGCTCCGGCGGGCCCCGGAGTGGCCTATCTGGCCCATCTCGTCGGCTTCGGCCTGGGCTTTCTCTACGCCTGGGTCCGGTTCCGCGGGACGGCTAGAGTGAAACGACCGCAACGGCCGAAGCCGTCGGCGCCGGCCGCCACCGAGGGAGAGAACCAGCCGTGATCACCGCGATCGTGCTCATCAAGACCAGCGTGGACCGGATCCCCGAGATCGCGGAGTCGATCGCGTCGCTGGAGAACGTCAGCGAGGTGTACTCGGTGACCGGCACCTACGACCTGATCGCCCTGGTCCGGGTGGCCCGCCACGACGACCTCGCGGACATCATCCCCGGCCGGATCAGCAAGATCCCCGGGGTCGAGGTGACGGACACGCACGTGGCGTTCCGGACGTACTCCCAGCACGACCTGGAGGCGGCGTTCGCGATCGGCCTCGACGCGTAGCCCTTGAGCGGGCGGCACAGCGGTCCGGGGTGCGTTCCTCGGGCGAACGCCGATGCGGGGCGCATGGGCAACCCCGGCCGCGCTGTCGTCCGCAGGCCGTCCGTGGCCGCTCGCGCAGTTCCCCGCGCCCCTCAAAGCGCCCCTTCGGGGCGCCCCGGGGATGCCGCGCAGCGGCATTTCAGGGGCGCGGGGAACTGCGCGAGCAACCGACCACGGCCCGCAGAAGACCGCAGGTTTCAGGGGCGCGGGGAACTGCGCGACCAGCCCACCACCGGCCCGCAGAAGACCGCAGGTTTCAGGGGCGCGGGGAACTGCGCGAGCAAGCCGGCACGGGCCGCGGGCGGACGACGGGGTGGGGGCGCAGCCCCCGGAGGGGGCCGGGGCGTGGCCCCGGGGGCGTCACTTCGCCGGGACGCAGCGGCCCCCCTCCACCTGGTACGCCCACTTCGCCCCCTCCCCCACCAACTCCCGCACCGCCCCCACGAACCGCTCCACATGCTCGTCCGGCGTCCCCGCCCCGAAGCTGACCCGGATCGCGTTCAGGGACCGCTCCCCCGGCTCCCCCTCCGGCGCCCCGCACTCCCCCTGCTCCTGCGGCTCCCCGCCGAGCAGCGTCCGTACCAGCGGGTGGGCGCAGAACAGGCCGTCCCGCACCCCGATCCCGTACTCCGCCGACAGCGCCGCCGCGAAGTGCGAGCTGTTCCAGCCGTCCACGACGAACGAGATCACCCCGACCCTCGGCGCGTCGTCGCCGAAGAGGGACAGCACCCGTACCTGCGGCACCGCCGCCAGCCCCTCCCGCACCTTCGCGATCAGGTGTCGCTCCCGCTCCACCAGGGCGTCGAAGCCCGCCTCCGTGAGCGCCTTGCAGGCGGACGCGATGGCGTACACCCCGATCACGTTCGGCGATCCGGCCTCGTGCCGGGCGGCCGTGGTGTGCCACTCGACGTCCACCCCGCCGTCCGCGCGCCGCGCGACGGTACGGGAGGCGCCGCCGCCCGCGAGGTACGGCTCGGCCTCCTGGAACCAGTCCGCGCGCCCGGCCAGCACCCCCGAGCCGAACGGCGCGTACAGCTTGTGCCCGGAGAAGGCGATCCAGTCGACGTCCGACTCCCGTACGGAGACGGGGTGGTGGGGCGCCAGCTGCGCCGCGTCCAGCACGATCCGCGCCCCGTGCGCGTGGGCAGCCGCCGTCAGCTCCCTCACCGGCCACAGCTCGCCCGTGACGTTGGAGGCGCCGGTGACGCAGACCAGCGCCGGGCCGTAGGGCTCGCGGTCGGCCAGCGCGCGCTCCAGGATCGCCACCGCCTGCCGCGGCGTGCGCGGCGCGTCGAGGTACGTGACCTGCGCGTCCCGCCACGGCAGCAGCGACGCGTGGTGCTCGGTCTCGAAGACGAAGACCTGGCAGTCGGCGGGGAGCACCCGGGCCAGCAGGTTCAGCGAGTCCGTCGTCGACCGGGTGAAGACCACCTGGTCGCCGGGGCGGCAGTCGAGGAACTCGGCCACCGTCGCCCGGCTGTTCTCGAACAGGTCGGTGGAGAGCTGCGAGAGGTAGCCCGCGCCCCGGTGCACGCTGCCGTAGTAGGGGGCGTACGCGGCCACGTCGTCCCACACCCGCTGGAGGGCGGGGGCGCTCGCCGCGTAGTCGAGGGCCGCGTACGTCACCTCGCCGCCGGTGACCAGCGGCACGGTGACGTCCCGGCCGAGCACCGGCAGCGGCCCCGCGCAGCAGGCCTCCTCGGACGAGGACGACGACGACGGAGAAGAGGACGAGAGGGGGGCGGACGCGGTGGTGAAGGCGGGCGTGGACGTGGACGCGTATGCGGACATGGCGGTATCTCCCTGCGGGACAAGGCGAATCGGCTGTGGAACCCCCGGGGCACGGCGGACCGACCGGCGGCGCCGGATGCACGGGGGGTGACCTCGACGTACGCGCGGAGGGCGTACGGAGGTGTACAGAAGAAGGGGCCGGAGGCCCTATCGCATTCGCTTGCTCACGAGACTGCTCCCTTGAGGACCAGGACCCCAGGGGCGCGCCACCCGGAGAACGGGTGCGCAGGGGTCCGCGCTTGCCGCCGACCTCGCTGCCTGCGGCCTGGTCTTCACCCGGGGCACCCCGCCACGGACGGAGGGTTGCCGGACAGCGGGCCGGGGCCGTAGTCGCTGTCACTCATGACCTTGGAAAGCATCCTGCCATACGTCGGCGTACGCGCAAGGCGCGGTCCGGCATCCGGACCGCGCCGTGCGTCACACCTTCGGGCGGCGGCTACGCGTTGCTGGCCGCCACCCACCGCTCCAGGGCCCGTCTCGCCGATCCGGAGTCCACCGACTCGGCCGCCCGGGCGATCCCGTCCCGGATCTGCTCCATCAGGGTGCCCGGGCCCGGGTCGAGGGCGACCAGCGCCGCCGCCGAGTTGAGCAGCACCGCGTCCCGTACCGGCCCGGTCTCCCCGGCCAGCAGCCGCCGGGCCACGTCCGCGTTGTACGAGGCGTCGGCGCCGCGCAGCGCCTCCACCGGCACCAGGTCGATGCCCACGTCCCTGGGGTCGAAGGCCTCCTCGCGCACCGCCCCGTCCCGTACCACCCAGACGCGGGAGGTCGCGGTGGTCGTCAGCTCGTCCATGCCGTCGTCGCCCCGGAACACCAGCGCCGAGGAGCCGCGTTCGGCGAGGACGCCGGCCACGATCGGCGCCATCCGCGCGTCCGCGACGCCGGTCGCCTGGGACGTCACCCGGGCGGGGTTGGTGAGCGGGCCGAGGAAGTTGAAGGTGGTGCGGATGCCGAGTTCGCGGCGGGCGGCGGCGACGTACCGCAGGGCGGGGTGGAACTTCACCGCGAAGCAGAAGGTGACGCCCGCCTCCTCGGCGACCTGGACCACCTGCCGGGGTGTGAGGTCGAGGTTGACGCCGAGCTTCTCCAGGACGTCGGAGGCGCCGCTGGCGGAGGACGCGGCCCGGTTGCCGTGCTTGACGACCTTGGCGCCGGTGCCCGCGACCACGATGGCCGACATGGTGGAGATGTTGACGGTCTTGGCGCCGTCGCCGCCGGTGCCGACGATGTCGACGGTCCGGCCGGGCACCTCGATCAGGTTGGCGTGCTCGTACATCGCGCGGACCATGCCGGTGATCTCGGCGACGGTCTCGCCCTTGGCCCGCAGGGCCACCGCGAACCCGGCGATCTGCGCGTCGGTCGCCTCGCCGCGCATGATCGAGTCCATCGCCCAGGCGGTCGCCTCGGCGCTCTGGTCGGTGCCGCTGAGCAGGGCGTCCAGTACGCCCGGCCAGGAGTAGGCCGCCACGCTGTCGCCGCCTGCCGGGGTCACAACGTTCATGGTCCGCTCCTGGGTCCACCGACGGATAGGGAATGGGAACACCCTATCCAGCCCCGGGAACGGCGAAGGGCCCCGTCCATCGCCTGGACGGGGCCCCGTGCTGTGTGGCGTACAGCGTCGCGCTGGGTGGGGATCAGTGGTGGCCGTGGCCGCTGGTGATCTCCTCGTACTCCTCGGCGGTCGGCTTGGCGATCTGGCTCTGCTCGCCGAAGTAACCCTTGTGGAGCTTGACGCGCAGCTTCTCCATGCGGGAGACCTTGCGCTTGACACCGTTCTCGTCGACGGCCGCCGGCAGCTCGGCCGGACGGGTCTGCTCGTGCGCGGTGAGCTTGTACAGCTGGCCCGCGTCGAGCGGCTCGTGGACCTCGACGAACTCACCGTGCGGCAGCCGCTTGATGATGCCGGTCTCGCGACCGTGCAGCACCTTCTCGGCGTCCCGGCGCTGGAGGCCCAGGCAGATCCGCTTGGTGACGATGAACGCGACGACCGGTCCGACGAAGAACGCGATCCGGACGAACCAGGTGATGGCGTTGAGCGACAGGTTGAAGTTGGTCGCCCACAGGTCGTTGCCACCGCCGACCAGCATCACCATGTACGCGGTCACCCACGCCACACCGATACCGGTGCGGACGGGAGCGTTGCGCGGACGGTCGGCGATGTGGTGCTCGCGGGTGTCCTTGGTGATCCAGGCCTCGATGAACGGGTAGGCCGCGATCGCGAAGAGCACCAGCGGGAAGATCACCAGCGGGATGAACACACCGAGGACCAGCGTGTGGCCCCACAGGTTGATCTCCCAGCCCGGCATCACACGGATGAGGCCTTCGGCGAAGCCCATGTACCAGTCGGGCTGGGCGCCGGTCGACACCTGGTCCGGGCGGTAGGGGCCGATCTCCCAGATCGGGTTGATCGAGGCGATCGCGGCGATGACCGCGATGACACCGAACACCAGGAAGAAGAAGCCGCCGGCCTTGGCCGTGTAGACGGGCAGCAGCGGGGCGCCCACGACGTTCTTGTTGGTGCGGCCGGGGCCCGCGAACTGGGTGTGCTTGTGGTAGAAGACCAGGATCAGGTGAGTGATCATCAGGCCGAGCATGATGCCGGGCAGCAGCAGGATGTGGACCGAGTAGAACCGGGCCACGAAGTCGCCGCCGGGGAACTCGCCGCCGTAGATGAAGAACGACAGGTACGTGCCGACGACCGGCACGCCCAGGATGGCGCCCTCCATGAAGCGGACGCCGGTGCCCGAGAGCAGGTCGTCCGGGAGCGAGTAGCCGGTGAAGCCGGTGAACATGCCGCAGAAGAACAGCAGGAAGCCGAAGAGCCAGTTGACCTCGCGCGGCTTGCGGAACGCGCCCGTGAAGAAGACGCGCATCATGTGCACGAACATGCCGGCGAGGAAGATCAGCGCCGCCCAGTGGTGGATCTGCCGGATGAGCAGACCACCGCGCACATCGAAGCTGATGTGCATGGTCGAGTTGAACGCCTCGGACATCTGTACGCCCTGGAGCGGAACGTAGGAGCCGTCGTAGACGACCTCGTTCATGCTCGGGTGGAAGAACAGTGTCAGGTACACGCCCGTGAGGATGATGATGATGAACGTGTACATGCAGATCTCGCCGAGCATGAAGGACCAGTGGTCCGGAAAGATCTTGCGCATGTTGGTCTTGGCCAGGGTGTAGATCCCCAGCCGGCCGTCGGCCCAGTCGGCGAACTTCTCGCCCTTGCCGGCCTCGCGGCGTTCGTCAGTCGTGGTGGTGCTCATCCGCGCTCCCAGAAGGCAGGACCGACGGGCTCTTCGAAGTCGCCGAGCGCTTCGAGGTAACCCTCGCTGTTCACGCCGATGCGCAGCTGCGGCAGAGCGTGACCGGCCGGGCCGAAGATGACGCGGGCCCCGTCGGAGAGGTCGAAGGTGGACTGGTGGCACGGGCAGAGCACGTGGTGGGTCTGCTGCTCGTACAGGCTGATCGGGCAACCGACGTGGGTGCAGATCTTCGAGAACGCCACGATGCCCTGGTGCGACCACTCCAGCTCGCGCTTGTCCTTGATGTTCTCCGGCTGGAGCCGGACGATCATCAGGGCGGCCTTGGCGATCTGGGTCTGGAAGTCGTGCTGGTCCTCCTCCAGGCCCTCGGGCTTGGCGAAGGTGAGCGAACCGACGGCCACGTCCTCGGGACGCAGCGGCTCGTTGGTGTTCATGTTGATGAGGGCCTTGCCCTTGGCCCACATCGTCTTGCGCAGCTTGTCCTCGGGCAGGGTGCCCAGGTCGCGCAGGAGCACCACACCGGCCAGCGGCACCATGGCCAGCGCGCCGTACATGGTGTTGCGGATCAGCTTGCGGCGGCCGAAGCCGGACTCGCGGACGCCGTCCGCCCAGTCCTGCATGACCTTCTCGCGGACCTCCGGCGGAGCGGCGATCTCGTGACGGTCGTCCGACATCTCCTCGTCGGCCATCAGCGTGCGGGCCCAGTGGACCGCGCCGGCGCCGATGCAGAACAGCGCGACACCCAGGGTCAGACCCAGGGAGAAGTTCAGCGCGCTGACGTGCCCGAACGGGAAGATGTAGACGATCTTGTCGATCGGGAAGATCACGAAGGACGCGATGAAGGCGACCGTGGCGACCATCGAGAGCATGAAGAGACCGGCGACCACGCGCTCGGAGCGCCTGGCGGCCGCCTCGTCGATGTCCTGGACGCGCGGACGGTGGGGCGGCAGCCCCGGGTCCGCGAACGGGTCGCGGGCGCGCTCGACCGAGCCGTGCTCGGGGTCCTGCTCGCTGGGCAGGTTCTCGGAATTGTCTTGGCTACTCATGACTTCTTGGCCTTAGCGGAGTGGGCCGCGATCCAGATGGCGACTGCGATGAGGGCACCGAGGCCGAAGATCCACGCGAACAGACCCTCACTGACGGGACCGAGGCCCCCCAGCGACAGGCCACCGGGGCTCGCCGTCTTCTCACTGTTCACGGCGTCCAGGTACGCGATGATGTCCTGCTTCTGCTTCTGCGGCATCGTCGTGTCGGGGAAGGACGGCATGTTCTGCGGGCCGGTCTGCATGGCCTCGTAGATGTGCTTCGGGTCCACACCCTCCAGGCTGGGGGCGTACTTGCCGTGCGTGAGCGCACCGCCCTTGCCGGAGAAGTTGTGGCACTGGGCGCAGTTGGTGCGGAACAGCTCGCCACCCTTGGCGATGTCCGCGCCTTCCGGGCTGTACTGCTTCTCGGTCGGCTTGATCGGGCCGGCGCCCAGGGAGGCGACGTACGCGGCGAGCTGGTCGATCTCGGCCTGCGAGTAGATGACCTTCTTCTTCGGCACCTGGGCGCCGGGCTGCTGCGCCGGCATCCGGCCGGTGCCGACCTGGAAGTCCACGGCGGCGGAGCCGACGCCGACCAGGGACGGGCCGTCAGAGGTTCCCTGACCGCCGGTTCCGTGGCAGCTGGCGCAGCCGACGGAGTAGAGCTTCTTGCCCTCGTCGATGGCGAGGGACTGGGCGGTTTCGTCGGCCTTCGCCTTGTCCGCGGGCGCGAACGCGGCGTACAGCCCCCCGGTGGCCGCCAGCGCGAGGAGTAGGACGACGAGCGCCGCCAGCGGATGGCGTCGTCGTGCGGAGAGCTTTTTCACGGATTACCCCGGTGTCAGGATCTTCTGCGTCAGTGCGGGATGGTGTCGGGTCTGCGTGCCCGATTACTTGATCAGGTAGATCGTGGCGAAGAGGCCGATCCAGACCACATCGACGAAGTGCCAGTAGTAGGACACGACGATGGCGGCGGTCGCCTGTTCGTGGGTGAACCTTCTGGCCGCGTAGGTCCTGCCGAGAACCAGCAGGAAGGCGATGAGACCGCCTGTCACATGCATGCCGTGGAAGCCGGTGGTCAGGTAGAACACCGAGCCGTACGGGTCGGAGGACAGCGAGAGGCCGTCCTTCTTCACCAGCTCGGTGTACTCGAAGACCTGGCCTCCGATGAAGATCGCACCCATCACGAAAGTGATCATGAACCAGGTGCGCAGCTTCTTCACGTCGCCCCGCTCGGCGGCGAAGACGCCGAGCTGGCACGTGAGGGAGGAGAGCACCAGGATCGTGGTGTTCGTCGCCGAGAACGGAAGGTTCAGCGAGGACGCCATTTCCTTCCAGTGCTCGGCACCCGTCACCGATCGCAGGGTGAAGTACATCGCGAAGAGGGCCGCGAAGAACATCAGCTCGGAACTCAGCCAGATGATGGTTCCGACGCTGGTGAGGTTCGGCCGATTGACCGACGGGTGCGCGTGCCCGGTTTCTACTGTCGTTGCTGTCGCCACGACCGACATTATGTCGGTCGCTTATCTCGCGCTCACTCCGGGGGGTGCCGTTCGGTGTGTCCGCACCCCGTGTCCTGCCCGAACGGCCCATCCGGGCGCTCGCCGAACCGGTGTTGACACGGTGTCGGACGGAGTAGCATCCGCGCATCGGCTCCCGAGCCCGTACCGCCGTCGAATCGGAGGAACAATGCAGTCGAGCGCCACCGTACTTGTCTACAGCGACGACGCGAACACCCGTGAGCAGGTGCGGCTCGCCGCCGGGCGCAGGCCAGCCTCCGACGTTCCCCCGGTGACCTTCCTGGAGTGCGCGACCCCGCACGCCGTCCTCAAGGAGCTGGACCGCGGCGGCATCGACGTGTGCGTCCTGGACGGGGAGGCCGTCCCGGCCGGGGGCATGGGCATCTGCCGGCAGATCAAGGACGAGATCTTCCAGTGCCCGCCCGTGCTGCTGCTCATCGGGCGCCCGCAGGACGCCTGGCTGGCCACCTGGAGCCGCGCGGACGCCGCGGTGACCCTCCCGGTCGAGCCGGTCGAGTTCGCGGCCGCGCTGGCCGCCCTGCTGCGCCAGCGGCGCCCGGACGGCGCCCTGGCCACCCGGGCCTGATCCGCCCGCCCCGACCCCCACCGGGCAGGCCCTAGACCTGCGGTCGCAGCCGGGCGGAGTTCAGCTTGCTCTGCCCGGCCTTCGCGTCGGCCTGGAGCACGCTGCCCTTGCGCCACTTCTCCCAGTCGACGTTCCAGTCGCCGAAGCCGTTGTCGAAGGGCGTCATGTCCTCGCCGATGCTGTTGACGACCTTCACGATGTCGCCCTCGGTCACGGTCTCGAAGAACCAGGCCGCGTTCCCGGTGGACATGCCCGTACAGCCGTGGCTGACGTTCGCCGCGCCCTGCGAGCCCACCGACCAGGGGGCCGCGTGCACGTATTCGCCGCTCCAGGTCACCCGGGTGGCGTAGTAGACCGGCAGGTCGTACGCGTCGGCGCTGCCGGCCGAGATCCCGACCGTCTCCCCGCGCATACGTACGTAGTACTGCTTGCCCAGCACCACCTTGACGCCGTTGCGGGTGGAGAAGCCCGGCTTCCCGGTGGTCACCGGAATGGTATTGATCACTTCTCCGTTGCGTTTGACCGTCATGTAGTGCGTGGCGGCGTCCGTGATGGCCTCGATGCGGTCACCCGTGGTGATCTTCAGGGGCTTGGCGGGACCGCCGTACAGCTTGTCCGCGATCCGCACGCCCTCCAGGCGCGAGGTGGCCCGGACGGTCGCGTGCGCGGGCCAGTAGTCCTTGGGCCGGTAGTGGAGCGTCTTGTCGTCCACCCAGTACCAGGCGCCCTCCACCGAGGGCTTGGACTCGACCTTGAGGGCACGTTCGACGACCGAGCGGGCCGCCTTGTCCTTCACCGGCCGGCTGAGCTCCGCCGTGATGGGCTGCCCGACGCCGTACTTGCCCGCGTCCGGGCCGAACTCGACCTTCACGGTGTCCTTGGGCGCGGTGGTGTCGAACGTGAGCGTACGGCGGCCCGGAGCGCCGTCCGTGTCCTCCGTGGAGACCACCACCGTGTAGTGGGTCCCGGCGACCAGCGGCGAGGTGGAGTGCCAGCGGTTGCCGTCGCCGTCGAGCTCGCCCGCGAGGTAGCGGCCCGCCGCGTCCGCGACCGTCACGTCCGTGATCCGGCCGCGGCCGCCCCTGGCGGTGATCTCCAGGGGCTTGTCCGGGTCCGCCTTCGCACTGCCCGCCGGACCGTTGTACGCGATCTGGCCGGCCGCGTCGTACGGCTTGGCCGAGAGCGGGTTGCCGTCGGAGTGGCCGCCGCACCCGGCGGCCCCCGCCCCCAGGGCGGTGACCAGCAGGGTGCAGCCGAGGACGGTACGGGTACGCGGTGCCTGACTCATGCCCACACGTTATGAAGAGCGGACCGGTTCGGCGCGCCGGAGGACTGCAAACGGGCGGCGCACCCCCTGGGCGGCCCGTGAGCGGCCCCCGGGTACGCGGAAGGGCCCCGCGGACTCCTACGAGCCGCGGGGCCCTTCACGGGTGCGTGCGGGGACCTACTGGTTCTGGTTCTCGCCGCGGTAGTACTCGAACACCCAGCCGTAGATGCCGATAAGGATCAGCGGCGCCGAGAAGTACAGCAGCCACCAGCCCATCGCGATGGCCAGGAACGCCAGCGCGCCACCAATGGCGAGCGACAGCGGCTGCCAGCTGTGCGGGGAGAAGAACCCCAGCTCACCGGCGTCGTCCGCGACATCGGCCTCCTTGTCGTCCTGCGCGCCCGCGTCGACCCGCCGGGCCGTGAAGGCCAGGTAGAAGCCGATCATCACGCTCAGGCCGAAGGCCATCACGAGAGCGGTGGCACCGGCCGGCTCCTTCGACCACACGCCGTACACGACGGCCATGATCAGGATGAAGACGGAGAGCCAGAGGAACATCTTGCCCTGGATCTTCACTTGCCCGCCTCCTTGCCGCCGGCGAGAGCCGCGTTGTCACCGGCGCCGTGGTTCTCGAGCTGGTCGAGAGCCGCGATCTCCGGGTGGTGCAGGTCGAACGCCGGGGATTCGGAGCGAATGCGCGGCAGGGTGAGGAAGTTGTGCCGCGGCGGCGGGCACGACGTCGCCCATTCGAGCGAACGGCCGTAGCCCCACGGGTCGTCGACCTCGATCTTCTTGCCGTACTTGGCGGTCTTCCAGACGTTGTACATGAACGGAAGGATCGACAGGCCCAGCAGGAAGGAGCTGATGGTCGAGATCGTGTTCAGCGCGGTGAAGCCGTCGGCGGCGAGGTAGTCCGCGTAACGGCGCGGCATGCCCTCGGCGCCGAGCCAGTGCTGCACCAGGAACGTGCCGTGGAAGCCCACGAACAGCGTCCAGAAGGTGATCTTGCCCAGGCGCTCGTCCAGCATCTTGCCCGTGAACTTCGGCCACCAGAAGTGGAATCCGGAGAACATCGCGAAGACCACGGTGCCGAAGATGACGTAGTGGAAGTGCGCGACGACGAAGTACGAGTCGGAGACGTGGAAGTCCATCGGGGGCGAGGCCAGGATGACGCCGGTCAGACCACCGAAGGTGAAGGTGATCAGGAAGCCGACGGCCCAGAGCATCGGGGTCTCGAAGGACAGCGAGCCCTTCCACATCGTGCCGATCCAGTTGAAGAACTTCACACCGGTCGGTACCGCGATGAGGAACGTCATGAACGAGAAGAACGGCAGGAGCACGCCGCCCGTGACGTACATGTGGTGCGCCCACACGGTCACGGACAGACCGGCGATGGCGATCGTCGCGCCCACCAGGCCCATGTAGCCGAACATCGGCTTCCTGGAGAACACCGGGATGACTTCGGAGATGATGCCGAAGAAGGGCAAGGCGATGATGTACACCTCTGGATGGCCGAAGAACCAGAAGAGGTGTTGCCACAGCAGCGCGCCGCCGTTGGACGCGTCGAAGATGTGGGCACCGAACTTGCGGTCCGCCTCCAGGGCGAACAGCGCGGCGGCCAGGACCGGGAACGCGAGCAGGACCAGCACACCGGTCAGCAGGACGTTCCACACGAAGATCGGCATCCGGAACATCGTCATGCCGGGAGCGCGCATGCAGATGATCGTGGTGATGAAGTTGACCGAGCCGAGGATCGTGCCGAAGCCGGAGAAGGCCAGACCCATGATCCACATGTCGGCGCCGACGCCCGGCGAGCGGACCGCGTCCGACAGCGGGGAGTAGGCGAACCAGCCGAAGTCGGCCGCGCCCTGCGGGGTGAGGAAGCCGCCGACCGCGATGGTCGAGCCGAACAGGTAGAGCCAGTAGGCGAACATGTTCAGCCGCGGGAACGCCACGTCGGGCGCGCCGATCTGCAGCGGCATGATCCAGTTCGCGAAGCCGGCGAACAGCGGCGTCGCGAACATCAGCAGCATGATCGTGCCGTGCATCGTGAACGCCTGGTTGAACTGCTCGTTCGACATGATCTGCGTGCCGGGGCGGGCGAGTTCGGCGCGCATGAAGAGCGCCATGATCCCGCCGATGCAGAAGAACGCGAACGACGTGACCAGATACATCGTGCCGATCGTCTTGTGGTCAGTGGTGGTCAGCCACTTCACGACGACGTTCCCCGGCTGCTTGCGCCGGACCGGCAGCTCGTTCTCGTACGAGTCGTCTGCTGCCGCGGCACCCTGGGATTCGTTGAGGATGCTCACAGTTTGTTCGTCTCCGCGTTCTTGGCGGGGTCGGTCTGAGCGATGCCCGCCGGCACGTAGCCGGTCTGGCCCTTCGCCGCCAGCTCCTTGAGGTGCTGCTGGTAGCGCTCCGGGGAGACGACCTTCACGTTGAAGAGCATCCGGGAGTGGTCGACACCGCACAGCTCGGCGCACTTGCCGAGGAAGGTGCCCTCCTGGGTCGGGGTCACCTCGAAGGAGTTGGTGTGCCCCGGGATGACGTCCTGCTTCATCAGGAAGGGGACCACCCAGAAGGAGTGGATGACGTCACGGGACGTCAGCACGAAGCGGACCTTCTCGCCCTTGGGCAGCCACAGGGTGGGCCCGGGGTTTCCGGTCTGCGGGTTCCGCGTGCCGGGGATGCCGACGTCGTACACGCCGTCGGCGCCCGCCGGGAAGGCCTTGGTGAAGCGGTCCGGGATGGCGGACAGCTCCTTGGACTTCGCGGCGTCGCCCGTGGCCGGGTTGCCGTCCACGTTCTCGACGTAGTTGAAGCCCCAGCTCCACTGGTAGCCGACCACGTTGACGGTGTGGGCCGGCTTCGGGGAGAGCTCGAGGAGCTTCGACTCATCACGCGCGGTGAAGTAGAAGAGCACCGAGACGATGATGAGGGGGACGACCGTGTACAGCGCCTCGATGGGCATGTTGTACCGGGTCTGCGGGGGTACCTCGACCTTGGTGCGGCTGCGCCGGTGGAAGATGACGCTCCACAGGATCAGGCCCCAGACCAGCACGCCCGTGGCGAGCGCAGCCGCCCACGAACCCTGCCAGAGGGACAGGATCCGCGGAGCCTCCTCCGTCACCGGGGTGGGCATACCTAGGCGAGGGAAGTCTTTCCAGTTGTACGAGCAACCGGAGGCGGTAGCCAGGACCAGGCCCGCAGTCGACACCTGCAGCAGCTTCCGCCGCATCGGGCGCCTCGACGTGGGGGAACCGCCCGCGCCCTCTAGGCAGCGGGGGAGGTCGGAGCCGTTGGGACTCACGTAGCGCCTTCCCGAGAGTCTCGCCCGCGCCGGCCGGCTCCGGCCGTCCGTCTCGCTGGTCGGTCGCCGCCCTGGCCGCGGGCAGGGGTTTGGATGTTTATGCGGACCAAACCCTACTGGACGCTATTTGGGGTCGCGCGGGGAGGGTGCCCAACGCGCCGCCGGGGCCCCCGAAGGGGTGGAATCCGGGCCTCCGCGAGCCATCTGACGGGTCTTCCCGTACGGGTGTACGGGGGGTGAGGCGGCGCGGAGGGCCTCCCGAAGCGGCGCGGCAACGGGCCCGGACGACCCCCGGACGCCGGGACGCCCGGACGCCCGCACCCCGCACCCCGCACCCCGCACCCCGCACCCCGCCGGGGATAGCGTGATCGGGTGCCCTACTTCGATGCCGCCTCCTCCGCCCCCCTGCACCCCGTCGCCCGTCAGGCCCTGGTGGCCTCCCTCGACGAGGGGTGGGCCGATCCCGCCCGGCTCTACCGCGAGGGCAGGCGGGCCCGGCTGCTGCTCGACGCGGCCCGGGAGGCCGCGGCCGAGGCGGTCGGGTGCCGCCCGGACGAGCTCGTGTTCACCTCTTCGGGTACCCGGGCGGTGCATTCCGGAATTTACGGTTCCGTCGCCGGGCGCCGGCGTGTCGGCCGCCATCTGGTGGTGTCGGCGGTCGAGCACTCCTCCGTCCTGCACGCGGGCGGGGCCCTGGAGGCGGACGGCGGCGAGATGACCCAGGTGCCGGTCGACCGGACCGGCGCGGTCTCCCCCGCCGCGTACGCCGCCGCCCTGCGCCCCGACACCGCGCTCGCCTGCCTCCAGTCCGCCAACCACGAGGTGGGCACCGCGCAGCCGGTGGGCGAGGTGGCGGCGGCCTGCCGGGAGGCGGGGGTGCCGCTGCTGGTGGACGCGGCCCAGTCGCTGGCCTGGGGTCCGGTCGAGGAGGGCTGGTCGCTGCTGGCCGCGAGCGCGCACAAGTGGGGCGGGCCCGCGGGGGTCGGGCTGCTGGCGGTCCGCAAGGGCGTCCGGTTTGCCCCCCGGGGCCCCGCCGACGAGCGGGAGTCGGGCCGGGCGGCCGGCTTCGAGAACATTCCGGCGATCGTGGCGGCGGCGGCGTCGCTGCGGGCGGTACGGGCGGAGGCGGCGGCCGAGGCGGAGCGGCTGCGCGAGCTGGTCGACCGGGTGCGCGCCGGGGTGGCCCGGCTGGTGCCGGACGTGGAGGTGGTCGGGGACCCGGTGCGGCGGCTGCCGCATCTGGTCACCTTCTCCTGTCTCTATGTCGACGGGGAGACCCTGCTGCACGAGCTGGACCGCGAGGGTTTCTCGGTTTCGTCCGGTTCGTCCTGTACGAGCAGCACCCTGACGCCCAGCCATGTGCTGCGCGCGATGGGGGTGCTGAGCGAGGGGAACGTCCGGGTCTCGCTGCCGCCGGGCACCGAGGCGGCGGACGTGGACCGGTTCCTCGAGGTGCTGCCCCGGGTGGTGGCGTCGGTGCGGGCGCGGCTGGGCGCCCCGGTGTCCTCCCCCGCCCCCGCCGTGCCCTCGGGCGACCTGACCCTGGACGCCCTCGGCAAGCGCTGCCCGATCCCGGTGATCGAACTCGCCAAGGTGATCGGCGACGTCCCGGTCGGCGGCACGGTCACGGTCCTCGCCGACGACGAGGCCGCCCGGCTCGACATCCCGGCGTGGTGCGCGATGCGGGGACAGGAGTACGTGGGCGAGGAGGCGCGGGAGCGGGGCTCGGCGTACGTGGTGCGACGCGTCTCCTGAGCGGGGCGGGGTGCGTTTTTGCTGTGGTGAGGGGTACGCCCCGAGGGGGCCGGGCGCGGCCCGGGCCCTTCAGGGGCGCGGGGAACCGCGCGACCAGCCCCCGCCCACCCGCACCCGCCGACGGCGGAACCGTGGCAGACGCGGTGCGCAGCCCGGCGGAACGGGGGCGCCGCCGCGCCCACCCGTGCCACCCCCGTGGCGGGTACGCCCACGTAGGTGGCACGGGTGGGTGACCGGGCGGGCGGTCAGGACAGGAACGTCTTGACCTCGGCCGCGGCCTCGTCGCCGTACGCCTTGGTGAAGCGGTCCATGAAGTGCGCCCGGCGCAGCTGGTACTCCTGGGTGCCGAGCGTCTCGATCACCAGCGTCGCCAGCATGCAGCCCACCTGCGCGGCCCGCTCGTGGCCCACGCCCCAGGACAGCCCCGACAGGAAGCCCGCGCGGAACGCGTCGCCGACGCCGGTCGGGTCGACCTTGGCGTCCTCCTCCGGGCAGCCGACCTCGATCGCGCCCTCGCCGACGCGCTCGATGCGCACACCGCGCGAGCCGAGGGTGGTGACCCGGTAGTCGACCTTCCCCAGGATCTCCTCGTCGCTCCAGCCGGTCTTGGACTCGATGAGCCCCTTCTCGTACTCGTTGGAGAAGAGGTACTTCGCGCCCTCCAGGAGGGTGCGGATGTCGTCGCCGGACATCCGGGCGATCTGCTGCGAGAAGTCCGCCGCGAAGGGGATCCCCCGCGTCTTGCACTCCTCGGTGTGGCGCAGCATCGCCTCGGGGTCGTCGGCGCCGATCAGGACGAGGTCGAGACCGCCCACGCGCTCGGCCACCGACTGGAGCTCGATCTGGCGGGCCTCGCTCATCGCGCCCGTGTAGAAGGAGCCGATCTGGTTGTGGTCGGCGTCCGTGGTGCACACGAAACGGGCGGTGTGCAGGACCTCGGAGATACGGACCGAGTTCGTGTCCACCCCGTGCCGGTCCAGCCAGGCGCGGTACTCGTCGAAGTCGGAGCCGGCGGCGCCGACGAGGATCGGCCGGGTGCCGAGCTGCCCCATCCCGAAGCAGATGTTCGCGCCCACACCGCCCCGGCGCACGTCGAGGTTGTCGACGAGGAAGGAGAGGGAGACCGTGTGCAGCTGATCGGCGACGAGCTGGTCGGCGAATCGGCCGGGGAAGGTCATGAGGTGGTCGGTGGCGATGGAGCCGGTGACTGCGATACGCACGGCTAGGACACTCCTGCGTGGAGGACTGTTGACAGCTAACGCTAACGGGTCGTCGCGGTTCCTCTGAAGGGCTGAAACTACCCGATAGTAGTCCTTTTTCCGCATGGTTCCCGCTGGCTACGGTGCGGAATATGGAAACCATGAAGCGCACCGGGAACGTCACACCGGCCGCCACGGCCGAACCGAGCCTCGCCGAGCTGCGCGGCGCCTGCGCCCGTATGGCCCCCCACTGGGTGGTCCCGGCGGCCGCCGCACCCGCGCCCGTGCCACCCTCGCGGATCCACGGGGTGTCCGTGCCGCCGGATTCGGTGGAGCTCATCGCCACCATGTCCGAATACGGCGACTGAGCCCCTCCGGGACCCGGCCCGGTGGTGCTCCCGGGAGCACCGCCGGCGGGATCGGGGCGACGGGGCAGCGCGCGGAGGGAACCGCGCGCTCCCCCGCTCCGTCCAAGCCCTGTCCCCCGTAAAGGGGATGCGGGATACGACTGGACAGGAGCGATGCGGTGAGCAGCGAGCACACGCAGGACGAGTCGCCACAGCGGCGGACGCGACGATCGCCGTTCGTCCTCGCCTCCGTCGCGGCCGCGGTGCTGGTCGCGGGCGGCGGCGGGGTCTACTGGGCCTCCACCGCCTCGGGCGGTTCGCCCGCCGGCGGCGCCGCGGACGCGAAGGCCGGGGCGGGAAGGGACGACGGTCCGCCGCCGATCGGCCTGGACAGCGGCAGGGAGGGCATCGCCCCCGGCGAACCGGACCCGAACGGGGTGGTCTACCGCGCCGAGGGGAAGCTGCCCGAGGGACCGGCCGAGGCGGCGGTCTACCGGCCGGCCGGCACGGTCGGCGACGCCGAGGTGGCGAAGCTCGCCAGGGCCCTGGGCATCGACGGGCCGCCGCGTCTGGAAGGCGGCGTGTGGAAGGCCGGGATCAGCAAGGACGGCGGCGGTCCCGTCCTGACGGTCAACCAGAAGGCGCCGGGCAGCTGGACGTTCGCCCGCTACGGCTCCGGTGGTACGGACAACTGCCCCAAGGGCAGCAAGTGCCCCATGCACACCACCGGCCAGGGCGTGGCCCCGGGCGAGCACGACCCGACCGGCCACGGCTCCGCGCCCGGTGAGCAGGCCGCCAAGGCGGCGGCCGCGCCCGTGCTGAAGGCGGTGGGCCAGGAGGACGCCAAGCTGGACGCGTCCCAGCTGATGGGCGCGGCCCGGGTGGTGAACGCGGATCCGGTGATCGGCGGTCTGCCCACCTTCGGCTGGACGACCGGTATCCAGGTCGGCTCCGACGGGCAGGTGGTCGGCGGCAGCGGTCTGCTGAAGGCGCCGCACAAGGGCGCCACCTATCCGGTGCTGAGCGCCGAGGAGACCCTGAAGCAGCTCAACGGGTCGGGCGGCGGACGCCCGACGGGCAAGGACTGCACGGGCCCGGTGCCGCTGGACGACCCGCAGGGCGAGCCCACCCGGGGCCGCCTGCCGAGCGACCCGCAGCGCAAGCTGCCCAGCGACCCCCAGGGCGGGGTCCAGCAGCCCTGCAAGCAGGGCACCCCCTCGACGGTGGTCGTCGACAAGGCGGTGTTCGGACTCTCCGCGCAGTACGTGGACGGGCAGCAGGCGCTCGTACCGTCGTGGCTCTTCCAGGTGAAGCGGACCGGCTCCGAGCGGCCGGTCACCGTCACCGCGCCGGCGCTGGCCCCGAAGTACCTGGCGAAGCCGCCGGCGCCGCCGGCCGGGCCCGGCACCGCGCTCCCCGCGCCCTCCGGGTCGTCCCCCACGGGCCGCCAGGCGCTGGTGTCGTACGCGGTGGCCGACGACGGCCGGTCCCTGGCCGTCACCTTCTGGGGCGGGGTCTGCGACACCTACGCGGCGACGGCCGACGAGAGCGGCGATCAGGTCCGGGTCTCGGTGGGCGTCGCGCACCACGACCCCCAGAAGATGTGCGTCATGGTCGCCAAGAAGGAGACCGTTTCGGTGACGCTGCACCAGACGCTGGGAGCGCGCGAGGTGGTGGACGCCCGCACCGGCACGCCGCTGCCGAAGGGCTGAGCCGGCCGCGCCGCGCATGACGTATGACGCACCGCACATGACGAAGGCGGGCACCCCCCGAGGGGGCGCCCGCCTTCGTCGTCGCGCCGAGGCGCGATGGACACGACTCAGCTGAAGGAGTCGCCGCAGGCGCAGGAGCCCGTCGCGTTCGGGTTGTCGATCGTGAAGCCCTGCTTCTCGATGGTGTCCACGAAGTCGATCGAGGCGCCGCCCAGGTACGGGGCGCTCATGCGGTCGGTGACGACCTTCACACCGTCGAAGTCCTTCACGACGTCGCCGTCGAGCGAGCGCTCGTCGAAGAAGAGCTGGTAGCGCAGGCCGGAGCAGCCGCCGGGCTGGACGGCGACGCGCAGGGCGAGGTCTTCCCGGCCTTCCTGGTCAAGGAGGGCCTTGACCTTGGCCGCGGCGGCGTCGGACAGGAGGATGCCGTCGCTCACAGTGGTGGTCTCGTCCGATACGGACATCTGCTTCTCTCCCGGGTTGTACGGAGACTGCTTGCCGACGGTTGCAACCGGCGGGGCGCCGGATTCATTCCGGGCCGTGCGTGGGCCCTGGCCGTGCCGGGGCCCACCTTCATGCTCGCACACCCCGGCGCGGGCCGGAGAAGGCTGGGGAAAACCCGGGGGCAGGCGCCACCGCCGGGACGGAGGCCGGGCGAAGGGGGGTGTGTCACATCGACGCTATGGCCATCGTCAAACTGACGTGAAGCGGTTATGATAGATAGCGTCATTTAGACGAAAACTCGTCTGCGAAAGAGAAAGGGTGCGTGACGTGACCACCGCCCAGCCCAGGCAGGATCTCGCTGTCCAGCCGTCGCCGCTCGCCCTGCTGCTGCTCGGCCGTGAGGCCGACCCGAAGAGCGAGCGCGGTGTGGAGTGCCCCGGCGACCTGCCGTCCCCGTCCGACCCGGACCTGGTGGCGCGCGCCCGTGCGGCCAAGGAGAGGCTCGGGGACAAGGTCTTCGTCCTCGGCCACCACTACCAGCGCGACGAGGTCATCCAGTTCGCCGACGTGACCGGTGACTCCTTCAAGCTGGCCCGGGACGCCGCCGCGAAGCCGGAGGCCGAGTACATCGTCTTCTGCGGTGTGCACTTCATGGCCGAGTCCGCCGACATCCTGACCTCCGACGAGCAGAAGGTCGTGCTGCCGGACCTGGCCGCCGGCTGCTCGATGGCCGACATGGCCACGGCCGAGCAGGTCGCCGAGTGCTGGGACGTACTGACCGAGGCGGGGATCGCCGAGCAGGTCGTGCCCGTCTCGTACATGAACTCCTCCGCCGACATCAAGGCCTTCACCGGCAAGCACGGCGGCACCATCTGCACCTCCTCCAACGCCAAGAAGGCGCTGGAGTGGGCCTTCGAGCAGGGCGAGAAGGTGCTCTTCCTGCCGGACCAGCACCTGGGCCGCAACACCGCCGTCCGCGACATGGGCATGTCGCTGGAGGACTGTGTGCTCTACAACCCGCACAAGCCCAACGGCGGCCTCACCGCCGAGCAGCTGCGCGACGCCAAGATGATCCTGTGGCGGGGCCACTGCTCGGTGCACGGCCGGTTCTCGCTGGACTCGGTCAACGACGTACGGGAGCGGATCCCGGGCGTGAACGTGCTGGTGCACCCCGAGTGCCGGCACGAGGTCGTGGCCGCGGCGGACTACGTGGGCTCGACGGAGTACATCATCAAGGCCCTGGAGGCCGCGCCGCGCGGGTCGAAGTGGGCCATCGGCACGGAGCTGAACCTGGTCCGGCGTCTGGCGAACCGATTCGCCGCGGAGGACAAGGAGATCGTCTTCCTCGACAAGACGGTCTGCTTCTGCTCGACGATGAACCGGATCGACCTGCCGCACCTGGTGTGGACCCTGGAGTCGCTGGCGGACGGCAAGCTCGTCAACCGGATCCAGGTGGACGCGGAGACGGAGAGCTTCGCGAAGCTGGCGCTGGAGCGGATGCTGGCGCTGCCGTAGCGGGTCGCCCTTCCGCGCGGGGGTTCGGGGCTCCGCCCCGGCCCCGAGCGGGGCTGCGCCCCCGCGCCCCCCTTTTTTCGTCTGCGGGCCGGTGGGGGCTGGTCGCGCAGTTCCCCGCGCCCCTGGACGCGCCCCCGCGGGGCGCCCAGGGGATTGCCGTGGAGCGGCAATCCCCTGGGGCGCGGGGAACTGCGCGAGCAACCCGCCACCACCCGCAGCCGACGTCCGGCCAAGAAACGGGCGCCCAGGGGCGCGGCCCCGGTTATTCGATCCTCGGGCGCACCAGGCCCGACTCGTAGGCGATCACCACGAGTTGGGCGCGGTCGCGGGCGCCCAGTTTGGCCATCGCCCGGTTGACGTGGGTCTTCACCGTGAGCGGGCTGACCACGAGGCGTTCGGCGATCTCGTCGTTGGACAGGCCCCCCGCCACCTGGACCAGGACCTCGCGCTCGCGACCGGTGAGGGCCGCCAGGCGCTCGGCGTGGGCGCCGGGCGGCTCGCCCGAGCCGTCCCAGCTGCCGCCCTGGGCGAGGAAGCTGGCGATCAGGCCCTTGGTGGCCACGGGCGACAGCAGCGCCTCGCCCGCCGCCGCGATCCGGATGGCGTTCAGCAGCTCGTCCGGCTCGGCGCCCTTGCCCAGGAAGCCCGACGCGCCCGCCCGCAGGGACTGCACCACGTACTCGTCGACCTCGAAGGTCGTGAGCATGACGACGTGGACATCGGCGAGATCCGGATCCTGGCTGATCATGCGGGTCGCGGCGAGCCCGTCCGTACCGGGCATCCGGATGTCCATCAGCACCACGTCGGCCCGGGTCGCCCGGGCCACCGCGACCGCCTCGGCCCCGTCGGACGCCTCGCCCACCACGAGCATCCCCGGCTCGGAATCCACCAGCACCCGGAACGCGGAGCGCAGCAGCGCCTGGTCGTCCGCGAGTACCACCCTGATCGTCATGCGCAGCCTTCCCCCGGTCCCTCGGCCGCCCGGACGGCGTCGGCCGCCTTGCGGGCCTCCGCGGTGCGGGCCGTGTCGGCCGCCTTGACGGGCAGTATCGCCTGCACCCGGAAGCCGCCGCCGTAGCGGGGTCCCGCCGTGCAGGTGCCGCCCAGCGCGCTGACGCGCTCGCGCATCCCGAGCAGCCCGTGGCCGCCGCCGTCGCCCGCGGTGGCGCCTTCGCCGGTGCCGGTGCCGTTGTCGATGACCGTGACCTCCGCGTTCGGCCCCACCCGGACCACGCTGACCTCGGCCCGCGCGTCCGGGCCCGCGTGTTTGCGTACGTTGGTGAGGGCTTCCTGGATCACCCGGTACGCGGCGAGGTCCACGGCGGCCGGCAGTCCCGCGCGTACCGCCGGGTCCAGGGCGGCGAGTTCGACCGGCAGTCCCGCCCGGCGGAAGCCGCCCAGCAGGTCGTCCAGGAGCGCGAGGCCCGGGGCCGGCTCGGTGGGGGCCTCGGGGTCGCCGGACTGGCGCAGCAGGCCGACGGTGGCCCGCAGCTCGTTCAGCGCCGAACGGCTGGCCTCCCGTACGTGCGCGAGGGCCTCCTTGGCCTGGTCGGGGCGCTTGTCCATGACGTGGGCCGCGACCCCGGCCTGCACGTTGACCAGCGCGATGTGGTGCGCGACGACGTCGTGCAGATCGCGGGCGATGCGCAGCCGCTCCTCCGCGACGCGGCGCCGCGCCTCCTCCTCGCGGGTGCGCTCGGCCCGTTCGGCGCGCTCGCGGATGGACTCGACGATGGCCCGGCGGCTGCGCACGGCGTCCCCGGCGGTCGCGGCGAGGCCGGTCCAGGCGAGCACGGCGACGTTCTCCTGCGCGTACCAGGGCGCGTCCCCGAAGACCATCGCGGTGGCGGTGAGGACGCCCATGGTGGTGATGCCGACGCGGTAGGTGGTGGCGCGGTCGGTGTGCGCGGCGACCGTGTACAGCGCGACGACGGGGGCGATCGCGATGGGGGCGGGCGAGTTGCCCGCGAGCAGGTCGGCGACGGTGACACCGCCGGTCAGTCCGAGGACCGCGAGCGGGTTGCGGCGGCGCAGCACCAGGGAGACGGCCCCGAGCACCGCGAGGACGAGGGCCGTCACGCTGGGGGTCCGGGTCCCGAAGACGGGGCCGTTGGAGCCGTGCGGGTCGGCGAAGGACCCGACGACCATGCAGACGAGGACGACCCCCGCGAGGGCGGCGTCCCCGGCGAGGGGGTGGGCGCGGAGCCATCCATGGATGCGGGCGAACGTCACGCCTCCTTACGGTACGGGGCGCGCCCACCGCACGGAGCCGCCCCCGCGTACCCGGCCGGGACGAAGTCCTAGCCCGGGATCAGGCCGTCGTCGCTGAGCATGTTCCTGACCTCGTCCAGGGTGGCGTCCTCGGCCGGGAGGATGAGCTCCGACGGCTCCAGGGCGTCGTCCGGGAGGGGCTCGCCCAGTCGGCGGACCGCGTCGAGCAGGGCGGCCAGGGTGCGGCGGAAGCCCGCCTCGTCACCCGCCTCCATCTCCTCCAGCAGCTCGTCGTCCAGCTTGTTGAGCTCGGTGAAGTGGCTGTCCGCCAGCTTCACCTGGCCCTCCCCCATGATCCGCACGATCATGGCGACTCCTCCTTGGCCCTCGGCCCTACTGCTTGTCGAAGCGGGGGGTCTGCTGCTGCGGACGGTCCTGCGGGGCGCCGGTGCCGCCCTCAAGGGCCTGCTGGCCCGACGTACCGCCGGTCAGCTCGGCCTTCATCCGCTGCAGTTCCAGCTCTACATCCGTACCACCGGAGATGCGGTCCAGCTCGGCCTGGAGGTCGTCCTTCTGGAGGCCGGACTGGTCGTCGAGGGCCCCGGAGGCCAGCAGCTCGTCGATCGCGCCCGCCCGCGCCTGGAGCTGGGCGGTCTTGTCCTCGGCCCGCTGGATGGCCATGCCGACGTCGCTCATCTCCTCGGAGATGCCGGAGAAGGACTCGGCGATCCGGGTCTGCGCCTGGGCCGCCGTGTAGGTCGCCTTGATGGTCTCCTTCTTCGTACGGAAGGCGTCGACCTTGGCCTGGAGCCGCTGGGCCGCAAGGGTGAGCTTCTCCTCCTCGCCCTGGAGGGTCTGGTGCTGCGTCTCCAGATCGGTGACCTGCTGCTGGAGCGCGGCGCGGCGGGACAGCGCCTCGCGCGCCAGGTCCTCGCGGCCGAGCGCCAGCGCCTTGCGGCCCTGGTCCTCCAGCTTGGTGGACTGGCTCTGGAGCTGGTTCAGCTGCAGTTCGAGCCGCTTGCGGGAGGTCGCCACGTCGGCCACGCCGCGGCGCACCTTCTGGAGCAGCTCCAGCTGCTTCTGGTACGAGTAATCGAGGGTCTCGCGCGGGTCCTCGGCCCGGTCAAGGGCCTTGTTCGCCTTCGCGCGGAAGATCATCCCCATACGCTTCATGACACCGCTCATGGGCTTCGCGCGCCCCCTTCTGACGGACTCCGGCTCCAGCTTGCGACAGAACCCACAGTACGGGCCCTGCATCCATTACCGCACTGTTCGGACGTGGATGCGGTCATCCCCAAGGACGACTGCGTCCCCGCGCGCTCCGGCGCAAGGAGTAGGTGAGGCAGTAGGTGACGGTCGGGGACCGGGCCCTCACGTCCCGCGTCCACGTCCGTCCGTACCCCTGGTGACGCAAGGCGTTGCGGGATCGTTCCCCACCGGCCTGTGGTCCATGCGCGCGACCCCGTACCCTTGGTCTTTGTGTTCCGTAGCCGTTCCAACGCAGAGAAGGCCCCCACCGACAAGGTGACGGCGGACCTCTCCAAGCAGCCCCGCGACCCCGAGGCCCCCAAGGGCCGGCCCACGCCCAAGCGCAGTGCGGCTCAGACCCAGCGCCGTCGGGCGTCGACCGTGCCGACCGACCGCAAGGAGGCCGCCAAGCGCCAGCGCGAGGTCCGCCGGACCGAGCTGGCCAAGCAGCGCGAGGCGCTCGCCAACGGCGACCAGCGCTTCCTGCCGGCCCGCGACAAGGGTCCCGTGCGCAAGTTCGTGCGCGACTATGTCGACTCCAGGTTCTGCATCGCCGAGTTCTTCCTGCCGCTCGCCGTGATCATCCTGGTCCTGTCGATGGTCCGGATCGGCAGCCTTCAGAACATCGCGCTGCTGCTGTGGCTCGCCGTGATCGTGCTGATCGTGGTCGACTCCATCGGTCTGGCCTTCCGTCTGAAGAAGCAGCTCAAGGAGCGCTTCCAGGACGAGCCGACCAAGGGCGCGGTGGCGTACGGCCTGATGCGTACGCTCCAGATGCGCCGGCTTCGGCTGCCGAAGCCGCAGGTCAAGCGCGGGGAACGGCCCTGAGCACGGACGTCGCCGCCTTCAGCGGCGCCTCCGGCAACTGGCTGAAGGGCCTGGGCGGCCTGCGCAACACCGTGCGCCAGGAGCTCGTGGCCCGTCAGCTCGACGAGCAGATAGCCGGCCGGTTCCCGGTCGGCCAGCGGCTGCGCGTCCTCGACGTCGGTACGGGCCAGGGCACCCAGGCCCTGCGCCTGGCCCGGGCCGGGCACACGGTGACCGGCCTGGAGTCCGACCCCGAGATGCTCAGGGTCGCGCGCGAGGCGCTGCTGACGGAGCCGGAGGGCATCCGCGAGCGGGTCCGCCTGGTCGAGGGCGACGGCAACGAGACCGGCGTCCACTTCCTGCCCGGCTCCTTCGACGTGGTGCTCTGCCACGGGGTGCTGATGTACGTGCAGGAGCCCGACGCGATGCTCGCGGGGCTGGCCCGGATGCTGGCTCCCGGCGGGCTGCTGTCGCTGCTCGTACGGAACGCGGACGCGCTGGCCATGCGGCCGGGGCTGGCCGGGGACTGGGGCGGGGCGCTGGCCTCCTTCGACACCGACGCGTACACCAACCGGCTCGGGCTCTCCGTCCGGGCCGACCGGCTCGACACGCTGACGCGGACGCTGGACGGGATCGCGGCGCCGCTGCACGCCTGGTACGGGGTGCGCGTCTTCACCGACAACGTGCCCAACGACGTGCAGCTGCCCGCGGCCGACGAGCTGGACCGGCTGCTGGCCGCCGAGGACAGGGCCGGGCGCACCGACCCCTACCGGCGGGTCGCCGCGCTGCTTCATCTGTGCGGGGTGCGGGGGTAGTCCCGCCGGGTGCGGGGCGGGTCCGGCCGGTTCCGTCCGCTCGCGCCCCCGGGGAGTCAGGTCGGCCGGGGCCTGGTGCGTCCTTCCTGTGTGACCACTGACGACTCCCCCTCCAAAATGCCCGCCCGGGACACCTGGCGGGCCCTCTACCGCCACTTCCGCCCCCATCGCGCCACCGTCGCCCTGGGGGCGCTGCTGACCCTGGCCGGGTCCGCCACCGGACTCGCGCAGCCGCTCGCCGCCAAGGCCCTGGTGGACCGGCTCGGCGGGGACGAGCCGGTCGCGGGCGTGCTCGTCCTGCTCACCGCGCTCGTCGTGCTGGGCACGGTGGTCGAGTCCTGCGGGGCGTACGTCCTGGAGCGCACCGCCGAGTCCGTCGTCCTCGCCGCCCGGCGCTCCCTCATCGGCCGGCTGCTGCGGCTGCGGCTGCCCGAGGTCGAACGGCTGCCCCCGGGCGACCTGATGTCCCGGGTGACCTCCGACACCACCCTGCTGCGGGCCGTCACCACCCAGTCCGTGGTCTCGGCGGCGACCGGCGGGCTCACCTTCCTCGCGACGATCGCGATGATGGCGTACATGGACGCCGTCCTGCTCGGGGTGACGCTCGGCGTGATCGTCCTGATCGGCTCGGCGGTGGCCCTGGTGATGCCGCGGATCGCCCGGGCGACCGCGCGGGCCCAGGAGTCGGTGGCCGAGATATCCACCGTCCTGGAGCGCGCGTTCGGCGCCTTCCGCACGGTCAAGGCCTCCGGCGCCGAGGGACGCGAGACGGCGGTCGTGGACGCCGCCGCCGAGGAGGCCTGGCGGCACGGGGTGCGCTCGGCCAAGTGGCAGTCGCTGGCCGGGACTTCGGTCGGGCTCGCGGTGCAGGTGTCGTTCCTGTCGGTGCTCGGCATCGGCGGCGCCCGGGTCGCCTCGGGGGCGATCTCGGTGTCGACGCTCGTGGCGTTCCTGCTGTTCCTGTTCTATCTGATCGACCCGGTCTCCCGGCTGGTGCAGGCCGCCACGCAGTACCAGGTGGGCTCGGCGGCGATCGCCCGGATCGAGGAGGCCGAGCGCCTGGAGACCGAGGAGCCGGAGCCCTCGGCGCGGGCCGACGCGCCCGCCACGGGGGCCGCCCGGGTCGTCTTCGACGAGGTGACCTTCCGCTACCGCGACGACCTCCCGTACGTCCACCACGGTGTCTCCTTCGAGGTGCCCGGGGCCGGGATGACCGCGTTCGTGGGGCCCTCGGGCGCGGGCAAGACGACCGTCTTCGCGCTGATCGAGCGGTTCTACGAGGCGACCGGCGGCCGGATCCTGATCGACGGCCGGGACGTGCGCGACTGGCCGCTGGCCGAGCTGCGCGCCGCCATCGGCTACGTCGAGCAGGACTCCCCCGTGCTCGCCGGGACCGTCCGCGAGAACCTGGTCTTCGGCGCCCCGGACGCCACGGACGCCGACATCGCCGACGTCCTCGTACGGGCCAAGCTGGACACGCTGGTGGAGCGGCTGCCGGACGGTCTGGACACCGTGGTCGGGCACCGGGGTTCGAAGCTGTCGGGCGGGGAGCGGCAGAGGGTGGCGATCGCGCGGGCGCTGCTGCGGCGGCCGCGCTTGCTGCTCCTGGACGAGGCGACCTCGCAGCTGGACGCGGTCAACGAGCTGGCGCTGCGGGACGTGGTGGCCGAGGCCGCGCGGGAGACCACGGTCCTGGTGGTGGCGCACCGGCTGTCCACCGTGACGCTGGCGGACCGGATCGTGGTCATGGAGGCGGGGAAGGTACGGGCGGTGGGCACCCATGCCGAGCTGGTGGCCGGGGATCCGCTCTACGGGGAGCTGGCGGCGACCCAGTTCCTGGCGACGGCCTGATCCGTCCCGCCGACGGGCGCGGCCGCTCCCGCCGGTCGGGGCGGTCCCGACTGATCGTGGCGACCCGACCTGATCGTGGCGGACCCGACCTGATCGGGCGGTCCCCGACCTGATCGGACCGTCGTGGGAGGCCGCCTTCCGGGGCCGCGGCGATACTGCGGATCATGGACGCATCCGTGACCCGCGGCCTGGCTCGCCGGCTGCTGCCGCCCGTGACGGCGGTCCTCGCCACCGCCGCCCTGCTGGCCGGCTGCTCCGGCTCCGGCGCCCCCACCGCGCACGCCCCGGCGCGGGCCGACGTGGCCGCGCCGAGGAAGGCCGAGGCGCCCCGGCGGGCGGACGGGGGCGGCCTCCAGGCCGACTACGAGAGGGTGATCAAGGACGTGCTGTCCTCGGTCGTCCAGATCGACGCGGCCAACAGCCTGGGCTCCGGCGTCGTCTACGACGCCCAGGGCCACATCGTCACCAACGCCCATGTGGTGGGCGGCGAGAACACCTTCAAGGTGTCCACCGCCACCGGCGGCGGTGCCATCGGGGCGAAACTGGTGGCGGCCTACCCCGAGCAGGATCTCGCCGTGATCAAGCTGGACGCGGTGCCGAAGGGGCTGAAGCCGGCCAGGTTCGGGGACTCCTCGAAGGTCGAGATGGGCCAGATCGTGCTGGCCATGGGCTCGCCGCTCGGGCTGTCCAGCAGCGTCACCCAGGGCATCGTCTCGGCGACCGGCCGGACGGTCACCGAGAGCCGGGCGGGCGGCGGCACCGGCGCCACCATCGGCAACATGGTGCAGACGTCGGCGGCGATCAACCCCGGCAACAGCGGGGGCGCGCTGGTCAATCTGGACAGCGAGATCATCGGCATCCCCACGCTGGCGGCGACCGACCCGGACATGGGCGGCAGCGCGGCCCCGGGCATCGGGTTCGCCATCCCGGTCTCGATGGTGAGGACGGTCGCGGACCAGATCATCAAGAGCGGCAAGGTGACCGACTCCGGCCGGGCGGCCCTGGGTGTGACCGGGCGTACGGTGGTCGACTCCGGTTACCGGCCGGCGGGCGTCGCGATCGTCGAGGTGAAGGGCGGCGGGGCGGCCGACAGGGCCGGGCTGCGGGCCGGGGACATCATCACTCGGCTCGGGGAGACCGAGATCGGCACCATCACCTCGCTGTCGGAGGCGCTTGCCGCGGCGAAGCCCGGCCAGACCGTCCAGGTGACCTACAGCCGCGGCGGCTCGGTGCGGACCGCCACGGTCACGCTCGGCGAAATCTGAGACGCCGGGCCCCGAACCACCGAGCCGGCACCCCCGCCCGACGCACGGCAGCGCCGCTCACGGCCCTACGACCGGTACGCACCACAACGGCCGCCCTCGACGAGAGCCGTCGCGGCCGGATCCCTGGGCCCCGCGCCCGCACACCCGCCCGACGCAAGGCTGCGCCGCCACGGGCCGAGGACGGGTTCGGGCCACACGGGACCACAACGGCCACCCCGTGCGAGAGCCGTCACGGCGGGTCCGGGAAGCACCTCCCCCCGCACACCCGCCCGACGCACGGGCAGCGCCGCCCGCGAGCCGACAATCGGGGCGGGACTCGACGGCCGCCCTCGGCGAGAGCCGTCGCGGCCGGGTCCCGGGGGCGTCGCCCCCGCACGCGCGCCCGGCGCGCGGCGGCGCCCGCGGGCCGGGTGGGTCCGCGGGCGCCGCCCCGTGCCACCGTGCGTCAGCCCGCGTCGGCCTGGAGGCTCATCGGGCCGTAGATCTTCTTGCCGTCGTCGAAGAGGTGCACCTGGTCGGCGCCGCCCTCCAGCAGGTCCTTCCAGACCTCACCGATCCAGGACTCCGCGTCGCCCTGGGTCGTGAACTCCTCCGGTGTCACCGCCGGCTCGACCTCCGTCCCGTCGGACTTCTCGAATCGCCACGTCCACGCCATGTCCGCCTCCCGGGTCACGTTGCTGCCCGCAGCGTATCCGGGCGCGCACCGGCCGCGGTGACGCGGGAGGATCGTCTTCGTGGAACTGACTCTCCTCGGCACCGGAGCCCCCGACGGGCTGCCGCGCCCCGACTGCCCCTGCGCCGCGTGCGCCTCGGCCCGCGGCGACCAGGCGCGCGCCGCGACCGCCCTGCTCGTCGACGGCGCCCTGCTGCTCGATCTGACCCCCGGGGCGGCCCTGGCCGCCGCCCGGTCCGGGCACTCGCTCACGGGCGTACGGCAGGTCCTGCTCACCCATCCGCACGACGGGCCCGCGGTGGAGCTGCCGCCCGGGCTGCCGTCGGCCGGGCGGGTGCCGGACGGCCGGGTGCTGACGCTGATCAGCGGGCACCGGGTGCGGGCCGTGCCGATGGACGCGCCCGGCACGGGGTACGAGGTGACCTCGCCGGAGGGCGAGCGGCTGCTGTACCTGCCGCCCGGCGGGGCGCCCTCGGGGATGGCCGGGGTGTCGCATCCGTACGACATGGTGGTCTGCGACGTGCTGGGGCGGCCGGACGCGCTGGCCCGGCTGCGGGCGGCGGGCGCGGTGGGGGCCGCCACGGACGTGGTGGCCGCGCACATCGGCCACGACGTGCCGCCCGGGCGCGAGTTGGCCCGCCGGCTCGCGGCGGCCGGGGCGCGGGCGGTGCCGGACGGGTCGACGCTGATCGTCGGGGAGTACCACGCGGTGCCCGATCTGCCGCGCCGCACCCTGGTCCTCGGCGGGGCGCGCTCGGGCAAGTCGGTGGAGGCCGAACGCCGTCTGGAGGCCTTCCCCGAGGTGGTGTACGTGGCGACCGGCGGCACCCGCGAGGGCGACCCGGAGTGGGCGGCGCGGGTCGGCCTGCACCGCGACCGGCGGCCCGGCGCCTGGCGTACGGAGGAGACCTGCGAGCTGGTGCCGCTGCTGGCCTCCGAGGGCCCCGCGCTGCTCGTGGACTGCCTGTCGCTGTGGCTGACCGACGCCATGGACCGGGCCGGGGCGTGGGAGGAGGAGAAGCTGCCGCGGGCGGTGCGCGAGCGGGTGGCCGAGCTGGTCGCGGCGGTGCGGGCGACCCCGAGGACCGTGGTGTTCGTCAGCAACGAGGTGGGGTCGGGGGTGGTGCCCGCGACGCGCGCGGGGCGGGTGTTCCGGGACGAGCTGGGCCGGCTCAACTCGGCGGTGGCGGCCGAGTGCGAGCACGTCCTGCTGGTCGTCGCCGGGCAGGCCCTGGTGCTGCGCGGCTGAGCCGGGCGGGCGCCGGGGCGCGATCCCGCCCCACCACCGGTGGGGTGGACACCGCCTGCCGGTACTGTTCGGCGAATGAGCAGGCTGAATCTCGACGACTTCTCCGATCTGATCGAACGCCCCGACAGCGGTGTGCGGCGTGACGCCGAGGAACGCCGGGAGCGGCTGACCGTGCCGCCCGGCGCGCTCGGCCGGCTCGACGAACTGGGCGAGTGGCTCTCCGCCGCCCAGGGCGCGGTGCCGGTCAGGCCCATCGAGCACCCGCGCGTGATCCTCTTCGCCGGTGACCACGGCATCGCCGAACTGGGCGTCTCGGCCCGCCCGGCGGGCTCCGCGCACACCCTGGTGCGGTCCGTGCTGGACGGCGGCGGCCCCGTCTCCGTCCTGGCCCGCCGCCTGGGCGCCCCCGTACGGGTCGTGGACGCGGGGCTGGACTGCGACCCCGCGCTGCTGCCCGAGGACGTCGTACGGCACCGCGTGCGGCGCGGCAGCGGGCGGATCGACATCGAGGACGCGCTGACCGTCGAGGAGGCCGAGGCGGCTGTACGCCTCGGGATGCGGATCGCCGACGAGGAGGCCGACTCCGGCACCGACCTGGTGGTGCTCGGCGACCTCAGCGTGGGCGGCACCACCGCCGCGGCCACCCTGATCGCGGCGCTGTGCGGCACCGACGCCTCGGTCGTCACCGGGCGTGGCGGGGCGACGATCGACGACCTGGCGTGGATGCGCAAGTGCGCGGCGATCCGGGACGCGCTGCGCCGGGCGCGGCCGGTCCTGGGCGACCAGCTGGAGCTGCTGGCGGCCGTCGGCGGGGCCGACCTTGCCGCGACCACCGGTTTTCTGCTTCAGTGCGCGGTGCGCCGAACGCCGGTCATCCTGGACGGGGTGGTCTCGTCGGCCTGCGCGCTGGTTGCCCAGCGGGCCGCCTTCCGGGCTCCGGACTGGTGGCTGGCCGGTCAGCTGAGCGGGGAGCCGGCCCAGTCCAAGGCATTGGACCGGATGGCACTCAACCCCCTGCTCGACCACGGCGTCACTGTGGGTGAAGGAACCGGGGCCCTGCTCGCCCTCCCTCTCGTGCAGGCCGCCGCCGCCCTGGCGGCGGAGCTTGCCGAGCGTGCGGAGACCGAGGGGGATCGCACCGAAGACTGAGCCGCGGCGCGGCCGGGCATCGCCCGGCCGCGCCCGTGACCGCCCCGAGGCGCGATGTCCACTGCCCCATATGATCGCGTTTCATGGGAGAAGTCCGCTTGACCACCGAAGGATTGACCCGGAGTACCGTCCGGTCGCGACGCAGTGCGGCCTTCGCCGTCTGGTACCTGCGTGCCGTGACGTTCATCAACTTCCTGAGCGCCGTGTGGGTTTCCCTGGGCCAGGACCTTCGGCGTCACAACACGGACAACTACTTCACGCCGTACCTGCTCGACGCGGGGTTCGCCTCGGGCGTGTTCACGCTGTTCCTGGCGGTCACCATGCGCCGCCGCAAGCGTGCCGCCTGGATCCTCAACATGGTGCTCAGCAGTCTCGTCCTGCTGCTGTTCGCGTTCGTCATGGTCTTCCCGGAGATCCGGCAGTACGCGCAGAACTGGGTGTCCCTGGTCCTGACCGCCGCGTTCGTCCTCGCCCTGATGCTGGGCCGCCGCGAGTTCTACGCCAAGGGCGACCGCGCCAACCCCCGGCTCGCGGCGGTCGTCGCGGCCGGCGGGCTGCTGCTCACCTCGCTGCTGGCCACGCTCCTGGTCACGGTGACCAACACGTACGAGGGGAATCAGCACTCCACGTTCCTGGGCCGCTGGCGCTACGGCGTGATGCGGCTCGTCTCGCTCGTCCCCGACGACCACGACATCACCGGGATCGACACCCCGGGCTGGGTCAACGTGGCCATCAACGTGCTCTCCACGCTGCTGCTGATCGCCGTGATCTACGCGGCCTTCCGCAACCGCAAGGCCGTCGACCCGCTCTCCGTGGAGGACGAGGAGAGGCTGCGCGCGCTCCTGGACAAGCAGGGCGAGCGCGACTCGCTCGGCTACTTCGCGCTGCGCCGCGAGAAGAGCGTCATCTGGTCCCCCACCGGCAAGGCCGCCGTGGCCTACCGGGTGGTGGGCGGCGTCTCGCTGGCCTCCGGCGACCCCATCGGCGACCCCGAGGCGTGGCCCGGCGCGATCGAGCCGTGGCTGGCCGAGGCGCGCGAGCACGGCTGGACCCCGGCGGTGATGGGCGCCAGCGAGGAGGGCGGCACCGTCTACGCCCGGCACGGCCTGGACGCCCTGGAGCTCGGCGACGAGGCGCTGGTGGAGACCGCCGACTTCACCCTGGACGGCCGGGCCATGCGGACCGTGCGCCAGGCGTACAACCGGGTGAAGCGTGCCGGGTACGAGGTGAGGATCCGCCGCCACGCGGACATTCCTGCCGATGAGATGAGTGAACTGCTGCGCAAGGCCGACGACTGGCGCGACGGCGCCACCGAGCGCGGCTTCTCCATGGCCCTGGGCCGCCTCGGCGACCCGGCGGACGGCCAGTGCGTGATGCTGGAGTGCACCGACGGCGAGGGCGCCCTGCGGGCCGTGCTCAGCTTCGTGCCGTGGGGCCCGAACGGGCTCTCGCTGGACCTGATGCGCCGCGACCGGGACTCCGAGAACGGTCTGATGGAGTTCATGGTCATCGAGCTCCTCCAGCGCGCCAAGGAGATCCAGATCACCCAGGTCTCGCTGAACTTCGCGATGTTCCGCTCCGTCTTCGAACGCGGCTCGAAGCTCGGCGCGGGTCCGGTGCTGAGGCTGTGGCGCTCGCTGCTCAGCTTCTTCTCCCGCTGGTGGCAGATCGAGTCGCTGTACCGCGCCAACGCCAAGTACCGGCCGATCTGGGAGCCCCGCTTCATGCTCTTCGAGAAGTCCGCCGACCTGCCGCGCATCGGTATCGCCGCCGCCCGCGCCGAGGGCTTCCTGGAGGCGCCCGGACTGCCCAAGTGGCTGCACCGCAGGCACCTGGAGTCCCAGAGGTGAAGGGCCCCCGCTCCCTGCCGGGCAACGGACCAGTACGCCGGTTCGCCCGGCGGGAGTGGGGCCCCCTCCACCTCGCCGTCCGCTACGCGCTCTCCACCCAGCGCTGGCGGGCGGTCCCCATGACCCTCGGCGCGGTCGCGCTGACATCGTTGTTCCAGGTGGTGCAGAACCAGCCATGGGGCTTCCGCCCGGTCCAGGTCATCGGCTCGGTGAAGGCCGAGGACGCCCTGGCCGTCTCCCTCCTGCGCACCCCCCTCTCCCTCTTCGTCCCGGCCCTGGACCTGCCGGTGTGGGGCGCGCTCGCCCAGCTGCTGCTGGTCTTCGGGGTCGCCGAGATCTGCATCGGCCGCCGCCACACCCTGCTCATCGCCTACGCGGCGACCCTGGCCGGGACGATGTACGCGCGCGTGGGCATCGCGCTCGGCCCCGACAGCGTCCTGGGGCTGCCCGCCTCGGACGCCAGGATGGTCGACACCGGCCCCTCGGCCGCGGTGGTGGGGCTGGCGGTGTACGTGTGCTGGCGCTACCGGGCGTACTGGACGGCCGGGGTCGTCACCGCCTCGATGGCCGGCGAGGTGGTGGTCAAGGACAACCTCGCGGGCAAGGAGCACATCGCGGCCATCGTCGCGGTGGGCGTGCTCTGCTGGATCACCTCGGTGCGCCAGAAGCGGCGCCGCGCCCGCGCCGCTCAGGGCCGGCGCGCCGGCAGCCTGTCCGGGGCCCCGCCGATGAAGTCCTGAGCCCGTCGCCGCAGCCGCGTCCAGCGCCGGTCGTGCCGGTAGACCCGCAGGGCCGAGCGGGCGCGGGCCCGGGCGCGCCCGCGGTAGAAGCGGCGCGCCCACGGGGAGCCCGGCCGGGCGAGGCGGATCGCGGCGACGAGCGCCACGAACGGGACGAGCGCACCCACGACGGCGAGCCGGAACTTGCCCTTGACCAGCGCGATCAGCACGAACCCGAAGTTGACGGCCAGGGTGAGCAGGAACGACGCCCGGTCGTGGCTCTCCTGCGGGGTCATGTCGTTGACGCCGAGCGGTGAGAACCCGGCGAGGGCGAGCAGCACCAGGGCGGCGGTCAGCACCACCACCTCGACGCTCTTGCGGCCCTGCTCGGTCCAGTAGACGTCGTCCAGGTGCAGGATCAGCGCGAACTCGTCGAGGACCAGGCCGGCGCCCATCCCGAAGACCACCGCGAAGACACCGGCGCCGATCCCGTGCCGCCCGCTGGCGACCGCCCCGAACCCGCCCACCACGGTGAGGACCACCCCCGGCACCACGTGGTGGATGTGCAGACCGCCCGGCCGGATGTTGCGGAACGGGCCGCGCCCGGCCCGGATGAGCCGGGTGATCGTACGGGTGACGACGAACGTCAGCACGAACGACGCCAGGGCGAGCAGCATGGGGAGCTTGCCCGGCTCGACGACGTTCCGGCTGAACCAGCTCATCCCCCTCCGATCCACAGGGCTGCAATAGGGGCAACAGGGGCAATTTACCCCTGCGAGGCGGAGAGCGGCGCCCGGGATACCCTGCGCCCGATGAATCCCATGGACGGCATACGCTTCGCCTTCGGCACGCTGACGGTGCTCCCGGTCCGGGTCACCCGCTGGGACCGCGCGGCGGCCCGCTCCGGGATGCTCTGGGCGCCCCTGGCGGGCCTGGTCGTGGGCGTCTGCGCGGCGGCCGCCGGGGGCCTGCTCCTGCTCCTCGGCTCCGGTCCGCTGCTCGCCGCCGTCGCCACGGCGGCGGTCCCGGCCGCGCTCACCCGGGGCCTGCACCTGGACGGCCTGGCGGACGTGGCGGACGGGCTCGGCAGCGCGAAGCCCGCCGAGGACGCCCTGCGGATCATGAAGCAGTCGGACATCGGCCCGTTCGGGGTCCTCACCCTCGTCCTCGTCCTCCTGGCCCAGGTGGCGGCCCTGGCCGAGCTGTACGCGGAGAGCTGGGCCCGGGGCGCGCTCGCGGCGGCGGTGGCGGCCGTCACGGCCCGTCTGGCCCTCACCCTGGCCTGCCGCCCCGGAGTCCCCCCGGCCCGCCCCGACGGCCTGGGGGCGGCGGTGGCGGGGGCGGTGCCGCGGCGGGCCGCGGCGGGGGTGGCCGTGCTGGTGGCGGCGGGGTGCGCGGCGGCCGGGCTGGCGCTGGGCCTTGGCGCGGCCCTGCACCACACCCTGGCACTCCTGGCGGCCCTGGCGGCGGCCCAGCTGCTGCTGGCCCACTGCGTACGCCGCTTCGGCGGGGTGACCGGGGACGTGTTCGGGGCCCTGGCCGAGACGGCGGCGACGGCCGCGCTGGTCGTGGCGGCGCTGGGGGCGGGCTAGGCACCGCGCGACCGGCCGGGGAGGGCTAGGCACCGCGCGGCCGGGTCTGCACGGCCCGCCCCCGCCGACGCGTCACTGGCACGCCCGGCGCCACGTCCCCAGCTCCAGCTCCTTGCGCATCGAGCTCAGTCCCAGCTTCCGCGCCACCGCGCAGAACGTGGCGGGCGCCTTGTCGTACTCGACGTGGAAGACCGTTTTCCCGGCGCGGGTGAACGCGCCGAGCGCCTCGCACTCGCCGAACTCCGCGCACTGCTCGTTCACCGCGAAGTCGAACTCCCCCACCAGCTCCGGGATCTGGTCGAGGTCGTTCTTCAGCCCGACGGCGAGCCCCCGCTCATGGGCGAGCCGCGCGACGAGCCGGTTGTACGCGAGCTGGTGCGCCGCCGTGAGGGGGAAGCCGGTCTCGTTGGCGTAGCCGTCCATGTTGTCCGGCTCGACCGCGTCGAACCCCTTCTCCCGGCACATGTCGAACCGCTTGGCCATCAGCGGCGCCAGGACGTCCGTACGGCGGACGTCCAGCCAGCGCTCGCCCTCCCAGCCGTTCGACTTGCCCAGCACCGACGCGGGGAACCGGTCGGCGTCCGGGCGGAAGTCCTCCCAGGCGCCGGTGGAGACGTAGCAGATCACCTTGCGCCCGCGCCGGTGCAGATCGTCGACCTGCGCCCTGGACACGTGGAAGCCGTCGACGTCGTACACCGGCACGTCCACCGACGGGTCGAGCTTCCCGGTGAGCTGCCACTGCCAGGCGAGCCCGGGCCGCGGCTGCCAGTGCCCGGGGGCGGGGCCCGGCGCGGACGGGGACGGGGACGGGGAGACGGACGGGGACGCGGACGGGGACGTCACGGCGCCGGACTCGTCCGGCCCCGGCCTGTCGTCGTCCGAGGAGTCCGAGGAGGAGCACCCCGCGAGCAGGAGCAGCAGCAGGACCAGCGCGAGCGGGAGGCGGCGTGTCATCGGGCGGGCTCCAGGAGGTACGGCAGCGTGCCCCAGGGGTGCGGGGCGTCGCCCGGCACCACGCAGTGCACGGGCGTGGTCGGCCGGGCGCCGTGCGGGGCCGCGTAGACGAGGTGGCAGAAGCGCTCCGGCGGATGGGCCAGGGTCCACTGCGGGGCGCCCGCCCCAGGGTAGGCCGTCCAGGTGCCCTCGTACGTGACGAGCAGGTCCGCGAGGGCGGCGTACCCGGGGTGCGGGTGGGTGCCGTGGTTGAGCACCAGCGTGCGGGCCCCGGCGGCGCGGGCCGCGACGGACAGGCGCCGGTAGTGCGCGAGGAGTGCCGGATCGGTGGCCGCCTGGTCGAGGAAGGCGCCGTCGGCCCCGTACCAGTCGCGGTGGCGCAGCAGGTCGCGGACGACATCGGCGTGCGGACGGCGGCCGTAGTCCGTGTCCGCGTAGCCGAGGACGGGGACGCCGGCCGCCCGCAGCCGGGCCGCGGCCTCGGCGAACACCGCGTCGGGGGCCTGCCCGGCGCCGCTGGCGGGGTTGAGCACGACCCCGTACAGCCGGGGCGCCGCCGCGATGAGCGTCTCCCAGGCGTCGGGCCGGTCGGCCGGGTGGTCGTAGAACGGGACGAGGAGGGTCCGCTCGGGGGCGGGAGGGGCGGGCGCGGCCGAGGTGGCGGGTGCCGGATGCGGGGCGGGCGCGGCCGAGGTAGCGGGTGCCGGATGCGGGGCGGGCGCGGCCGAGGTGGCGGGTGCCGGATGCGGGGCGGGTGCGGTGTGCGGGGCGGGTGGGACAGGTGGGGCGTATGGGTGCGGGGTCTGCGGGTGCATCGGGTGCGTGGCTTCTCTTCCTGTACGCGGAGCCGCCATGGACCCCGCTTCGGGCTGGGGTCATGCGCGGTGGGCCGTCGCCCGTCCCAGCAGCGCCCCCACGAGCACGGCGAGCACCAGCGCGGCGACGCCCGCCACCACCGGCCCGACCGTGTCCGGGTGGCCCGCCCCGGTCACCAGGGTCAGCACCTGCGCCCCGGCCGCCGCACAGCACACGGCGGCGGCGGAGCGGACGGCGCCGTAGGACTGGAGCAGCAGCGCGGTCCACAGGACCATGCCGGTGAGCAGCAGCCCCGTCAGCCGGAGCGCGCCGAGGTGCGGGGCGCCCGGCCACAGCGGCGTCCCGGCGACGGTGAGGGCGAGGAGGACGGCGAGATAGCCGCCGAGGCAGGCCGCGAGGGTGGCCGCGGTCGCCCGGCGGAAGCCGCGGGCGGTGGTGGCCCGCAGCCCCGCTCTGCTCCCGCTGCGGAAGCGGTACAGCAGCCACTCGGCGGGCCCCATGCTCAGGGTGAGCGCGACGGCCGAGGGCGCGGCCACGGCGGACCCGGCGCCGTCGGCGAGCACGTCCCCGACGGCCGCGTACAGCACCAGCACGCCGGTGCCGAGGCCGAACAGCGCGTACGGGACGGCGGCGGCCAGGGACGGGCCCGGCCGGCCGTCGCCCGCGCCCGCACCACCGCCACCCGCACCACCGCCACCCGCACCACCGCCGCCCGACGCGCGTCGGGCGAAGCCGGTCGCGGCGGCGAGCGAGAGCAGCAGCAGCGCGCAGCGCGGCGCGGCGGGCAGGTCGAGGACGGGAGCCGTCGCGGCGCCCGCCGCCACCGGCGCCAGCGCGTACAGCAGGTCCCGCTCGCGCCCCAGGACGAGCAGCACGGTCGCCGCCGCCAGATAGACCGCCTGCCCGGCGGCGAAGCCGACCGCGGGCAGTTCGCCCGGCCCGCCCACCGCCAGCGCCACCAGCGCGCCCAGCACCGCCCCCAGCGGGGCCCCGGTGCGCAGGGCGGCACGGGCGGCGGCCCGGTCGCCCAGGCCGAGCCACGTGTAGGCCCGGTGGGAGAGCCCCTGGTTCCACACCCAGCCGGTGACGGCCGAGGCGAGCAGCGGGACCGTACCGAAGGGCAGGCCGAAGCCGTCCTCGGGCCCGGCGAGCAGCGGGGCGCCCAGGACGTACGCGAGGCCGGGCAGCGCGAAGACCAGGCCGCGCAGCAGACAGGCGCCCAGGGAGCTGTGCCAGGGGTCGGCGGCCGGGGCCGCGGCGGACGGGTAGCGGCGCGCCACGCGCGCGTAGAGGTCCTCGGCGAGCTCGAAGGAGTCGTGGCGGCCGTAGGCCGTACGGATGTGGGAGTCGGTCATGCCGTCGGACTCCAGGATGGCCGCGACCTCGTCCGGGTGGACGGCGGCCGCGATCAACTCCTCCATCCGGTCGGCGAGTTCGTCGACGGGGTCGGCGGCGGGGGTGTGCGGGCGCTGGCGCGGGATGAAGGGCAGGGTGTGCCGGCCCTCCGCGCCCAGCCACAACGAGCCGCTCACCAGACGGACCCGTCCGACGCCAGCTCCCGGTACCAGGGGTCGGTGAGTTCGAGCGTCCAGTCGTCCGTCTCGCCGGGGACCTCGGCGCGGTCCTGGGCGCGGTCCTCGGCGGGACGTTCGGCGAGGGGCGCGGGGGCCGGCGCGTACCGGGGCAGGGGCTCGGGGGCCCCGGCGAGCTCCCGGTAGATCCGGCGGAAGCCGTCCACGGACCGGTGGAGGGTGAACTGCTCGACGACCCGGGCACGGGCCGACGCGCCCAGTCCGGCGCGCCGTTCGTGGTCGCGCAGCAGGGACAGGGCGGCCTCGGCCATCAGCGCGGGCTCGCGCGGCGGCACCACCAGGCCGGCGTCCCCGACCGCCTCGCGCACCCCGCCCACGTCCGTGGAGACCGTGGCGCGCCCGCAGGACATCGCCTCTATCAGCGAGAAGGGGAAGCCCTCGCTGATGCTGGAGAGCATCACCACGCTGCCCGCCGCGTAGGCGCCGGCGACGTCGCTGACCCGGCCCTCGTAGGTGATCCCGTCGGTGACGCCGAGTTCGGCGGCGAGCTTCTCCAGCTTGGTGCGGTAGTCCGCGTTGCCCGCCGGGACCGGTCCGAACAGCCGCAGCCGCACCTCCGGCAGCTCGGCCCTGACCATGGCGTACGCCCGGATCAGGGTCTCCAGGTCCTTGATGGGGTCGACGCGCCCGCACCAGCTGAGGGTGGGCACCGCCGGGTCGGGTCCGGCGTGCGGGAAGAGGCTGGGGTCGACACCGTTGTAGACCGTCCTGATGCGGTCGGCCGGCGCCCCGCCGCGCTCCTCCCAGCGACGGTTGTACTGGTTGCACGGGGTGATCAGGTCGGCCTGGCGGTACCCCGTGGAGTTCAGCTCGCGGTAGAAGCCGAGGATCAGCGACTTCACCGGCCAGCTCTGCTCGCCGGTGCGGTAGCCGAGATAGCGCTCGCGCAGATAGATGCCGTGCTCGGTGAGGAGGAACGGCACCCCGTCGAAGTGCTGGGCGGCCAGCGCGGGAAGGGTGGCGAGGCCGCTGCTGACCGCGTGCGCCACGCAGTCCTCGGGGAGGCGGGCGGTCAGCGGGCGCAGCGCGTGTTCGAGGAGGTCGGTGGCGGTCAGGGCGTCGTGCACGGTGGGCCGTGCGGCGGCTATCTCCAGATGCGGCATGGTCCAGATCCACATCAGGGACCGCAGCGCGGCCTCCGAGCGCAGCGCCCCCGAGAGCCGCCCGGCCCGGGCCAGCCGCGCCAGGGCGAAGAGCCCCTGGCCGAAGTCGCAGCCGGACCCCGGGTCGAGCATCGAGAGCAGGAACCGCTCGTAGACGTCTATGAAGCGGCGCCGCTCCTTGCCGAAGAGCGGCCGGCGCCGCGGCGCCGGCCCCCACAGGGGGAACGCCGTGTGCCGGTACACGTTCGGCGGCAGCTCCCAGGCGACCGGCTCGCGGCCGCTGCCGGTGAGGGCCAGGACGTGGAAGTCGACCTCCGGCATACCGCGGACGAGCTGGTCGCACCAGGTGCTCACACCCCCGTGGATGTGCGGATAGGTGCCTTCCGTGAGCATGGTGACATGACGGCCACTGCTCGGCATTGGTGTCCCCCCTGGACAGCGAATGTCGGTCGGCCGGTCAGGCCGGGAGCTTCAGCGTGATCGCCGTCTGGAGCGCTCCGGGAGCGGCCCAGGCGGTGCGCTGACCCGCGTACGGCGTGCCGAACGCGGTGGTGCCCAGGAGCTGTTGCTGCTGGGTGCCCTCGGGAGCCGTGACCGGCGCCACCACGCCCGACGGCGCCTGGACGGTGACGGCGGTGCCGACGCGGTACGCGGTGACCTTGCCTTCCGCGACCGCCTTGGCCCAGGCGGCCTGGCGGCCGAGCTCGGTGCCGATGTCGCGCTGGCGCAGGTTGACGAGGGGCACGCTGTCCGCGAAGAGGGCGCGGTAGTCGCCGAGCACCCGGTCGAGGACCGGGTAGAGCAGGCGCTCCTCGGCGAGGTTGGACTGGTGGACGTAGTGCGGGCGCGGGTCGTTGCCGAGCACGTGCCGCAGCGCGGTGGCGGCCTCTTGGGGAACGATGTACGAGGTGTACCCGGTGGCGGTGTCCAGCGGCCCGGGCAGGCAGGTGGAGGTCGGGTTGTCCTCGCAGACCCCGCTGCCGCCGTCGGCCCTGGAGGTGTAGATCCAGTTGTACTCGTCGGCCATCTCGGCCGCCGTGCCCACGTTGTAGTACACGTTCATCGGGTAGCGCGGCACCGTGAGGGCCGAGCCGACCGGGCGCTGCTGCGGCTCGCGGGAGTTGTCGCTGCCCGCCCACTTGACCCCGGCGTCGGCGAGTGCCCCGGCCAGGTTGGGGTTGTCCTGGGGCTGCTGCGGCAGGGTCTTCAGGCCGGAGTGCTCCCCGGCGACCAGTTCGGCGCGGTCGACCGACAGGCCGTTGCGCACGCCCCACTGGTAGTTGTCGCTGATCTGGCCGGCGATGTCGGCGCGGCTCACCCACCGGGTGCTGCCGTCCGCGTTCTTCGCGCAGGTCCAGGGCACCGTGGTGGTGTCCTGGACGCAGCCGAGGAAGGCGTGCGTGTAGGTGTGGTTCTCCCAGCGGAACGCGGCCTTGTCGGCGAGGAGCTGGGCGGCGAGCGGGTCGGTGCCGCCGTGCTCGGCCTTCCACTCCTCGCCGGAGCCCGCATTGTACAGCAGGTCGAGGGTGAATCCGGTGGCCCGCTCCCACTGGACGGCGTACTGCGCGTCGGCCGCCGTCATCCGGATGTCGCTCGTCGTGCCGCCCCCGCCGGCGCAGTCGAAGTCGCCCGGGGTGCAGTCGCGCGCGGTGTCCCAGCGGGCGTCCGGCGCGAGGACGTCGTCGACGTGGACGGCGAAGTAGTTGCGGTTCTGTCCGAGGTGGACGCCCTGGGTCAGCCACTCCACCATGCCGCGCGCGAGTACCTTGAACTGCTCCTGGTACTGGTTGTAGGCGAAGGTGACGACGAGTTCGCTGCGCCCGTCGTGGGTGTAGGTCCCGAGCAGGGAGCCGCCGGTGGGCGCGGTGAGGTAGCTGGTGTAGCCCTCCCGGGGGTGGGCCGCGTAGCCGTAACTCTCGGCGACGGAGGCGGAGTTGTCCTCGAAGGGGACCGTTGCGTCGAGGTAGGCGAAGGGGCCCTTCAGGCCGTCCGGTGTGAGCTGGGTCCTGGCGCCGTCGAGCACCCCGGCCCAGCCGCCGTTCTGGTCCGTGTAGTCGAGGCCGACCTCGGGGTGGGCCCAGGTGGAGGCGTCGATCTGGCGGATGCCGAAGGCCTTCTCGTATGCCGCGAGCGCGCTCTGCTCGGGGGAGTCGGCCGAGCCGAAGGGGAGCTCGTTGGGCGCGATGACGCCCTGGAACTTGGCCCGGGGGCGCCCGTTCACCGTGTCGCCGAGGAACGCCGCGTCGACCGCCGGCCGTCCCGCGTCGCCCAGGCGCACCGTCTGGTAGGGCAGCCCGATGCTCCGGAGCTGGGCCGTCAGCGCGTCCACCGCGCTGCCGCCGTCGTCCAGGACGAGCACCTTGAGGTCGATGCGCGGGGTCACCGTCGCGGCGTCGGCACCGGCCGCGGGTATGCCCGCCGCCAGGAGGCCGGCGGTGAGCAGTGCCACCGCGGTTCTGCCCGTTCTCATCCGGTTCGCCTTCTTCAACGTTCCCCCCTCATGGGGGCCCTTCCCTATGCGCGCGCACACGGCAGGACCTGTGGAAATGGTGCAAAGGAGCCCTGTGCGCCCTTGCCCGGACGGGCCGAGTGTGACCGAGCGATCACAGTCTGGCGGGCAAACATGGAACAGACACCACGGATGAGTGAATTGCCGCCGCCGTGAGCGAAGCGGATCCGCGCGCGTACGCTCGTATCCGCGCCCAACTCGGCCGAATTACGATGCGCCGGGGCACAGCCGACCCATCCCTCGGCTCGGAAACTCAACGGAAGAGAGACTTCACCACCGTGACTGCTCTGACTCTCAGCACTGCCGGTGCCGCGACGCTGCGCGCCGACGCCGTGGTCGTCGGCATCACCAAGGGCACCGGGCCCAAGGGGGGTCTGGTCGTCGCGCCGGGCGCCGAGGCCGTGGACAAGGCGTTCGGCGGCAAGCTCGCCGGCGTCCTGGAGACCCTGGGCGCCTCCGGTGCCGAAGGCGAGGCGACGAAGCTGCCGTCGCCGTCCGGTCTGAAGGCGCCCGTCGTGCTGGCCGTCGGACTCGGCACGGCCCCCGGCGAGGACGAGACGTTCGCCGCCGAGGCGCTGCGCGCGGCCGCCGGTGTCGCGGCCCGCGCCCTGGCCGGCACCAAGAAGGCCGCGTTCGCGCTGCCCGTGGAGGCGGCCGAGGACGTGGCGGCCATCGCGGAGGGCGCGCTGCTCGGTTCGTACGCCTTCACCGCGTACCAGGACGGCGGCAAGAACGGCAAGGCGCCGCTGGCCGAAATCGCCCTGACCGGCGCCAAGCCGCGTGACAAGGCTCACAAGGCGGCCGTGGAGCGCGCGATCGCGCTGGCCGAGGAGATCAACCGCGCCCGTGACCTGGTGAACACCCCGCCGAACGACCTCTACCCCGAGTCCTTCGCCGCCGTCGCCACCGCGGCCGGCAAGGAGCACGGCGTCAAGGTCCAGGTGCTCGACGAGAAGGCGCTCACCAAGGGCGGCTACGGCGGCATCCTCGGCGTCGGCGCCGGCTCCGCCAACGCCCCGCGCCTGGTGCGCATCGGCTACACCCACCCCAAGGCGCAGAAGTCCCTGGCCTTCGTCGGCAAGGGCATCACCTACGACTCGGGCGGCATCTCGCTGAAGCCGGCGGGCCACAACGAGACGATGAAGTGCGACATGGCCGGCGCCGCCGCCGTCTTCGCCGCCGTCGTCACCGCCGCCCGGCTGGGCCTGAAGGTGAACGTCACCGGCTGGCTGGCGCTCGCCGAGAACATGCCGTCGGGCACCGCCACCCGTCCGGGCGACGTCCTGCGCATGTACAGCGGCAAGACCGTCGAGGTCCTCAACACCGACGCCGAGGGCCGGCTCGTGCTCGCCGACGCCCTGGCCAAGGCCTCCGAGGAGAACCCGGACGCGATCGTCGACGTGGCGACCCTGACGGGCGCGATGATGATGGCGCTCGGCAGCCGCACCTTCGGCGTGATGGCCAACGACGACGCCTTCCGCACCGCCGTCCACGAGACGGCCGAGGAGGCCGGCGAGCAGTCCTGGCCGATGCCGCTCCCCGCCGAGCTGCGCAAGGGCATGGACTCCCCCACCGCCGACATCGCCAACATGGGCGAGCGGATGGGCGGCGGCCTGGTGGCCGGTCTGTTCCTGAAGGAGTTCGTGGGCGAGGGCATCACCTGGGCCCACCTGGACATCGCGGGCCCGGCCTACAACGAGGGCGCCCCCTTCGGCTACACCCCCAAGGGCGGCACCGGCTCCGCGGTCCGCACCCTGGTCCGGCTGGCCGAGCGCACCGCCGACGGCGAGCTGGGCTGACCCGTGTGACACCGATGGCCTCGGGCATATGCCCGAGGCCATTCGTGTTCACCCCTCGCACACGGCCCGGTTCCGCTGTGGACGAAATCCGGGGATACGTACCCGGTGATCGCCCGCCAGAAGGACGATCGGCCGTCTCAGACCCCGGCCCCGCGTCCCGCCTTCCGTCAACAAGTGCGAAGATGGGTTCTCGGCAGGACAGGGCCCCCACCACAGGGCCGAAGAAAAGCGGCCGAACACCAGCCGCCGCCGGTCATCGACGACCGCGCCCGGCGCACATGCATGGAGGACGTGACGTGGCGAACGACGCCAGCACCGTTTTCGACCTAGTGATCCTCGGCGGTGGCAGTGGCGGCTACGCCGCGGCCCTGCGCGGAGCGCAGCTGGGCCTGGACGTCGCACTGATCGAGAAGAACAAGCTCGGCGGCACCTGCCTGCACAACGGCTGCATCCCCACCAAGGCCCTGCTGCACGCCGGTGAGATCGCCGACCAGGCCCGCGAGGCCGAGCAGTTCGGTGTCAAGGCCACCTTCGAGGGCATCGACATCGCGGCCGTCCACAAGTACAAGGACGACGTGATCTCGGGCCTGTACAAGGGCCTCCAGGGCCTGGTCGCCTCCCGCAAGGTGACGTACATCGAGGGTGAGGGCCGGCTGTCGTCGCCCACCTCGGTCGACGTCGGCGGGCAGCGCGTCCAGGGCCGCCACGTCCTCCTGGCGACCGGCTCCGTGCCGAAGTCGCTGCCGGGCCTGGAGATCGACGGCAACCGGATCATCTCCTCGGACCACGCGCTCACCCTGGACCGGGTCCCGCAGTCCGCGATCATCCTGGGCGGCGGCGTCATCGGCGTCGAGTTCGCCTCGGCGTGGAAGTCCTTCGGCACCGACGTCACGGTCGTCGAGGGCCTCAAGCACCTCGTGCCGGCCGAGGACGAGAACTCCTCCAAGCTTCTCGAGCGCGCCTTCCGCAAGCGCGGCATCAAGTTCAACCTGGGCACCTTCTTCCAGAAGGCCGAGTACACCCAGAACGGTGTCAAGGTCACGCTGGCCGACGGCAAGGAGTTCGAGGCCGAGGTCCTCCTCGTCGCCATCGGCCGCGGCCCGGTCTCCCAGGGCCTCGGTTACGAGGAGCAGGGCGTCGCGATGGACCGCGGCTACGTCCTGGTCGACGAGTACATGCGCACCAACGTGCCGACCATCTCGGCCGTCGGCGACCTCGTCCCCACCCTCCAGCTCGCGCACGTCGGCTTCGCCGAGGGCATCCTGGTGGCGGAGCGTCTGGCCGGTCTCAAGACCGTCCCGATCGACTACGACGGTGTGCCGCGCGTGACGTACTGCCACCCCGAGGTCGCCTCCGTCGGCATCTCCGAGGCCAAGGCCAAGGAGATCTACGGTGCGGACAAGGTCGTCGCTCTGAAGTACAACCTCGCGGGCAACGGCAAGAGCAAGATCCTCAAGACCGCGGGCGAGATCAAGCTCGTCCAGGTCAAGGACGGTGCCGTGGTCGGCGTCCACATGGTCGGTGACCGTATGGGCGAGCAGGTCGGCGAGGCCCAGCTGATCTACAACTGGGAGGCTCTGCCGGCCGAGGTCGCGCAGCTCATCCACGCGCACCCGACGCAGAACGAGGCTCTCGGCGAGGCCCACCTGGCGCTGGCCGGCAAGCCGCTGCACTCCCACGACTGACTGCCCTCGGGCGCGACGACCACTTCCGCACATCTGTAAGGAGAAACTGAAACCATGTCGGTTTCCGTAACCCTTCCGGCGCTCGGCGAGAGCGTCACCGAGGGCACCGTCACCCGCTGGCTGAAGGCCGAGGGCGAGCGCGTCGAGGCCGACGAGCCGTTGCTCGAGGTCTCGACCGACAAGGTCGACACCGAGATCCCGGCCCCCGCCTCCGGCATCCTGGCCTCCATCAAGGTGGCCGAGGACGAGACCGTCGAGGTCGGCGCCGAGCTGGCGATCATCGACGACGGCTCCGGCGCCCCGGCCGCCGAGGCCGCCCCGGCGCAGCAGGCTCCGGCGCAGGAGGCCCCCGCTCAGGAGGCTCCCGCCCCGCAGGCCGCGCCGTCCACCGAGACGCAGACCCCCGCCCCGGCCCCGACCGCCGAGGCCGCCTCCGGCGGTGGCTCCGCCGAGGGCACCGACGTCGTCCTTCCCGCGCTCGGCGAGAGCGTGACCGAGGGCACCGTCACCCGCTGGCTGAAGCAGGTCGGCGAGGAGGTGGCCGAGGACGAGCCGCTCCTGGAGGTCTCCACCGACAAGGTCGACACCGAGATCCCCGCCCCGGTCGCCGGTGTGCTGCTGGAGATCGTGGTCGGCGAGGACGAGACCGCCGAGGTCGGCGCCAAGCTGGCCGTCATCGGCGCCGCGGGCTCCGCGCCCGCCGCCGCTCCGGCCCAGGCCGCCCCGGCCCAGGCCGCCTCGGCTCCGGCCGCGGCTCCCGCTCCGGCGCAGCCCGCCCCGGCGCAGCAGGCCCCGGCGCAGCAGGCCCCGGCTCCCGCGCAGCCCGCCCCGGCCGCGCAGGCCCCGGTGCCGGACCCGGCCCCGCAGACGCCCGCCGCCGCCCCGCAGGCCCCGGCCCCGCAGCCCGCCGCGGCGCCCGCCGCCCCGGCGCAGCAGGCCCCGGCCGCCGCTCCGGCTCCGTCCGGCGCCGGTGACGACGGCGCGTACGTCACGCCGCTGGTGCGCAAGCTCGCCTCCGAGTCCGGTGTGGACCTGGGCGCGGTCAAGGGCACCGGTGTCGGTGGCCGTATCCGCAAGCAAGATGTCATCGCCGCGGCCGAGGCCGCCAAGGCCGCCGCCCCGGCGCCGGCCGCCGCCGCCGCGCCCGCCGCGAAGGCCGCCCCCTCCCTGGAGGCGTCCCCGCTGCGCGGCCAGACGGTCAAGATGACCCGGATGCGCAAGGTCATCGGCGACAACATGATGAAGGCGCTGCACTCGCAGGCCCAGCTGACCACGGTCGTCGAGGTCGACATCACCAAGCTGATGAAGCTGCGCGCGGCCGCGAAGGACTCCTTCGCCGCCCGTGAGGGCGTCAAGCTGTCCCCGATGCCGTTCTTCGTCAAGGCCGCGGCCCAGGCGCTGAAGGCCCACCCGGTCGTCAACGCCCGGATCAACGAGGACGAGGGCACCATCACGTACTTCGACTCGGAGAACATCGGCATCGCCGTGGACTCCGAGAAGGGTCTGATGACCCCGGTCATCAAGGGTGCGGGCAACCTCAACCTGGCCGGTATCTCCAAGGCGACCGCCGAGCTGGCCGGCAAGGTCCGCGCCAACAAGATCACCCCGGACGAGCTGTCCGGCGCGACCTTCACGATCAGCAACACCGGCTCGCGCGGTGCGCTGTTCGACACGGTCATCGTGCCGCCGAACCAGGTCGCGATCCTGGGCATCGGTGCCACGGTCAAGCGCCCGGCGGTCATCGAGACCGCCGAGGGCACGGTCATCGGCGTCCGCGACATGACCTACCTGTCGCTCTCCTACGACCACCGTCTGGTCGACGGCGCCGACGCGGCCCGCTACCTGACGGCCGTCAAGGCGATCCTGGAGGCCGGCGAGTTCGAGGTCGAGCTCGGCCTGTAGGACCCTCGGCCGTACGGCCCGTCCGTACGGACTGTGACGAAGGCGCCCCCGCCCGGAGTGATTCCAGGTGGGGGCGCCGCCGTATTGTCTAGAGGTCACCGCTCGCGCGTGAAGGAGCTCGTCATGACCCCGCCCGTCGTCCACTCGCTGCGCGAGCAGATCCGCGAGCACATCGTGGAGGGGATCGTCAGCGGCCGCTGGAAGCCGGGTGAGCGGATCGTGGAGCGCCGGATCGCGGTCGAGCTCCAGGTCAGCCAGACGCCGGTCCGGGAGGCCCTGCGGGAGCTGGAGTCCCTGCGGCTGATCGAGTCGGCGCCGAACAAGGGCGTACGCGTACGGAACCTGACGGCGGCCGACCTGGAGGAGAGCTACCCGGTCCGGGCCGGTCTGGAGCAGATCGCGGCGGAACTGGCGGCGGACCGCCTCGCCGCCGACTGCTCGGCCCTGGAGCCCCATGTGGCGGCGCTGTACGAGGCGGACGCGGCGGCGGACGGGACGGCGCAGGTGCGGCATACGGTGGGGTTCCACCGGGAGCTGGTGCGGGCGGCGCACAACGGGGTGCTCCTCCACACGTGGGAGGGGCTCGGCATCGAGGTCTTCACGGCCCTGTCCATCCGCTGGCTCGGCACTGTGCAGAAGTCGTACGCGGAGGAGCATCAGGAGTTGGTGGAGGCGTTCCGGCGCCACGATCCCCGGATCGGCACCCTGGTCAAGTCCCACGTCCTGGGCTGCGCCCCCCGAGCCTGACCCCTCCCGCGAGGCCCCCCGGCCGCCCCTGAACAGCTCGCGCAGTTCCCCGCGCCCCTCAAGGGCCGCCAGTCGCCTGCGGACCGTCCGTGGCTGGTCGCGCAGTTCCCCGCGCCCCTAGGGGGTCCCGGTCGCCGGGGCGCCAGGCTCGCCGCACACCCCTCCGGGGAGCCCCGGAAACACCGCTCAGCCACAGCCCCCTCAAGGGGCGCGGGGAACTGCGCGACCAGCCCAGCACGGCCCGCAGACAAACCCAGACCCCAGACCCCACAGGGGCGCGGGGAACTGCGCGACCAGCCCAGCACGGCCCGCAGACGAACCCCGGGCCGAACAGGGGCGCGGGGAACTGCGCGAGCAGCCCAGCACCCACCCGCAGACGAACCCAGGAACCGCGCGAGCAACCCACCACCCACCCGCAGACAAACCCCAGGGGCCCCCGGGGCGCAGCCCCGGTTCGGTGGTGGGAGAGGGGGGCGTGCCCCGCTCACAATCCGGCGCCCCCGCTCATCCGAACCCCACCCCACCTGCGAAAACAAGGCACCCCGTGCCCCCATCCACGGCACCCTGTGCCGACTTTCCCCGTATCGAGAAGTTTTTCGCTCAACACTTTGATCGATCATCGATCGTCGGCTTACAGTCAACGGCGGACTTACCCGGTCCACCGGCCCTGTCCTGCCAGACACGGCACTTTTTCTCCACCCCCCTCCTGTCCGGAAGGCGGCGATCATGATCGACCCCACGCGCAAGTCTCCGAGCGAGCTCGACCAGCTCCCGGACCGTGACACCGAGGAGACCGCCGAGTGGGCGGCCTCCCTCGACGCCGTCGCCAAGGCCGCCGGCCCCCACCGGGCCGCGTATCTGATGCGCCGCACGCTCCAGCACGCCGAGGGCGCGGGCCTGGCCCTGCCCAAGCTGCTGGAGACGGACTACGTCAACACCATCCCCACCTCCGCCGAGCCCGCCGTCGACGGCGACGAGGAGATGGAGCGCCGGATCACGGCCTGGAACCGGTGGAACGCCGCCGCGATGGTCACCCGCGGCGCCAAGCACGGCGTCGGCGGCCACATCGCCACCTTCGCCTCCGCCGCCTGGCTCTACGAGACCGGCTTCAACCACTTCTTCCGGGGCAAGGAGGCCGACGGGTCCGGCGACCAGCTCTACATCCAGGGCCACGCCTCCCCCGGCATCTACGCCCGCGCCTTCCTCGACGGCCGGCTGAACGAGAGCCACCTCGACAACTTCCGGCAGGAGTCGGCCGGCAACGGCCTGCCCTCCTACCCGCACCCCCGCCGCCTCCCCTGGCTGTGGGAGTTCCCGACCGTGTCGATGGGTCTCGGGCCGCTCTCCGCCATCTACCAGGCGCGGTTCAACCGGTACCTCACCAACCGGAACATCAAGGACGTCTCCGGCTCCCACGTGTGGGCCTTCCTCGGTGACGGCGAGATGGACGAGCCCGAGTCGACCGCCGCACTCGCGCTCGCCGCGCGGGAGGGCCTCGACAACCTCACCTTCGTCATCAACTGCAACCTCCAGCGCCTCGACGGCCCGGTCCGCGCCAACTTCAAGATCGTGCAGGAGCTGGAGGCCCAGTTCCGCGGCGCCGGCTGGAACGTCGTGAAGTCGCTGTGGGGCGGCGCCTGGGACGAGCTGTTCACGCTCGACACCACCGGCGCCCTCGTCCGCCGGCTCCGCGAGGTCCCGGACGCGCAGGTGCAGACGTACCAGACGCGGGACGCGGCCTACATCCGCGAGGACTTCTTCGGCAAGGACCCGGCGCTCGTCGAGATGGCGAAGCTGATCGGCGACGACAAGATCCTGGAGTGCTTCCACCTCTCCCGCGGCGGTCACGAGCCCCGCAAGGTGTACGCCGCGTACAAGGCCGCGCTGGAGTTCAAGGGCGCGCCGACCGTCATCCTGGCGCAGACCGTCAAGGGCTTCACCCTCGGTGAGGGCTTCGCGTCCAAGAACGCGAACCACCAGATGAAGAAGCTCTCCAACGACGAGTTCAAGAACATGCGGGATCTGCTGGAACTGCCGATCTCCGACGCCCAGTTCGTCGACGGTGTCGTGCCCTACGGGCACCCCGGCGCGGACTCCCCCGAGGTGCGTTACCTCCAGGAGCGGCGCGCCGCCCTCGGCGGCCCGGCCCCGGCCCGCCGCACCCACGCGCTGGCCCCGCTGCCCGCCGCGGCCGACAAGGCGTTCGCCGCCTTCGACAAGGGCTCCGGCAACCAGTCCATGGCCACCACCATGGCGTTCGTCCGGCTGGTCAAGGACCTCATCCGCGACAAGGAGACCGGCAGGCGCTGGGTCCCGATCGTCCCGGACGAGGCCCGCACCTTCGGTATGGAGAGCCTCTTCCCCTCCCTCGGGATCTACTCCCCCAAGGGCCAGACGTACGAGCCGGTCGACCGCGACCAGCTGATGTACTACCGCGAGGCGAAGGACGGCCAGATCCTCAACGAGGGGATCACCGAGGCCGGTTCGATGGCCGACTTCATCGCCGCCTCCACCGCGTACGCCACGCACGGCGAGCCGATGATCCCGTTCTACATCTTCTACTCGATGTTCGGCTGGCAGCGCACCGCCGACCAGATGTGGCAGCTCGGCGACCAGCTGGGCCGCGGCTTCCTGGTGGGCGCCACCGCCGGCCGCACCACGCTGACCGGTGAGGGCCTCCAGCACGCCGACGGCCACTCGCCGGTGATCGCCGCGACCAACCCGGCGGCGCTGACCTACGACCCGGCGTTCGCGTACGAGATCGGCACCATCGTCAAGGACGGTCTGCGCCGGATGTACGGCGAGGCGGCCCCGGGCGAGGACCGAGACGTCTTCTACTACCTCACCGTCTACAACGAGCCCCTGCCGCAGCCCGCCAAGCCGGCCGGGATCGACGAGGGCATCGTCAAGGGCCTCTACCGGTTCAACACGGCCGAGTCGGCGGGTCTGGACGTGGCGGCCGTCAACGCGCCGCGCATCCAGCTGCTCGGCTCCGGCACCGCGATCCACTGGACCCTGAAGGCCCAGAAGCTGCTCGCCGAGGAGTGGGGCGTGGCCGCCGACGTGTGGTCCGCGACCTCCTGGACGGAGCTGCGCCGCGACGCCCTGGAGGCGGACGCCGCGCTGCTGCGCGGCGAGGAGCGGATTCCGTACGTACGCCAGGCGCTGGCCGGCGCCGAGGGCCCGGTCCTCGCGGTCAGCGACTACATGCGCCAGGTCCCGGACCAGATCGCGCAGTGGGTCGAGCAGGACTGGTCCTCGCTCGGCGCCGACGGGTTCGGCCTCTCCGACACCCGGGACGCGGCTCGCCGCCACTTCGGTGTGGACGCCGAGTCGATCGTGGTCGCGGCCCTGGCCCAGCTGGCCCGGCGCGGCGAGGTCAAGGCCTCGGCCGTCAAGGAGGCCCGCGAGCGGTACGGCCTGTAGGCCGGACGAAGCGGTGTACGCCCCCGGGGGCGCGGTTCCGTGCCGCGCCCCCGGGGGCGTTCCCGTCCGCCCGCGCGGGCGTACGTGGGGGCGCGGGCATCATTGCCTCATGCGCGCCGCCCGGCTGATCAAGATGGTCCTGCTCCTCCAGTCGCGGCCCTCCATGTCCGCCGCCGAGCTGGCGCGCGAGCTGGAGGTCTCCGAGCGGACCGTCACCCGGGACGCGCAGGCGCTGGGCGAGGCGGGCGTTCCGGTCTACGCGGACCGGGGCCGGAACGGGGGCTACCGGCTGGTCGGCGGCTACCGCACCCGCCTCACCGGGCTCGGCAGGGACGAGGCCGCCGCGCTGTTCCTGTCCGGGGTGCCGGGCGCCCTGCGCGACATGGGCCTGGAGGACGCGGCCTCGGCCGCCCGCCTGAAGGTGTCGGCGGCCCTGCTCCCCTCGCTGCGGGACGCGCCCGCGAGCGCCGGGCGGCGCTTCCACCTGGACGCGCCCGCCTGGTGGCGGGAGCCGGGGACGCCCGCGCACCTGCCCGCCGTCGCCCGTGCCGTCTGGGCGGACCGGGCGCTGCGGGTGGTCTACCGGCGCCGTGACGGGGAGGCCGTGGAGCGCCGTCTCGAACCGTACGGGCTCGTCCTGAAGGCCGGGGTCTGGTACGTGTGCGCCCGCGCCGACGGGGAGCGCCCGGGCTTCCGGGTGTACCGGCTGGACCGGTTCGACGAGGTGAGCCAGGACGAGGAGGCGTTCGTCCGGGACGAGTCCTTCGACCTGGCCGGGTTCTGGGCCGAACGGGCGGCCGGCTTCGCCCGGGCGATGCTCCGGGAGACCGTGCTCGTGCGGGTGTCCGAGGCGGGCGCCGCCCGGCTGCCGTCGGTCCTGGGCGACCGGGAGTCGGTCCTGGCGGCCCTGGAGGCGGCCGGCGGGGCGGACGCGCGGGGCCGCAGGACCGTGGCGCTGCCGGTGGAGTCGTACGACGTGGCGTTCGCCCAGCTGATGCCGCTCGGGCCGGAGGTGGAGGTGCTCGAACCCGCGGCGCTGCGGGAGCGGTTCGCCGCCGCCGCCCGCGCGATGGCCGGACTCTACGGTTCCGCGCCCCAGGAGCGGGACGAGCGGGACGGGTGAGGTGGGGCGCATGGGGCCGGTGGTTCGATCCGGCCGCCCGAAGGGCTGATTTGTACGGCTCCGCGTGCGCGCCCACCCGCCAGCCACGATGCTGGACCCGTGATGGACGAGACGGAATTCTGGGAGCTCATCGACAGCACCCGCGCGGACGCCGAGGGCGACCCCGAGGACCACGCTGAGCTGTTGGTGGAGCGCCTGCTGCAGCTCGACCCGGAATCCGTCCTGGACTTCGCCCGGCACTTCGAGGCCCGCTACAACCGCGCCTACGTCTGGGACCTGTGGGGCGCGGCGGCCGTCCTGCTGGGCGGCGCGAGCGACGACGCCTTCGACTACTTCCGCTGCTGGCTCATCGGGCAGGGCCGCGAGGTGTTCGAGGGCGCCCTGCACGACCCGGACCGGCTCGCCGAGCTCCTGGAGGACTTCGACGAGGAGATCGACGGGGACGGCGAGGACCTCGGTTACGCGGCGGACGAGGCGTACGAGCAGCTCACCGGGGTCACCGCGCCCGCACTGGGCATCTCGCCGCAGCCCGCCGAGCCGCTGGGCACCGCGCTCGACCTCGAGGACGAGGACGCCCTGGCGGAACGGTTCCCCCGGCTGTGGGAGCGCTTCGGCGGCTCGCTCTAGGGCGTGCCGGGCGTCGCGGGGCGGGCGGGACTCGCGCCACACGCCCTAGCGGGGCCGGTCCGCGGCCAGTGCCAGCAGCGCCACGTCGTCCTTGGCGCGGCCCGCGTACCGCACGAGGTCGTCGCGTACCGCCTCGGTGAGCGTCACCAGACCGTCGCGCGTCGCCGGACCGTCGCCCGGCGCACGCCCGTCGCGCGGGGCCAGCACCGCCAGCCGCTCCGCGAGCGGGTAGAAGTCCCCGGCCCCGTCGCGCGCCTCGGTCACCCCGTCCGTGTACGCGAGGATCCTGTCGCCCTCCGCCAGCTCCACCCGCAGTTCGCGGGGCGGCGCGAGACCCGCCAGGCCCAGGCCCAGCGGGGGCGCGGGCTCGGCGGCCAGCTCAGCGGCGCCGCGCCCGCGCAGCAGGAACGGCCGCGGGTGCCCGCAGCTCACCACCCGTACGACCGGCTCGCCCGGCGGGAACTCCAGCAGCAGCGCGGTCGCGAACAGCTCGCCGTGGCCGTCCGCCCCCGCGTCGGTCACCAGGCGGCGGTCGAGGCGGGCGGCCACGCCCGGCAGGGTGGGCTCGTCGAGGACCGCTTCGCGGAAGGCGCCGAGCAGCGAGGCCACCGTGCCGACCGCCGCCAGACCGTGGCCCTGGACGTCGGCGATCACCGCCCGGACGCCGTGCGGGCCCTCGCGTACGTCGTAGAAGTCGCCGCCGACCAGGGTGCCGCGCTGGGCGGCCTGGTAGAGCCCGGCGCAGCGCACCGGCCCCACCGCGGCCGGCAGCGGCGGAAGCACCGCGAGCTGGGCCGCCTCGGCCACCGTGCGGACGGTCACCAGCTGGTGGTCGCGGCGCTGGCGCACCCGGGCCACCACGATGCTGAAGACCACGACGACCGCGAGGGTGAGGATGTCGCCGGGGTGCGGGTACCAGTCGCGGGTGTGCGGCAGCAGGACGCCGACGAAGGTGACGGTGGCCAGCACGACCGTGCCGAGCGGGCCGTAGGCGAAGGCGGCGAGCGGGGGCACGGCGGCCAGGAAGTAGCCGAGCTCGACGCCGTTGGGGGTGGCGAGCTGGGCGGCCGTGATCGCGGCGAGGACCACCACCGGCAGCGCCCGCTGCCACAGGGGCCGGGGGGCGACCGGCAGCAGCCCGGACGCACCCTCGTCCACCATGGGAAAGCTCCTCGGCCGCCGGGTTCGTGCTGCTATCTCCTGTTCTACGTCACTCGGTGAGCGCGCGCCCCATCAGCACGTCGTCCACGTACTCCCCCTCCAGCAGGAACTCCCCCGGCAGGACCCCCTCGACGGTGAAGCCCTCCGAGGCGTAGAGCGCGCGGGCGGGGGTGTTGTGGCCCAGGACGCGCAGGGTCAGCCGGCGCGCGCCCTGGCGCCGGGACTCCTCGGCGGCGGCGCGCAGCAGTGCCCGGGCCAGGCCCCGGCCCCGGGCGCTTTCACGGACGGCCAGGCCCTGGATCTGGCGGACGTGGCCGTTGCACTCCAGGGCGGTGGGCCGGACCAGGCGCAGATATCCGGCCACCCGGCCGTCGAGCTCTCCGACCAGGTAGTACGCGGGCGGGTTCGCGGGGTCGAAGAAGGGCGCGAGCGGCGGCCGGGGCCGGGGCTGGACCGAGTGCAGCGGCGACCAGACGTCGTGATCGAGTTCGGCGAGGGCGATCGCGTCACCGAGGCGGGCGGGACGTATGTGAGGCGCGGACATGGGGCAACTGTGCCATCGGGGACGGATGAGGAAGCATGGTTTCCGCCCCGGACCGGGGCACCCTCCACCATCGGGAGAAGGCGGCATGCGGATCGCGATCACGGGCTCGACCGGGCTCATCGGCACGGCCCTGGGACGGTCGCTGCGGGCGGACGGGCACGAGCTGGTCCCTCTCGTGCGGCGTCCGGCGCGGACCGCCGACGAGGTCGAGTGGGACCCGCGGCGCCAGTACGTGGACGCGGCGGGGCTCGCCGGCTGCGAGGCGGTGGTCCATCTCGCCGGGGCCGGGGTCGGGGACCACCGGTGGACGGACGCGTACAAGAAGGAGATCCGCGACAGCCGGGTGCTCGGCACGGCCGCCCTCGCCGAGGCCCTGGCCTCGCTCGACCGGCCGCCGAAGGTGCTGCTGTGCGGCACGGCGATCGGCTACTACGGCGACACGGGCACGCGCGCGGTGGACGAGGAGGCGCCGCCCGGCGACGGTTTCCTGGCGCGGGTGTGCGTGGAGTGGGAGGAGGCGGCGGCCCCGGCGCGGGAGGCGGGCATCCGTACGGTGTTCGCGCGTACCGGGCTGGTGGTGGCCCGCGAGGGCGGCGCCTGGGGCAAGCTCTTCCCGATCTTCCGGGCGGGGCTCGGCGGGCGCCTCGGCGACGGCCGCCAGTACTGGTCGTTCATCTCCCTGCACGACGAGATCGCAGCCCTGCGGCATCTTCTGGACACCCCCGAGGTGTCGGGCCCGGTGAACCTGACGGCCCCGGAGCCGGTCACCAACCGCGAGGTGACGGCGGCGATGGCCCGGGTGCTGCGCCGGCCGGCGCTCTTCCCGGTCCCGGCCCCGGCGATCCGGCTGGCCCTGGGCGAGTTCGCCGAGGACGTCCTCGGCAGCCAGCGGGTCCTCCCCCACCGCCTCCTGGAATCGGGCTTCAGATTCGCGTTCCCGGAGATCGAGGGGGCGATCGGGGCGGCGGGGTAGGGATCCGGGAGGCGGGGTAGGGGCCCGGGGAGCCGGGGTAGGCGTCCGGGAGGCGTGGGGGAACACCGGCGTTCCCCTCGCGGAGAGGCCCTCGTACGCGCCTCGCGCCGCCCGGCCGGAAGGGCACCGGCGCACGCGTCGCGGCGCCGTGCATCCGTGCCCGGTCGTGTGCGCGACCCACGGAATCGACCGCGCTTTCTAGTCTCTCTCTCCGAACTCCTGCATTTCGTGAACCTGTTGGGGGCATGAGGCCTCCACCAAGCCGCGCCGACCTCAGGGAGGGGCACGTGCTCAGCACCGCACACCATGCGGACGTCGTCATCGTGGGGGCCGGGCTCGCCGGCCTGTCAGCGGCTCACCAGCTGACCGGCGCGGGGGTCTCGGTCATGGTCCTTGAGGCCGCCGGGGAGGTGGGCGGGCGCATGTCCACCGAGCACCTCGACGGCTTCCGCCTCGACCGGATCGGCCAGTTGCTCTCCACCTCGTATCCGGAGCTGACGCGCACGCCCGGCCTGGACGGCCTGGCCGTGAGCGCGTTCGCGTCCGGGGTGCTCGTCCACAGCGCGGGCCGCCACTACCGGGCGGGCGTACCGAGGAGCGCGCGGGGCGCACTCGCCACGGCACGCGCCCTCGCGAGCGCCCCCAGGGGAGGCACCCGCGGTGTGCCCAGGAGCACCGCGCGGGGCGCCGCCACCCCGCTGGGCGGCCCCCTGGACCAGGCCCGCCTCGGCGCCTCGCTCGCGCGCCTCGCCGCGACGCCGGTGGAGCGGCTGCTCGCCCGGCCCGAACTCCCCATCGGAACGGCCCTCCAGACCCGGGGCCTGCCCGCCAGGACCCTCGACGGATTCGTCCGCCCGCTGCTCTCGGCGCTGCTCTGCGACCCGGACCTCACCACCTCCAGCCGGTGCGCCGACCTCGCCCTGCGCGGCTTCGCGCGCGGCCGGCTCTGTGTGCCGACGGGGGGCGCGTCGGTGCTGCCCGAGCTGCTGGCGGCGGCGCTGCCGCCCGGTACGGTCCGCAGCGGCGTCAAGGTCACCTCGGTCGCCACGACCGCCGTGACCACCGCCGACCACGGCGTGATCGGCTGCCGCTCGCTGCTGCTGGCCACCGACGCGCGCGCCGCCTCCGAGCTGCTGCCCGGGCTGCGGGTGCCGCCGTTCCACCCGGTGACGGTGGTGCACCACACGGCCCCCGCGCCCCCGCTGGCCGAGCCCGCGCTGCTGCTGGACGCGGACGGGGGCGGGCCGGTGGCGCACACGGCGGTCATGAGCGAGGTCGACCCGGCGCGCGCGCCGCGCGGGCGGGCGCTCATCAGCTCCACCGTGCTCGGCCCGCCGCCCCCGGACCTGGAGACCTCGGTCCTCGCCCATCTGGGACGGCTGTACGGCACGTCCACGGCGGACTGGGACCTGCTGGCGGTCCGGCACACCCCCGAGGCGGTCCCGGCGATGCCCGCCCCGCACGACGTGCGCCGCCCTGTGCGGCTGCTGGCGGGCCTGTACGTGTGCGGGGACCACCGGGACACCAGCACGGTCCAGGGCGCCCTGTACTCGGGCCGCAGGGCCGCCCACGCCCTCCTCTCCGACCTGGGCCTGCGCCCGGCAACCCCCAAGCCCAAGGCGATGAGGCCGGCGGCCTGACCCGCCGCCCGCCTGCGGCACGCGGGCGGGGTTTTCATCCGCAGGCCGTGGGGGTGCCTGCGGCACGCGGGTGGCGATTTCGTCCGCAGGCCGGGGGTGGCTGATCGCGCAGTTCCCCGCGCCCCTAACCCCCAGGGGCGCGGGGAACTGCGCGCCGACGCGGGCATCGGCTGCGGGGTCCTGATGGCCCCGGTGATCCCCTTCCTCGGTGACCACCCCGACCAGCTGCGCGCCACGGTCCGCG
>NZ_JBEXWK010000037.1:0-82807 GCF_040629815.1 Streptomyces sp. NPDC005878
CGCGCGGTCTGCTACGCAGACACGACGCGCCGCTGCTACGCAGCGGGTGCATTGGACGCCGACGGCGTCCCGGTTCTGATCCGCTACGCGGTTCAGAAGCAACTACAGTCGACATCGGGTCAGTAATGGTTGCTCTGGTCTTAGTCTCTGGCCCCCTCGGGTCGTTGCTCTCAAGGAAAAGGCGGCTGGCTACGGGGAGGGGTGCGGGTGGACTCTTTAGGTGCAGGATGTTTGATGGTTGCTCAGGTAGTTGCCTTGTGAGCAACCATCAACTTGGTTGGTGGTTGCCCTGTGATGGTTGCACTGACATGCCGACGCCAGCTTGATGGTTGCTCACTCTTTCGGTTGGTTGTGCAACTGTGGGCGGGAAACCCTGCGAGGAAGTTGGTTGCGGTAGTAGATTGAGGTCACCAGTATACACAGAATCCGGTGATGCATCAGCGGGTAAGGTCTGGGGAAATGAGGCCTTGGGTGTCACCACTGATCAACTCGTCAAGATCGACAAGTGCAAGGCGGTGACCGATGATGCTCTCGTTCGTGTCCTCCCCGTGGGGTGACCGATGAGCAGTGGCGGGGCGCCGGAATGGCGCCACATCGAGGAGCACATCGCCGCGGCTGCGCGGGAGTTGCCGGCCGGTGCTCCGATTCCGGCGGCGGGGCTTCGGACCTTGGGGGTCTCGGCGCCGGGTACGGGCAAGACGGCCGTGGGGTTCGGCACCGCGCGGACGGTGGCTTCTGGCGGCCGGGTGCTGTGGCTGGCGCCGTGGCGGAGTCTGCTGGTGCAGACGGCGGCATCGTGGCGTGCCGCGGGGTTCTCCGGGCGGGCGGTGGCGGTGGTCTCGCGGTCGAGGGCGGCGTTCGCGGAGTTCGGGGTGCGGGCCACGACGAGTCCTCCGCAGCTGGGGCTGTGGGCCGGGCGGGGGCCGGTGTGGGTGTTCGCCACCTACGAGTCGCTCAGCTGGCGCCAGGAGGACGGTGAGGACGTTCCTGGGCCGATCGAGCAGGCGCTGCTGGGCGCGTACGGGCAGGAGTTGGAGCCGTTCGACCTCCTGGTCGCGGACGAGGCGCACCATACGTCGGGGGATGCGGCGAAGCCGTGGGCGGCGGTGCATGACAACACGAGGATCGTGGCGGATCGACGGCTGTATCTGACGGCGACGCCGAAGATCTGGGCGGTGCCCGAGGGGCGGGCGGGCCGGAGGGACCGGCTCGTGGTGTCGATGGACGATGAGGCGGTGTACGGGAAGCGGGCGTTCACGTATGGGCTGGTAGAGGCGGTGGAGCGGGGCACTTTGGCCAGGTTTGAGGTCGATGTGCTGGAGATCGCCGATCCCGAGCCGCCGGAGGCGGACGCGGACGATGAGGCGGTGCGCGGGCGCCGGCTGGCGGTGTTGCAGGCGGCGCTGCTGAAGCTGGCCGCTGCGGTGCGCGTGAAGTCGTTGATGACGTTCCACAATCGCACCGTGGACGCGATGGCGTTCGCGCGGGCTTTCCCGGAAACCGCGGCGGAGCTGCACGCCGGCGATCCGGAGCGGTATCCGGAGCGGGTGTCGGCGGAGTGGCTGTGCGGGGATCACACGCTGGAGGTACGGCGGCTGGTCATGGACCGGTTCGGGGACGGGGTGGACGAGGAGGGGCGCGAAACGGACTTTTCGATCTTGTCCTCCTGCAAGGCCGTCGGGGAGGGGCAGGACATCCGCGGGCGCCGAGGGGTCGGCGGGGTCGCGTTCGCCGACACCCGCGGCAGTGCGACGGAGATCGTGCAGAACGTGGGGCGGGCCCTTCGCCAGGCGCCGGGCGAGGGCAAGATCGCGCGCATCGTGGTGCCGGTGTATCTGCAGCCCGGGGAGAAGCCGGACGACATGCTGACCTCGCCCTCCTACCGGCCGCTGGTGGCGGTGTTGCAAGGGCTGCGCTCACACGGGGACGGCCTCATCGAGCGCCTCACGCTGCGCACCGAGCACACCGGCCGCGGTGAGAGCGAGGACGTCACTGGCCTGGACCCCCACCCCGTCACCCCGCCCGGAGCGAAGGACGCCGGTGACCCGGGCGACAGCAGCGAGGGCGACGACCAGGTCCAGGCCGAGGAGAGCCAGCAGCGCGCGGCACAGATGTGGGAGCAGCTGCTGAAGTTCTCCACTCCCCGCGACCCGGACCTCATCGCGCGGTTCGTGGAGCGCCGGATCCTGCAGCCCGACTCCGAGCTCTGGCTGACGGGCTACGACTTTCTGCGCCGGTGGGTCGACAAGCACGGGCACGCGAAGGTGCCGCTGGACGCGACGGTGCCGGTGCCGGACAGCGAGGACGAGGACGAGGTCTACGCGCTTGGCGGGTGGGTCAGTGAGCAGCGTCGGGCGCAGCGGGAGGGGGTGCTGGCGCCGTGGCGGTTCGACATGCTCAACGCGTTGGGGATGGTGTGGTCGGTCCATGACGCGGCTTTCGAGGTGTGGGTGTCCTGCGCGCGCCGGTACTTCGAGATGTACGGGACGCTCGCGGCTCCTCGGGAAGCGGTCATCGACGGCCGGGCAATCGGCCAGAAGCTGGAGAATCTCCGTAAGCCCGGCGGGCTGGGGAAGAACGTTGAGCGGGCCCGGGCGCGGGATGGGCTGCTGCGCGCGATCGATCCCGACTGGAATCCGAAGTGGCCGATCGCCTGGCAGCGCCACTACGCCGGTCTGAAGGCCTGCCTGGACGGCGGGGCCAGTCTGGCGGACCTGCGCCCCGGGATGCTCGTGTTCGGCGATGACATCGGCCTGTGGCTCCTTCAGCAGCAGAAGGACTGGGGCCGGCTCAGCGAGGAGCAGCAGCGGCGGTTGCTCGAGGTGGGGGTGCAGCCGGCGGTCCCGGTGGCTCTGCCTGCCGAGACGAGCGGGGGCGGGGTGCTGCTGGCGGCGGAGGCCAGCAGCTGGGAGCGCAACCTCGCCGCAGCCCGGCAGTACTGGCAGCGGGAGGGCCACGTGCGCATCCCCCGGGCCCATCGCGAAACGGTCGTCGACGAGGCAGGGGTGCATCACGTGCTGCAGGTCGGCGTGTGGCGCAGCAACACGCGCAACCGCCGTGCGAAGCTGCCGAAGGACCAGTACGAGCAGGCCGCTTCGATCGGGCTGTTCGCCTGAGCCACTGTCACGGATCCCGGGCAGCCGCCGGAGCGGCCGACTTGCACTGAGCGCAACTTGCCCTAGGGTTCGACGACTTGCGCTGAGTGCAAATCGGGACCGGTTGCGCTCAGTGCAAGTCGGCATGCGGCTGGCGCGGCGCTCGGGCGCTGGGCCCCGCGGTCATCGGCACAGGGTGCCTGTCAGGTAGTAGCCCGTGATCCGCGGCGACCCGCTGTCCTGGTGTTCACGGAGAAACCACGCTCTCACATGGCCGCTGGTCGGCCGCCCTGTAAGAAGCCGGTCACTCTGTGGGCAGGGACTGCCCTCGTCAACTTGTCTCCGGCTTGCCCTACAACGAGTCACCCGCGTACGCGTGGGCCGGACGGCTCCCCTGCGTGGGAGCGCATCGGCGTGGGCGAGTCACCCGCGTGGGCCGGACGGCTTGGTCTCGGAGCGTCCGTTCTCGTAGTTCGAGTCGCCCGCGTACACGTGGCCGGACTCACGATCCGCCAGCCCTGGACAACCTGCATCCGAGTCACCCGCGTACGCGTGGGCCGGACTGATGATCACCGACGTGCGACTCTCTACCCCGAGAGTCACCCGCGCACGCGTAGGCGGACCGGCAGGCCGAGCAGGGCCCGCGCAGGATCACCGAGTCACCCGCGCACGTGTGGGCCGGACTCATAGTGCCCGAAGTGGTGTCCCCCTGTCAGCGAGTCACCCGCGTACGCATGGGTCGGACTCCGGCGAGCTTGTCGTGCCGCTTGAGCGTCCGCGAGTCACCCGCGTACGCATGGGTCGGACACTTCTTGACCTGCATGTTTTTCCGCGCGGTGGTCGCTATTGAGTTGGTGGGCCACGTCCGAGTGGCGGGGTGGACGGGTGTCGCGCGGTGTGGGTGACCCGAGGATTACTCCTCGGGGGTGGCCCGGCCGTGGCCGGGTCTTCCCGCTTCGCTGGGTGCTGCCTTCCGTCCGCTTGGCCGGCGGGACTTGTGCTCCCTCGACGGGCGTTTTTGACGTCTCCCCTCTCTCAGAGGCGACGGGTTGGGCGTTGTGTTCGATGTTGCGTGCGGCGTTGATGTCTCGGTCGAGGCTCAGGCCGCATTGGTGGCAGTTGAACGTCCTGTCGGCGAGCGTGAGGCTTGGGTTTCGCCACCCGCAGGCTGAGCAGGTTTTGCTGGAGGGCCACCAGCGGTCCAGGACCGCAAGGTGAGAGCCGTACCAGCCGGTTTTGTATGTAAGTTGGCGACGGAGTTCGCCAGGAGCGGCATCAAGGATCGCGCGGTTCAGGCCGGCCTTCTGCTTCACTTTGCGGCCGGGCTGGGCGAGGGTGCCTCGAGCGGTGGCGGTCATTCCGCTCACGTTGAGGTCTTCCACGGCGACGGTCTCGAAGCCGGTGGCGAGGCGTTTGGTCAGGGTGTGCAGAGTCGTGGCGCGGCGTTCGGCGATCTGATGCTGGATGCGGCCGATCCTGCGGGCCGCGTCGGCGCGGTTGGTGGAGCCCTTGCGGGTACGTGCGTAGGCGCGCTGGGCTCGGGTGAGGCGTCGGCGGTCTTGGTCGGCGTGGCGGGGGTTGGGGATGAGCTGGGTTTCGGCGGCTCCGGGCGTGAGGGTGAGGGGTTTGGAGGTGGCGGCGAGGACCTTGACGCCGAGGTCTACGCCGACGCGTCCGCGGGTCTTCTGGGCTCGGGTCGTTGCGGCGGCGGGCTGGTGGACCTCGCACAGGATCATGGCGTACCAGCGGTGGCCGGCGCGGGCGATGGTGACGGACTTGATGACGGCCTGGCCGCGGTCGATGAGGCGGGCCAGGGGCTTGTTGGTGTCATGCAGGCGGACCGAGCCGATCCGGGGAAGGTTGAGGCGTCGGTACCCGTCAGGGCGGATGGTGGGCTTGGTGACGTGGTGGTGGAGGCGGAAGGAGTCGCGGGCGCGGCCCTTCTTCTTGAACCGAGGGTGGCCGACCTTACGACCAGCGCGCTTGCCGGTCAGGGAGTCCATCCAGTTCTTCCAGGCCATGTCGGCGTCGATGAACGCGGACTGGAAGGCGTAGGTGGACACTTCCCACCACCAAGGGCACGGGCGGTGAGGTCCGTACATGCCTAGCTCGGTGGGTCGGCGGCTGTCGCCCTTGATCCGGTTGAGGTGTGCCTGGATCGACGGCTTGGTGGGGATGTTCACCTTCACCGCCTTGCGGGCAGCGGCCTCCGGCATGCCCTCGGCGACGAGAGCGTCGACCTTGCTGCGCCATTCCTGGTGAGCGGCCCGCTTCATGGCGAGCGCGTGGTTGAACGCCCATCGGGAGGCGCCAGCATGGCGGTTGAAGTCGGCGAGCTGAGCCGGGGTCGGGTCAAGGGTGAGGCGGAACGCCCGCATATGCGATGTCGTCGCCTTGGGTGACTGCCCAGCCGGACGCTGCCGCGCAGGGGTCCCCAAGCGGACCGTCTGGGGCAGGTTGTCGCTCACCGAAGCTCGTCCTTTGATCGGATGGGTGCGTCTGCTTTGCTGATGGAGAGCCTGGTGGCGCAACTGGGCCCGGCGCACTGGCCTGGCGTGAAGGTCTCAAGGGTTGGCGCCGGGAGTTGCCCGCACGTTCCGCGTGACGGAAAGCGACAGCTCTAAGCCCGCGCGCCCCGGTCCCAGAGGTCCAGGGGCGCGCTGCGGGTGCGAGAACGCGGAGAACAGCCGTGGTGGCCGGGTGATGACCGCAACGGCTCAGGCGGGAGGCGCGAGTCGATCATGCTCGGTGGTGTACGCCAGCAGCGAGCGGACGCTGGCCATGGCCAAGCGCAGCGGCACGTCCAGCCCGCCCGGGCCTCCGCGGCGATCCGGGCGGCCCGGGAGGCGCAGCCCAGTGAAGCGGGACGGCTCTGGGCGCCAGGCGGCCTTCGGCCGGGCGGGTTCGTGTTGAAATTTACGCAGGTCGGAGGGGGGACGCCAAGGTGCGGTGCACGTAGTCGCTCAGGCCCGGCAGATCGGGGCGCAGCTCGGCGACGTGGGCGGTCAGCGCGCGTACCGAGGGTCGGCGGGCCTCCAGCGGGGCGGCGAGCTCGACGAGGCGCAGCTGGGCGAAGGCGCCGACGGTGTCGCTGGCGTCGAGCAGGGCGCGGGCGGTATCGGTGGCGGCGCGGGCGCGGCGCTCGGCGGTGGGCAGGTGGGCGGGGCGCAGTTGGCGGGCGTGGGCGAGGGCGGTGTCAACGTCGCCGAGGTGGCGGTGGATCCCGATCCCGTACAGGGTGCACTGGCTGGCGGTCAGCTCCCGGGGGCGGCTGGCGGTGTGCGGGTGGCGGGCGAGGCGGAGGGTGTTCTCTTCGGCCTGGGCGGCGAAGTCGCGGGCGGTGGCGGGCTGGTGGGCCTGGGCGGCGGTGTAGGCGGCGGTGAGCGCCGCCAGGCCGGCTGCCTCCAGCTCGGCGGCCGTGGGCCGGGCGCTGGCCAGCAGGTGGGTGCGCGCCTCGTTCAGCAGGAGCAGGGCCTCGTGCGTACGTCCGGTGCGGCGCAGCGGCGTTGCGGCCGCGCGGGCCGCGGCGGCGAGCACCACCGGGTCGCCGGAGCGTCGGGCCGCGGCGGCGGCCCGCTCCGCGTAGGTGCTGGCGGGGGCGGTGTGGCCCTGCTTGACGGCGAGTTGGGAGGCGAGCACCCACACCGCGGCGGCCCGGGCGGCGCTCGCCGGGGTCTGCTCGGTGCTGTGCGCGGCGGCCAGGAGCAGCGGCAGCACCTCGTCGAGCCGCGTGTAGGCGCCGGCGGCGAACAGCCGGCGGGCCGCCTCGATGTCGCCGGCGGACAGTCCCGTCTCGGCGGCCGCCCATGCCGGGGCGGGTCCGGCGACGGCACCGGCTCCGAGGGCAACTCCCGCTGCCAGCATGCTCCGTCGCTTCACATCGGGCCCCTTCTTTCCCTGGGTGCCGTCAGCGGCCGACTGCGGCGTCGTCATGACACTACGGCCAGCGGGACGGCCCGAGAAGGGCGCACGAATCGGCCGTGCGCGCCCCGTCGTCTGCGGGGAGAGTACGGGCAGTCCGGGGCGCCCGGGCCCGGGCGGGGCCGACTGATTCGCCTGCGGGGCCGTGACCGGTCGGCTGGCTCGTCGTTGAGGATGCGGAGCCCTGCCCGCTTACTCGCCGCCGCCGGAGTTGCCCGTGCCCGTCCTCACGGCCCCGCCCGCGCCCGCGCGGCCCGGTCTCGCGCCTACCGGGAGCCGCGGCCCGGTCGAACAAGCCGTGGTCGAGGGTGCGCTCGCCGCGGCCGGGCCCGAGACGCTGGTGCGCACCGACGTGCCCCAGCCCGACGGCTCGGTGCGCCTGTACGCGGCCTGGACCGACCGGGGCGGGCCCCTGGCCGACCACATCGACCGGATCGCGTTCGCGCGCGGGCTGGACGCCTGGTCCTGGGTTGAGATCCTCACCCACAGTGCCCGCACCACCCACCGCGGCCGGATCGAGGTACGCACCCACCCGCTGCGGCAGGTCCTCGCCGACGTCGAACGCGGGCACCGGGGCAACGAGGAGTACCGGGCCAGCCTCGCCCGGATCCTGGCCGACGACGCCGAACGGGCCGGCCGCCCGCCGCTGCCCGGGATCCCTGCCTGGCCGGGCGTCGGCCCCCATCTGTGGCACCGCTACGCGGGAGACGACATGGTCGTCGAGCGGCACTGGCTCGGCCGCTGAAGACGAGGAGCTCACGGTGGCCGCCGTCGACGAGCGGGTCGGGCTCGCCCTCTACGGGGGCTGGCGAGCGGCGGACCAGGGGCGCGGGCAGCGGCGTATTAGCGCATCTCCGGCTCCGGGTAGCGGTCCGTGGTGATGCTCTCGCCGTCGGCCTTGCTCATGGGTGTCCTGCGGGCCGGCGTTGTCAGGGCACTCCGGACCTATTGTTCCGGGAAACCGTGACTCGCTGGCCGCCCGGGGGCCGCACCTGCATGCTCGTCGGCAACGACACGCCGGGGAGGAAACCAGTGCTGCTGATCGACCAGCGCGAAGCGCTCGCACGCTACGAGCGGGAACTTGCCGAGGAGCGGCGCCGCTGGCAGGAGAGGGAACGGGAGCTGTGGGAGCGGATCACCGCTGCGGCACCGTTCGCCTTGACCGTACGGACGGACGCCCGTTTCATGGTGGACGTCCCTCTTCGGCACGCTGCAGCAGCCATCGATCTGCTCACCGGCGCCCGTCGGCAGCACCCGGCAGGCCGGGCGCTGTGCGAAGGCATCACTCGCACGCACCTCATGCCCCTGAGTGAACCCGTGGACACCCACGCGACGTGCCACCGATGCGTCCACGCCGCAGCGGTGGCACGTCCCGCCGACGGGCCCGAACCACCGACTAAGAGGGAGCGCCGGGAGCTCGAGAGGGTCAAGGCCGGAGCCGTGTTCACCGTCGAGCACACCGAGGGGCCCGAGATCCGGGACACCAGCGAGCAGAGCCGGAGCCCCGGCGGAGACCAAGGCCGGAAGGTGACCGCCGTGATGGAGCGGCTGCGCGCCCGGGGCTGGGTGGAACCTGACGCCGAAGCAACCGATTCCCTGCGGGGCGGCCACGGTTGGCGATGGAACCTGACGAGTCTGGGAGCCGCCGCGCTGGCCCTCCCCGCAGTTCCCCGGTGGGTGGAAGCTACGGCGAGCACGCCCACAGCATGAAGTTCTCGTACCCCGTTGACACGCGAGTGGCGGTCGGCGGGCTCGTCCGACCTACAGGCCCAGGCCCCCGCGGCCGGTGGAGAGACGCGTCCCGCGAGGAAGTCTGTGTGGCATCCTGATGCCAGCCGGGCAGCCCGGCCTTCTGACCCGCGCACGCGGGGATGGCTCCCGTTAGGAGCACTGCTCTTCTGCTTCCCGCGCGAGTGGGGATGGCGTCACCAGGCGAACGCACCGGCCACCGTGTGCGGCCTGGACGCGTACCCATCCCCTCGCAGCCAGGAAGGCCCGCCGTGCCCCAAGAGTCCGCCCTGCCCAGCTCGCCCAGCCCCCTCGACCAGACCGTGGCGGCTCTCGCTGCGGCATACCCCGGCCTGCGGCAGACCGAACCGTCGAAGTGGGGCGCGCCCCTCGCCGACGTGCGTCTCACCCCGCAGCGCGCCGCCCGCTTCACCTGGGCCGGCTACGAGGTACACGTGGCCGTCGGCCACGAGGACCACCTCGACCGCAACAACCCCGACAGCACCGCCCTGTACCGGGAGGTCCGCGCCCACGCCACCCTCCTCGTCCCCCAGACCGTCCAGGTGGACGGCATCGGACACGTCGAGTGGGAGATGGTCAACTCCCGGGCGGAAATGGGGTTCCCCGCCGCGTTCGCCGTGGCGGCCGCGGACCAGCACGACCCGCGGTTCGCCGCCGCCGTCCTGTCGACCGTGGCCAAGGCCCTCGCGTACGCCCGCCTGGCCACCGCGCACGCGGTCGTCCAGGCGGAGAAGGCCGCCGACGAGGTCCGGTGGGAGAGCGAACGCCCGGCGGGGGTCAGCCCGCGCAAGTGGCTCCGGGACAAGCGGGCGCAGCGGGACGCGGCAACGTCGTAGGTCCCGGGGCCGCTGTCCCTCTGTTCCTCGCCCGCCCGGCGAACGGGTGGAGGCGGGGCGCCGTCGGGCGCGGGCAGAGGCCGCCGGAGCCAGCCCGCCAAGACCAAGCCGGTCCCGGATCGCTGCCGGCGGCTACTCAGTTGGCGGGGACTGCGAGGTTCTCGGGGGAAGGGGCGCGGTGTCGAAGAAGGAGCCCGGCTGACCTGCCTTCTGCGGTCGGCCGGGATTGCTCGTGCTGGAGAAGACCTGCTCCTGCAAGCGGTGCAGGCGGTCGGCTTCGTCGCGGGCCCGGGCGGGTATGTCGCCGCGTTCGGCGATGAGGCGACTGTAGATCGGAGTCTCCGGGAACACGGCGTGGTCTGCCTTCATGCTGGGCACCCTACGGCGCGGAGAGGGGGCCTCAGCCGCCTGTCCCACGGGGCGGAGGTCACACGAGGACGCAGCGCTGGAGGGGGATGCCGGCGGCGGCCGCGTGTTCCTCCAGCGGCAGTACTTCGTCGGCGCGGCGGACCAGAATCAGGCACAGGTCGGGGTGTCTGGCCGCCAGCTGCTGGTCGCGGATGTCCTGCGCGTGATGGTGGTGCCGTGCTGTGTCGGCCGGCAAGGACACGGACATCGGGCCTGTGCCGTCGGGTAGTTGGAGGCTGGCGGCCCATTCCTGGATGAAGCTGTCGGCCTGTGTCTCGCGCCCGTGCTCCAGAAGCAGGCTGTGCTCGATCCCGAACGCCTCAATGGCGTCGTGCCAGGTCTGCAGCAGTACGTCCTCGACGGCCTGCCGGCCGGTAAGGGAGGGCGAGGCCGCGACGAGGACCACGACCGGTTTCAGCGTGCTGGGGATCCAGCGGGTGATGGTGCACTGCGCGCCGATCAGCTCGCGGATCCGGGCCAGGATCTGCGGTGCTCGCTGAACGGCCTGGTCGCGTGCCCAGGACGAGGCGGCCACCGTGCACAACTCCTGACCCTGAGCGCCGAGACTGACCGGTTCCACCTGGTCGGCGAGGTCCTCCCCCACGATGTCGGACCACCGGTCCCGGATGATCTGTGGAACCGGCCCGGTGACGGTCTGCACGATGATGCCCGATACCTGCGCGTCGGCGTCGAGCAGCTCGTTGATGCGTGCGATCAGCACCGCAGCGATCAACCGGGTCTGCGTCCGCCATGCGGGACTCGAACAGCGCACATGAAGGCGTCCGCGGTCGTCCGTACCGACCGGCTCCACGTGCCGGGCGACGTCGTCGCCTACCGCTGGCGTCCACCATGCGTCGAGATCGCTGAACCACTCCGGTTGTGTCAGGGCCATGGTTGATGTCCTCTCCGCGCTGGAGACCCATGATCGCGCATGCCCGTCCGGCCCCGGTCTTCGCGCCGATAGGGTCGGATCGGCAGAAGCTGAGCGGCAGGCTGGATCGCTCCGGCGTCTCGTACAGCAGCGGACGTAGAGAAGGGGTTCAGTGGAGGGTCTGGAGGATCTGGGGGGTCTCCTCGCAGAGATGGCGGGCCGGTACGCCCGGGAGGACGGGGACAGAGGCCCCGGCCTGATGGCGCTCGGCGGCGTCGGGCGGCAGGAGGGCGAGCGGGTCGTGGACCTGGATGCTCCGCTGCTGGGCCATGCCACACGCGAGATCCGTGACCTGCTCAAGCGCGGCGACTCCTTCGGTCTGCACGTCCAGGACGCCCAGCGTGCCGTGCATCTGGACCGGGAGGGGTGCCTGGCGCTGCTGGCCGCTCTCGTCGGCGCCGGGTACCTGACCGCGCCCGAGGACCTCGACCAGCCCCGGCACTGCTACGACTGCCGCAGCGAGGACTGCGAGTACCACGACTACCGGACCTGGACGCTGACGCCTGCGGGGCGGAGCCTGGCCCATGCCTCCGGCCGCAGGCCGTCCACCCGTAAGAACGCCGACGCGCTGGTCGCCAAGGTCGTCAAGGCCGCCCGGGCGGTCAACGCTGATCCCGATGCGACGCTGTGGTGGGTCAAGGAGATCCGTGCGGTGGGCGCCTACGCCGATCCCGGCCGGGAGTCGCTGCTGCACGTCGATCTCGCCGTGGATCTCCGGCCGCGCCTGGACGACCCGCTCGAGCAGCGCAAGGCCGAACAGCGCCTGCGTGATGCCGCCCGCGACCGCGGGGAGCGGCAGCGGGTGTGGGACATGGTCGGGTACGGCCACTGGCGTACCCGGCTCGCGCTCGCCGGGCGCAGCAAGGTCGTCCGGCTGTTCGGGTCAGCCCAAGGGGTTGAGGGGAAGCTGCTGTTCGAGGAGGAGCGGGATCTGACCGTCTCCGCGAAGGCGACCGTGCCCTATCAGCGGCCGGCGGACGTGCCGCTGACGAACTGCTCGTGGTGCGGGCGGCAGGGTGAGGCCGCGCGCGTTGCCCCGCGCGGTGCACCGCTGGCCTCGTCCCCCGTCGGGCTGTGCGAGCAGTGCCTGTCGCTGGGCTGGGCCGATGATCTCCAGTACCAGGGCTCGGCCGAGGTGTGGCCGTGGGGTGCGGTCCGTAGGCTGCGCACGGCGCTGGCCGAGGAGCCGATTCACTCATCCGGGTGCGCACTGTGCGGCCGCGAGGACGCGGTGGAGCAGCCGTGGTGGCCGGGTGATCACCGCGACGGGTCCGGCGGTGCCGAGCCGGTCGTGCTCCGGTTGTGCGACGTGTGCCCTGGACTGCTGGAGCTGGTCGACGCCCCCGGCCGGGACGGCTCGTGGTGTGCCCGGCACGAGCACGCGTGCATGGTCGGCATGCGCGCCCTGTTGTGGCGCCGGGCTGGCGTCCCGGAGGTGCCCCCGAGCGCGCGGAAGACCCGTAAGCGGCCGCGGCTGACCGCGCTGCACCGGGACGTGCTGGCCCGGGTGGACGAGCACGGGGCGCTGTCAGCCGTGGACCTGGCCCGCGCCCCGTCCAGCCAGATCCACCAGGACTCCCGCTGGTGGATGGTGCGGCTGGCCCACCTGTTCGACCACCGCCTCATCGTCGAAGTGCGCGACGGCGGCGAGGACGCACGGGGGCTCGTGCGGGCCACCAGCGACCTCGAGCGGGACCTGGAGGCCCAGCTTGATGCGTTGCACCGGCCGGGGCCGGTCTGGGACGGGGAGCGGGTGCTCGAGCCCGTTCCGCCCGCTGGCTGGGTCGAACTGCGCGACAGGGCCGGCCAGGAGGCGGCCCGGCTGGACCAGGAGGCATTGCGGCGGCGTGCGAACCATCCGGTGCCCGAGGCTCCCCGCGGCCGCTGGGGGTAGCCGCACGCACCCCGCCGTGGTGCGTGCCGGGGCGGGCGAGGTGGCTGGGCTCTCTCCTTCGGCGGCCCGTCGTCGTGGTGAACATGACGCTGACCCGTTCCCGGTCCGACGCTGCGCCCTTGCGGACGCGGGAAACGGGACGGGCCGCCCACATGCCCGGCTACATCACCGTGGAGTGCTGGACGTCGAGCGTCAGGTCACCGGGGTCGGCTTCGCCTGAGCGGGTCGGCAGGGGGGTCATAGGGCTGGCGCCTCCTGGCTCGGGAGGGCGGGGCCTCCGAGGATCTGCTGGGTCAGGGCGTTCGGGTCGATCTGGGTGGCCTGGGCGGGGGCGGTGGCCCGGTCGCCCTTTCCGATGCGCAGGACGAGGGCGAACTTGTCGCTCTTGGTCTGCGCCAGCGGGGCGAGGTCCACCGATACCTCGTTGAGGGTGCCGTTCTTGAGGGCGAAGTCGGCGGTGATCTTCTTGTCCGGGGCGTCCTTGAGGTCCTTGCTGGTCGGCAGCTTGGCGCCCTGAGGGAGGTCCGCGGCGAGCGGGCGGAGTTCGTCGAAGAGTCCGGTGAGCAGGGTCCGGAAGGGGGCCGTGGCGGTGATGTGGTCGGCGCCGTCCTTGGTCCCGGTGTCCTCGAACTGGACTTCGCGGTTGATCAGCTGCTGAAGGCCGTTGATGACCTTCTTCTGCCGGGCCTGGGCGCTGGGGTTCGCGGAGGGCGAGCTCTCCTGGCCGGGGGTGTTCTTGGTCAGGCTGTCGGCCGGCATCTTGACCCAGCCGCCGCTGAGGACCTGCTTGAGGTCAGTGGCGTCGGGTGGCAGGTCCTCGGGAGCGGGGAGCTGGCTGCCGGCTGCCTTCTCCAGCGGCTTCACGCCGGCGCGCAGGTAGGCCCAGTCGCCGACCTGTCGGTACTCCAGCAGGTCACCGTCCGGGCCGGAGGCCTTCATCGCCATGCCGGTGATGTCGGTGGCGGAGGAGTCCTTCAGTGGCTTCTTCGACTGCACGGAGACGGATACGCGGGCGCCGGCGAGGAGTTCGGCGACCTGCTCGGGCATCTCTTCACCCGGTGCGGCGTCGGAGTCCAGCGCCTTCAGGGTGGCGGCGTCGGTGTCCAGCCCGAGCTCGAAGGAGAGGGAGGTCTGCTGACCGAGCTTGTCGACGGCCTTGTCGAGCTTCTGCGCGGCGGTGAGGTTCTCGGCGGTGCTGCAGGCGACCGCTCCCACCAGGACGGCGGCTGCGACTGCGACGGTCTTCTTGCGTATGGCGTTGATGGCGGTCTCCCAAGGGTCGAAGGGCGGTGGTCGTGTGCCGCTGGTGACGCGGTTGGCGGGGCGCGTCCGGGGCGGGTTTCTAGGTGAGGCCGGGGCGCTGGTGGCCCTGCTGCTGGTGTGCGGCGGACTGCCGCTGGTCCTGCTGAGCCGGAGCGCGGGGCGAGTGACCGTTTGTCGCGCGGTCCTGGGCGCCTCTGAGCTGGCGGTCGCGCATCTCTGTGGCCCGTTCCTCGGCAGCACGCCGAATAGCTGCGAGCCGCTCCTCTGCCTGAGCAAGAAGCTGGCCGATGTCCTCGTGCAGGACCGCCTCAAGTTCGGCAACTTCGGAACGCTCAGCGTTCTGCGCACGGACGGCAGCCTCGGCACGAAGGCCCGGTGCCCCGGGGAGGTCCGGGAGCGTGGACGGCGCGGCGGGGGAATCGGCGAGGGCCGTGTAGACCAGGGCGGCGCGGCCGATGTCGCGCAGGGCTGCGACACCGGGATGTCCGCCGTATCCGGAAGTTGGGATGGCCCGCTGGAGGCCAAGGTCGGCGATCCGTGCGCAGGCCGCCAGGGAAGTCTGCCTCCACCATCCCGCCACGTGGTTGTCGGCCCACAGCTCGGGGAAGGCGGCGCCAGCCTGCTCTCGGAAGGTGCCGTGGACGCGCTGGAGGGCGCCGATGATGGTGTTGATCTGCCTCCACTGCGCATACGGGTTCAGGTTGACTTCGCAGGTCTCTGCTCGGTGCAGGGCCGTCTCGATCGTGTCGATGCCTCTTCCGGCTCCGGGCCCGTAAATGGCGGCGATGCCCCGCGCCTTGCGGTTCTCCATCCGCACGTACTCCCCGACGACCGGCCCGGTCCCGGCCGGGGCCAGCGCGAGGTCGAGGCTGGCGACCGCGTGCAGCACCGCGGCTTCGTCCGTACCGGGCCGGGACCGGGCGAAGGCCTCCAGGACAGCGGCGGCCTGCGGCCACGTAGCGGGCGCCACCGGCACGCTGCCCTCCCACAGCGGCAGAGTCCTGACCTGGGCTGCAGAAGCCATCAGCTCGGCGAACCTGTCCGGGTACGACGTGCCGATGGCCCCCGTGAATCGTCTGTGGATGTCAGGGCTCGAGGCGTTGGGAGGGGCGGGCGGCATCGCGCGGGCGCTCACGGCGAAGCGGGGGCCGGGAAGGGTGGGGAGCACGGATGCGTCGATGTCGGCGCGGCTGGCCACGATGAGCCGGTCGGCCGCGGCGGCCCGCGCAAGGAGTGCCTCGCGAGTGCCGGGGTCGTGCAGGAGGTCGGCGTGCACGACCAGGACGCCGCCGGTGTTGCGCTCGGGATGCTGGACCGCCTCGCTGGCGGACATGGGAGTACAGGCGAGGTCCGGGTGCAGCTCGGTGACGGTGGTGCGGATCTGGGGCAGCAGGTGGCGGAAGTCGATCACTGTCAGCGGCATGCCCGTGCGGGCGGCCAGGTGCGCTCCCGCGGCGACCGCGATCTCTCGACCAGGGGCCCCGAACTCGTAGGCGACGTGGCCTCCGCCGGAGGCCACGAGCGAGTCGACGAGCTGTGCCGCCTCGGGGTGGTCGATCGCATCGTTCATGTGGGGCCTTCAGCTCTCCCGGGCACGGTCCGGCCGCCGGCGTCTTCCTTGCCGTGGGCCGGTCCGGGCAGGTGACTAGGTGCGGCCGGTCCCCTGGGACCGGTTCTGCTGGTGTGCGGCCGCCTGCTCTTGGCCGTGGCCGGGGGGCGTCCGTGACGGGGCGGTGGGCCCGGTCGCGGCCCGGCGCTGGCGGGCCAGCTCGATGGTCGCCTCGTACTTGCTGCGAAGGTCGCCGATGCGCTGTCTGACCTCCGCGGGATCCACCCTCTCCAGCACCTCGGCCATTTCATCGAAGACCACGAGGTCCTGGTCGGGCAGGACGTCACTGTTGGCCTGCCGGACCAGGCGCAGGGCCACACTCATGTCCATCGGCGGGGGCGTCAGGGTGATCGGCGCCGGGCGAGGAGCTGACGACATCAGGTCACGGAGCCGAAGGACGAGGCCGGGGGTGGCGAGGGCGTCGAGGGTGGTGTCGCTGTAGTCGTGGCGTGCCACGAGGAGGTGGTCGGCGCTGTGGGCCATCGCGAGCAGCGGCTTGCGCACGTCCGCGTCGCGCAGGACGTCGGCGTGCACGGCCAGGACGCCGTTGATGCTGCCGGCCGGCTGCAGGGCCGCCTCTTCGGCGGAGATGACCGCGCTGCGCGCCTCGGGCTGCACCTCGCGGACGAAGGCGCGGACGTCGGAATGGAGGCTTCGGGCTTCCACGATCGTCAGCGGGGCGTTCGTCTTGGCCGCCAGTCGCGCGCCGGCGGCGAGGAGCGTCTCCCGGCCGCCTCCGCCGACGTCGTAGGTGATGCGTCCTCCCCCGGCGGCCACGAGCGTCTCGACGGCCTCCGCGATCCGCGGGTGTTTCAGCACGCTGCTGTCCACGCGATCACTCCCCTCTTCGCCGCGGTCAGTGGTCGTTGTAGAAGGTGGCGGAGGTCTTGCAGTACGAGGGGTACTGCCCGGTCTTGATCACGCAGACCCGCAGCTTGTAGGAGCGCTTCTCGGCGATGTTGTGGCGGCCGTCGGCGGCGCTCACGACGGTGCACTTGTTGTCGTTGTAGCTGTCGGTGACGCGGTAGACGTGCGCCCCGGCGGCGGTCTGGACGTCCACCAGCGCGCGGTAGCCGTCGGTGTTGACGTCGCACACCTCCAGCCGGTCGCCCTGTTCGCGGAAGGTCGCGGCGGCGCCGCTGCCGTGCGGGCCGCCGCTGTACCACCAGGTGGTCGCCGCCGAGGCGGTTGTGGCGTTGGACGCCATCAGGGCACCCAGCGCCACGGCGGGTACGGCGGCGCGGGCCAGGCGCATGCGCGTCGACTTCATCCGGGTCCTCCTGAGCCGGCGGGGCCCGGCCGTGGTGCCGGGCGTTTTGAGGCAATCAGCTCCCCGTGGCGCCGAGCAGCTGTGGCGGCCTGCTTCCCGGGCGCTGCGACGGTGTCCGGGCCGCCTGTCCCGCCCGGCGGGAGCTCGTCCGGTCCGGCCGCACCCGGCTCCTGCGCCAGCGCCGGGTCTGCCCGGCGGTTTCAGGCCTGCGGAGTGCCGGAGCTCGTGCCGGTTGTCTCCCGCCGGGCGCGGCCGGACCGCTACCCTGAGGGGAGCAGCGGCACGTGCCGACGACCTTCGAGGCGGTTGTGATCATGGGTAGCGACGACTGGACCCCCGACTCCATCGCCCATGCCCTGCCGGACGCCGGCATGCGCATGGAGTTCGTGCGGCAGCTGAACACCACGCCGCTGTCGGGGCTCGCCGCGCTCGGCGAGAAGTGGATCAAGGTCATCGAGGACCTGAAGGCCGCCGCAGAACGCGGCCGTGAGCTGCACGCCTACCAGCGGCAGCACGGCGGGCAACTCCCCGAGCAGTACACGGACGTCACCGACTCGATCGCGGAGAGCCGGGCCGCCTGACCCATGTACCGGCTCTATATGGACTCCACACTGCACGCCGTATACCGGGACCTTCCGGACAAAGCGCGCGCCCGGGTCGCCCAGTTCCTGCTCGACTCGGCCAACGATCCCCGGGCGGCCACCAGCCCGTACGGCGACGTCGATGACGGACTGATGCGGCTGTGGGCCTCGGGCGACCTTGCCGTCGTGCTCCTGATCGGGGACCAGACCCGGACCATCACGGTCCTCAGCATCGCCTACGCCGGACTGGACTAGCCCCGACGAGCCCGGCCGCCCCGGCTTGGGGTGTGCGGGCTCGTCACGCCGCCGGGGCGTGCGCGGTGCCGCACCGTGGGCACCGGCAGGGGTCTTCCTCGCACGGGGCGGCCAGCGCCAGGCACCGGGCGCAGTCGCACAGTTCGGGCTCCCCCGGAGCCCGCCGGTAGTCCGTGCCGAGCGGCGCGGCCGACGGCCAGGCGCCGGGCTTGTGCCCAGCGGGAGCGGAGAATCTCTGCCACAGCGCCACGACCTGCACGGGGGATCGCACCGGGCGGATCTGCAGGCGCATGAACGCGGGCAGGTCGCCCTGCTCGCGCATGGCCGCGATGTCGTCGGTCGCGAAGTCCTCCACGGCCCCCTCGCGTGCTCCGGCGTCCCCGGTGAGCCGCTCACCGGCCGCCGGGGGTGCTTGCTCCATCACGGTGCCCCTCGTCCAGCTCGATCCCTTCGGGGCATCCGGGGCGGCGGCCTAGCGTGCAAGGACCCACCGCCGCCCCGGGCTCTCCCCGATCCGTCCCAGAACAGGAGGCCCCTTCACCCTGCCGTCCGGGGAAGCGGCCGGTACTGCCACGGGGCGCCTGGTTTCGGCACCTGGCACGACCAGGTGCGGGGGCGTCCCGCCGGGCGGACCAGGCGCCAGGATCACGAGTCCGGCGCCGGGCGGGCTCAGGCGGTCGGCGCCGCGCGGGCCAGCGGGTTCAAGTCGCCGTGGAGAGCGGCGTGCAGGGCCGCCGCGATTTGCCGGGCCCGCTCCTCGCCCGCGATGTCGTACAGCACGGTGCTGCCCGGCCGGGCCGGCTGGGGCGCAAGACGTACCTCGCGTCGGTCGTGGAGACGGTCGATGGCCTCGCTCACGGCGGTGGCTGCGACGTCGCTGACGGTGTGCCCGGGCGCCGCGGTGCTCGTGTCGGTCTTCACCGTCCAGCGCTGCCCGCTGCGGGCGATGCAGACGAACACCGCGCCCGCGTCCCTGGCCTCGCCGTAGGCGCGGTTGAAGGCGGTGACGCCGGTGGCGTCCGGGATCCGGTCAGCAGGACAGGCGATCGGCGGCGCGTGCATGACGGCATCTTGGCAGCCGGGCAACGACGCGCGGCCGCAGGATTGTTGAGCGCGCGGGGAGCAGCGGACAACGACGGGGAGCTTGCCGGAATTGCCCGCAATGACTGGGTGACGGTCCATCACCGCGTACGGTGCGAACGCTGGGCCGCCGAAAGGATGGCCTCGCGCTCCCCCGGTTTGCTCGCCTTCCAGAATTGCAGGCTTGACCTGCGGATATCTCACGAAGGAGAGAGTTGTGTGTTCATCTCCGGCGTGTTGTTTGACCAGACCATTGGGTCTGGAGTTAAGTAGCGCGCAGCTTCAGGGCGACGGAGGGTCAATCACCCTCGGCGCTTGTTGGTTCGTTGCCATGTCAGCCGGGGCGCAGTCGGCTGACCGTGATCAAGGGTTGTTGCGATGCTGGACTTGGCTGATCTGATGCGACCGCGCTCCCAGCGGTGGGTCGCGGCGCGTGCCGGAGTGGGCACGCAGACGCTGAGCAACCTGAATCGCATCGGGCTGATGCCCGCCGCCGACGAGATGCGGGCCGTGGACGCGGTGCTGGCGTTGTGCGCGCGCACCCTCGGTGCCAATCGGTCGACGAACCGCAGGGCGAAGCCCGGCTCGCGGACCAAGGAGGCGCTGGCGCGCGATCATCAAGTGATGACCCTGGCACGGCGGTTGCTGGAGGACGGGCCTGTCGAGACGCGCACCACGCTGGTGGTCGACGGCAATCGCGTGGAGGTCCAGCACGCCCTGGAGGCGGTGGCGGACTGGCTGCACCAGGAAGGGGACGAGGCCGAGCCGCTGGTCCTGATGCCGCTGGGCCGCTGGGCCACGTCGATGCTGAAGGTCGTGGCGGAGGAAGGGGGCGTTGGCGTTGAGGATGCCCCCGCTCTGGCGTGCTGAGGCCCCCTCGCCCGCGGTGCTCTCGCCGGTTTCCCCGCGGGGGCGCGGGGTGGGGGCGGGCGGCCTGCGGACACGGTGGCGGGAAGCGGGCGGCCGTGGAGAGTAGGGCCGCCGAGGTGGCCGCCTGGTGCGCGCGGCGGCAGTGGCCTGTCTTTCCCCTGCAGGCCGGGCACAAGACGCCCCGCCCGGGGTGCAGCCGGTGCCGGAAGACCAGCGACCGGTACGAGGCGCACGCGCCGGCCGGATGCCCGTGCATCGGGCAGGGCCGCTGGTGCCACGGCTTCTATGCGGCCACCGTCGATGCCGGGCGTATCGCGCGGTGGTGGAGCGAGCGTCCAGTGCCGGGGGTCGGGGTGGCCACGGGCCCGGCCGGACTGGTGGTCGTGGACGTGGACTGTCATGTCGAGGGCCCCGTCGAGACGGGCCGGGTGCTGCCCGCCTTCGACGTGACGGAGCAGGACGCGCGGGCCGTACGCACCGGATGGGACACCTGGAATCTGCTGGCGCGTCTGGCCGGGGGCCCGGATGCGGCCGGTGCTGTGCGGACGCTGACAGTGTCGACCCCCTCGGGCGGGCGGCACCTGTGGTTCACCGCGCCTCGCGGGACCCGCTGGGCGAGCTCGGCGGGCGGGGACCACAGCGGGCGGGCGCTGGGATGGCAACTGGACGTGCGCGCCGAGGGCGGCTACATCGTGGCGCCCGGGACGCGGACGGCGGCGGGGACGTACCAGGCGGTGGGCGAGGTCCGGACTCCGGCGCGGCTGCCGGGCTGGCTGGCCGGTGCGCTCGAGCGGACCGGCCATCTGCTGACGACGGCCGCCGCCCGGCCGCGCGCGGCCGCGGTGCCGAATCTGGCCCGCCAGATCGCCGCGCCGCAGGCACGGACCGCGTGGGCCAACGCGGTGGCCGCGACGGCTCTTGCGCAGGTCGCCGAGTGCGAGCGGCTGCCGGAGGGCAGCGGCTGGAGCAGCAAACTGAACAAGGCCGCCTTCACCCTGGGCGGACTGGTCGCGGCCGGGCTGGTGTCGAGCGATGCCGAGGCCCACGCGGCTCTCGTGGATGTGGCCGTGCAGGCCCGTCCGCAGCGCGAACGAGAAGCGCACAGGATCATCCAGTCCGGGCTGGTCGCCGGGCAGCGCCGCCCCCTGAACCCGACGAAAGACCGCTGAGCCATGAGCTACACGAGCAGCACGAGCTCGGCCGTGCCGACAAGCCGGGCCCCGGACGATGCGCCCTACGACGCGGCGCGCGCGGCGCAGCAGTTGACGGCGGATGCCTCCCCGGCCGACGCCGCGCCGCAGCCTGTGCTGCTGCCGGACGAGCTGACCGACTTCGACATGGCGATCCTGTTCCAGCGCGTGTACGGCGACTACTACCGGTTTGTGTACGGCATGGGCTGGTACCGGTGGGCGGAGTACCGATGGGTTCCCGACACCAACACCAACGCGATCCGGTACTCCGCGATGCAGCTGGCGTCCAACATGCCGCGCAAGGACCCGCGCTCGGACGAGAACGTCCGCCACCCGGACCGCGATCTGGCACGGCACCGCAAGCGCGCGAAGAGCGCGTCGGGAGCGGCCGCGCTGGTGAAGATGGCCGAGACGCTGCCGGAACTCACCCTGCAGCCCGACGACTTGGACTCCGACCCGCACGCGCTGTGCACGCCAGGCGGGGTAGTCAACCTGCGCACGGGCGGGATGGTGCCGCCCTCGACCTCGCAGCACCACAGCCGGGCCACCGCGGTCACGCCGCGAATCATGCCGACGCCGATGTGGAACGCGTTCTTGACCGACACCTTCGGCGACGACGCGGCCGGCCAGGAGATGCGGGCCTACCTGCAGACGCTGTGCGGATACTCGATCTCCGGCGCGCAGGGCGCGCAGGTGCTGGCCTTCCTGTACGGGGAGGGGCAGAACGGCAAGAGCGTCCTGGTGGACGTGCTGCTGAAGCTGCTGGGCGAGTACGCCGACTCCGCCCCGCCCAACTTCCTGATGGCGTCCCCGTACGCGGACCACCCCACCGAACTGGCCGACCTCCAGGGGCGACGCCTGGTGGTGTGCTCGGAGATCAACCAGGGATCGAGGTTCGACGAGGCAAAGTTCAAGCTGCTCACCGGCGGCGACAGGATCAAAGCCAGAAGGATGTACGAGAACTTCTACAGCTTCGAGCCCACGCACAAGCTGTGGCTGGTCGGAAACCACCGGCCGGTGGTCCAGGCGGGCGGATTCAGCTTCTGGCGGCGCATGAGGATCATCGAATTCGACCGGATCGTGCCCAGCGAGCGCGTCGTGGACGACCTCGGCGACCGCCTGGTCGCCAGCGAGGGACCGGGCATCCTGCAGTGGCTCATCGACGGCGCGGTGACCTACTTCAACGGCAGCGACCTGCGCCTGGACGGCCCCCAGCGGGTACGGCTGGCCACCCAGGACTACGAGGAGTCGGAAGACTCCGTCGGCCGCTTCCTCAGGGACTGCTGCGTCATGGGCAGCGAGTACCGCGTCCTGCAAAAGCACCTGGGCGAGGCATACCGGGACTGGTGCCGCGGGGAAGACATGGTGCCGGTGAACTCCCGCGAGTTCGCCCGCTTGGTCCGCCAGAAGCTGCACATCCGCACCGGTCAGCAACTGCCCAAGACCAACGGACAGCGCTACTTCCCCGGCCTCGGGCTGCTCACCGAGGGCCCGGACGCCGCAGACGAAAGGACGGGAGCATGAGGCAGGAGCTCACGCAGGGGCCGACCCAGGGGCTTATCCCCCCGCCCGCCCCGTCACGGAAAACCCGCAGGTCAGAGCCCACAACGCTCCGGCCGCAGGGGCTGAAAGGGGCCGACTTTGAGGAATCTCCTCATATTGAGCACCGCCGCCCTTCGGCTCCACAAACTGAGATGTCAGCCCCTTTCAGCCCCTGCGAGACTTCCTATGTCGCCTGAAAACCTTCCTGACCTGCTGCTTTCCTTCCCCGGCCGGGTCGGCGGCGCAGGGTCTGACACAGGTCCTTCCTCAGCCCCGGTCCCGGCCCCGCGCCCCGCGCCTACCTATGGAGAGACACCGATGTCCGATGCCTCGACGAGGAGCCTCTCCCAGGAGGTCAACATCGTCTGGGTCGAGGGCCAGGAGGTGACCGAGGAGAAGTACGACTACGTCCGGTGGATGTGGGAGAAGACCCGCAACAAGACCGGGAAGCCGAGCGGCGCCATGCGGGCGGGCCGCATCATCGGCTACGCCGAGCTCGAGGAAAGCGCGGAACCCACCGAGCCCTCACGCCGCTACCGGCGGCGCGTCTTCTACGTCAAGGACAACGACCGCAGCGAGCCCGGAGGGCAGTACCAGGACGCCACGCCCCACGAGGCCGTGGATCCGCGTACCGTCCGCGCGGGGGTGCACGGCCGTCTCACCGACCGTGCCCGGGGCCGCCGTCCCGCCCCGCCCAAGGAGGCGGCCCCTGCTCCTGCCCCGCAGTCGGAGCCGCCGCCCGACGGCATGCTGTTCTGACCTCACTTTTGGGCGAACACGGCCCCTTGAGCCCCTGCCCGCCCTCCGTCCGCCTGTTCGATGGCTTGCCGAGGTTCCAGCCCCTTCAGCCCCTGCCCGCCCGCCAAAGAGCCTCTGGCCTGTGCGTTCGGCCGACGTCTGACAGGGGCAGGGGCCGAGTCCCCCTGCGGGCAGGGTCCTCAGCCCCTCGCGCGCGGCGCCGGCTGAGGGGCGGGGCCGTCGATCAGGACCCTCTTCCACGAGGCGACGTTGGGCTTGCGGCGCAGCAGCGCTCTGCGCTCCCGTTCGGTCATTCCCCCCCACACGCCCCATTCGACTCGGTTGTCGAGGGCCTCCACCAGACACTCGGTGCGCACCGGGCATCCCGTGCAGATGGCCTTGGCCCGGTTCTGCGCCGTGCCGTCCGCGAACAGTTCGTCCGGGTCGGTGCTGCGGCAGGCCGCGTCCTCGTGCCAGTAGGCCCTCTCGCTGGTCATTTCTGTCCTCCCCCGTCGCGGCTCGGCGACAAGGCCGAGCTTATTGCGCAGGTCATGACCGGTGCGGTGCGGGGCGTCGTGGTCACCGGGATCGTCGGGTGCGGTCATGTCTGCGCTGCCAGGGCTTCCACCACGGCGGCTTCGATTCCGTTGGTCGACCACTGTGCCGCGGCAGGCGGCGGAGCGCAGCGGGAACGTTCCGCCGGGCGGGGCGAAAAGAGGCTGCGGATCCTGTGCGAGGCGCGTGCCACGGGACCGGGGGCGGCGACACGCAGCGCCGTCATGGTGCGGCCGGGCATGGGCGCGCTGCTATGGTACGGGCGGACAGGGCTGTACGGCGGCCCGACCGCGCGCGTCGATACCCGGCTTTTCACGGCGCGTTCTTCGGCGGCAAAACCGGCCACGGCTAGTCCTCACCCTCAGCGCACAGGACGACTCCTGCAGGGCTGCGGTGCCGGGACGTGAGCCTTGCCGAAACGGAGTACGCCGTGGCCACGACCAGCAACCAGCGCCGTACGCGCGCCCGCCGCCTCTGCACCGGTGAGCCCCATGCCCTCGCGCTCGACGAGGTGCGACGCCGCCGCGACGTTCTTCCCGCAGCATCCACCGACGGCCAACGAGACCTTGAAGCGCGTGTCCTGGCCGCGCTCGTCGGCGAGTTCGGCCCGCACCGTCCCCACGACCACGGCGGCCCCTTCGCGCTGGCCTGGGTCGGTCCGCGCGAGGACTCGCTGATCCTGGCCGCCGCCGCAGCGCAGCGCGAGCGCGTGGTGCGGTGCCTTCTGCGAGCGGGTTCCGCCGACGGCCACGGGGCATCCGGCCTCGACCAGCGCACGACCACCGGACCGTGGCTCGCCCTGACCGGCCCGGCTGGCGGCACCCTGCTGCTCCCCCGCGACCATGGCCCGGCGCTGCTGAGCGCCCGGGCGGACCTGCCCGAACGCCCGGCCAACAGCACCGGCCAGGACGTCCTCTGGGCCGGTACGCCGGACGGACGGGAGCGCGCGAGCACGGTGCTGCGCCGCATCCGCCTCTTCGCCAACCACGACACGGTCGACTTCCACACGGTGCTGCCCGAGGATGCCGAGCTCGCCGGACCGCACCCGGAGCTGCTGGATCGGCCCCGGCGCCCGCGCGTCATCGCGGTCGTCAACTCCAAGGGCGGCCACGGGTGCAGCTCTCTGGCCGCCGGCCTCGCCCAGGCGCTGTCCGGCCAGGGCCACCGCGTGCTGTACCTCCTGACAGCGCGCGGCAGGCAGGGCGGGCCGGGTCTGCAGGAGCATCACTGGCCCGAGGCGGACCCCGGGCTCGCCGCCGTGTCCCAGGAGCCCGACCGTCACGTCCTCCCCATGCCCGGCCTCGGCCACGCCTTCGTCCGCTGCTCGACCCCGGGCGCCGACGGCCCGGACGAGGCGCGGCAGTTGGCCCTCCTGCTGCGCCACCCCGCCCTTGACCGCGCCTTCAGCCACGTCGTCATCGACGCCTCCCCCACCGGCCTGCCGCGCGCCGCCGCCAGCACCGCCGACCTCACCCTCGCCCCCTGGCGGCACATGCCCCGCCCCCCGGGCCGGGACGTCACCGAAGTGCACCTCACCCCCCAAGGAGAGGTCTGGGCCTGGCTCGAAGGCGCCTACCGGGACTTTGAGCGCTCCGGCCCGGCCGACCGGGAGGACTACACCGCGTACGAAGAACGCCTCGACCAGTTCGCCCGCGACCACGGCGCGCATGCCGCGGACGACGAGCCCGAGGACACCCTCGCCAGGCGCCTGTTCCTGCACGACACCGACGAGGCCGGCCGGCAACGGTGGGGAACGCGGTGGGATCAGGCGCGGGACGGCTGGATCGCGCACCTGCGGCGAAAGCAAGCCGCCGGATGGGACGAGGCGGCGGGTGCGCGTGTCACGCGCAGCCTGTCCGACCAGGAGTGGGAGGCCGCGTTGCGGTCACGGGTCGCCGAGGCCTCCGACGAGGTGTTGTGGGACCTGCCGATCGCCACCGGCAGGCGCCGCCCCTGGCTGGTTCCGACCACACGGATGCCCGCCGACGTGCTCGGCGCCCTCCGTCGGGCATCCGCGGCCCAGGGCCTTCGCCTGTCCTCCACCGTCCTGCCCGACCTCGGCAACGCCGTCGGGCCAGCGTCCCGGGCCCGCTGGGAAGAGGCCGCACGGCAACTGGCCAACGAGGCCCACATGCAACTGCCCCAGTGACATCACCGGTCCCGCGGTGAGTGTGGAGACCGGGCCGCGAGCCGGCCTCCACGCTCACCGGAAGGGTGGTGATCGTACGGGAGAGCAACTGCCGCCCTCTCACAGTGAGTAGCATCCGGCAGCAACAACCAGGTACAAGGAGTGCTGTCGTGGCCGACGAGCCCGCAAAGACCCCCATCCAAAACAAGTACGCGCAGCAGTACGCCGATGACCTCGCGGCCAACCGCAAGGAGCAGGGCGACGTCACCGCGCAGATCGCGGGTCTCCAGGAGCGCCTGAAGCAACTCAAGGCGGAGGAGGACTGGTTGGCCAAGGCGCTGGGCAGTTTGCCCGAGGCCCCGGTACCAAGCGGGCCCGAGGCTGAGCCGGCCGCCGCTGAGGTTGAGGCTCCGTCGGCGGACACGGCCGAGCAGGCCGAAGCCTCCGCACCGGCCGAGACGGTCGCCGACGCGCCCCATGCCGTTCCGCAGCAGCGGCAGGACCAGTCGGTGAAGGAGGAGCAGCCCAGGCAGGCCGCCAAGAAGACGGCCTCGGCGAAGAAGACGGCCCCCGCGAAAAAGGCCGCGACCAAGAAGGCCGCCAAGACGACAGCGAAGAAGACGACGGCGAAGAAGGCCGCCGCGAAGAAGGCCTCGGCCAAGGAAGCCCCGGCACAGCCGGCCGCCGCCGCGGAAGCACCGGCGGCCAAGGCCGCGGCCGAGGAGAAGACGGGGCCGCCGCTGTGGCAGCTCGCCCTGGACATCCTCCTCAAGACTCCCGGGCAGCCGTGCGTCGCCAAGGAGGTCCGCGACCAGCTCGCGCAGGATCATCCCGACCGGGCGACGTCCATCCAGACGGTGCGCAACAACCTGGAGACCCTGGTCAAGAAGGGGCTCGCGGAGAAGTCGCACCAGCAGGGAAGCGCGATGTACACCGCCTACACCGACGCGGATGCGGCACCCGCTGTCGACGGCACCGCGGTCGGCGAGGCCGGGCAGGCTCCCGAAGCCGCTGCCGAGAAGGTCCCGGCGAAGGTCTAACCCCCGCTGCGGCCCGCCCGGGCACCCGCGACGGCCCGGCGGGCCGAGCGCCGCAGGTGCCCGGGCAGCAACAGCGCGCCGACGAGAAGCTGGAAGGCCGCCAGCGCGTAGCCGAACGGGTAGTCCTCGCCCAGGCCCCAGCTCAGGATGCCCGCGACGCTCCCGGCTCCCAGCCAGGCGACGGCCGCGCACGGCAGGCCGCTGCGCGTCCTGGCCGTTCCGTAGGCGGCGACGGCCGCCAGACCGGCGGCCGCCACACTCATCTCGGCGCGTGCGCCCAGGACCCCGGCGGCGAGCACGCAGATCACCGCGCCGACGGCCAACGCGGTCCACGGGTGCACGGGGGCGGGTCGCATCACGGTCTCTCCAGGGCTGGGGCATCCGGAGCCAACCACGCCGCGGCCGGGGCGGGCAATGAGCTTCTCGTACCGCCCCGCGGGCCGCGTCGCCTTGCCGCGTGCGCCCTAGGCGGGCCGGACCACGATCCGGCGCCCGCCCGGCGGGATGCCCCTGGCGGTGCGTCGGCGGGGCCTTGAAGATCGGGCCCAGCCCGCGTCCGGTGGGCGCGGACTCAAGGAGGGCCTGTGGTGGGGGCGTTGGTGTGGCTGGCCGTCTGTGCCGCGGCGATGGCCGTGGCCGGTAGCAGGGTTTGGGCGGTGTGGCAGCCGGGGCAGGACGCGCCGTGGGCGAAGCGGTGGGAGGCCGCCTCCGCGCTGCTGGGGGTGCTCGGGTTCACGGTCTTCACGCTGGCGGTGGTGGCCCGGGCTAAGGGAGCGGTGTTCACCGGCGTCGCGGTGGCCGTGGTGCTGCTGTGGGTCCTGGCCGCCGGGTGCATGGTGGCGGAGAAGGCCGTGCGCAGGCAGGCGGCCCAGGAGGCGCGCACAGCCCGGCACGAGAGCGGGCTGCCCGTGGAGAGGCGGATGTGGGCCCCGCGCACCGTGTGGATCGTGTGGGTGGTGGCCGGGTGCCTGCTGGCCGCCTGCGGACTGGCCGTGTGGGTGACGCAGACCCGGCTCGATCCCGCCCACGCTCGGCCCGAGGACCTCCTGGCCCAGGCGCATCAGTTGTCCGCCACGGCGGCGATCGTGATGAGCACCGCCCTCGTGGTGTCGGCGGTGTGCGGTGCCGTGCACGCGCTGGCCCGGCGACGGCGGCAAGAGGCCGACCGCGCGAGGGTGCTGGCTGCCGGGCAGCAGGTGACGGCGGGCAGGCCGTGGCCGCCGACGAGGGGTGCCGTGGCGGTGCCGGAGCGGGCTGCTCCGGCACCGCACCAGTCTCCGGACGGGGCGCGCGGTGTGCCCCGTCCGGTCGGTCACTGGCTGTCGGGCGTGTGCGCCTGGCGCCGGCGGCGGGATCCGGCCCACACGGCGCCGCCGCCAGCGGCCACCAGGACGCCGCCCGCGCCGATGAGCCAGGTGGTGTTGGCCGAGCCGGTGTGGGCGAGCTGCGCGGAGGGCGTGGCCGGCTGGTGGGGCGCGGCCGGGGACGGTGTGGTTGCCGGCGGGCTGGTGGGGGCGGGGGCCTTGGAGTCGGCGAGGGTGACGGCGACCTGGGCGCCGGGCGTGGCGGTGAAGCGCTGGGGCGCGGCGTCGGCCCGGTAGCCGTCCGGCGCGGTGGTCTCGCTCGCCCAGTACGAGGTGCCGTTCTTGAGCTTCACATCGAGCTGGAGCTTGGCGGTGCCGTCCTTGCCGGTGGTCAGGCGGGCGATCTCCTTGCCCCGGGCGTGCTCGCCGGAGGCGTTCAGGGTGTCGGCGTTGATCGTGATGACCGCTCCGGCCAGCGGCTTCCCCGTCACCTTGTCGGTCTTCTTCACCAGCAGTTCGCCCTGCTTGAACGGGTCGATGATGGTGATCGGGTTGGCGGCCGCCCGCTTGCCCTCGGTGATGGTGATGTCCTGGTCGGGCACGCGTTCGTGCAGGCGGCTGCCGGTGTCCGTCTCGCGCAGCCGGTAGGTGCCCGGCACGAGGTCGTCGAAGGCCAGGGTGCCCTCAGAGCCCGTCTTTCCCTCGGCGACGACCCGGCCGGATCGCGGGTCGGTGAGCTGGAAGGCAGCTCCGACCAGGCGCTCACCGCCCGGGTCCTTCTTGTGGATGGTCACCCCTCCGGGGGCGGCAGTGACCTTGATGGCGGCATCCGCGCTCGCGGTGGTGGTGTCGCCGGCCAGCAGCATCCGCTGCGCCCGGCTGTCGCGGGGCGTGAGGATCTTCAGCTCGGCACCGGGCAGGTTCGCAGCCGTGGCCCGGACGGTGGCGGTGCCCTTGGTGTCGGCGGTGAACTCCCAGTCGGCGGTTCCGTCCTGGCCGGTGGTGACCTGCCCGTGCTCGCCGTCCTGGCCCGCTTCGGCGAGTGCGACCTTGACGCCGGGCACCTTGGCTCCGGAGAGCTGGGCGGTGACCGCGACGGTGACCGTCACCTTCTTCCCGGCCGGGGTCTGAGTCACCTTCGGGGTGACGGTCAGCCGGTAGGGGCCCGCGTACTTCTTGGCCTCGGCCAGGTAGCCGAGCGCTGTCGTCCGGGCGGACGGGTCCACGTTGGGGTAGGCCAGGCGCTGCTTGCCGCGGGCGCCGTCGATGCCGTAGGTGCCGCCGGCCAGCCACTCGTACACGGCCGCGTCGACTGCGGCGGCTTGGGCCGCGTTGCGGGTCTGGCCGTACTTGCCCACGATGTAGGAGGCGTAGGCGAGGTGGGCGTCGGGGACGGGGCGGCCGGTGACCGAGGAGGTCCAGTGGTCGACGGTCTTCGGGTCGCTGTAGCCGCCCGCCGCGTCGGGGCCCTTGCGTTCGGGATCAGCACAGAACGTCTCGTAGTTGCCGTACACCTTCATGCCGGGCGGCCCGTACGCGCCGATGTGGGAGCTGGCGGCGTGGCCGTCGCTGTCGGGGATCGCGTAGCCCGGTCCGAATTTGTCGTGGCCGCCCGTCGGGGCCGCGTAGGCAGGTGACCAGGCGAGGGTGCCGACCGCCGCGGCGGCGATGACGGTGGCGGCCAGGCGCATCGACGCGCGGACGAGAGGTGCGTGCATGACGGGGGTGGACTCCTTGGTCAGGGAGGGGTGATGCGGGCCCGGATACGGCAGCGCCCGCCCGGGCGGATGGATGAACGGGGGCCCGGGCGGGCGCTTGGGCGGGGAATAGCCGGCCGTGGGGTTACGGGCGCGCCGTGACCGCGGCGAACGGGCGCTCGGCGAGCTCCTCGCCCGGGCGGGCGGCCAGGCGCGGCCGGGCGGACGCCAGCGGGCGGACGACGGACAGCGGACGGGACGTGAACGGGCGCTGGTTCATCTCGAAGGCTCCTCGGAGAAGACGGTGAAGCGTCGGTTGGACAGAGGTGATCTCAACAGGAGCGGCCCCCCACCGCCAGGGGCAAAACGGGATGAAATCCGCTAATTCCTTTGGGTGGGACACGAGTTGGTCCGGCGGTCTGGGATGCGGAACAAATCCCCTCCTACGTCGCGCTCCCGGTCCGTCCGGCGGACCGCCCGCCGCCCGGCCCGACGTGACGCCCGTCACGCCCGGTGTGCTCCTGCGGACCCGACAGCGGCTTCTTGATCGTCCAGGCTCGATGGGCCGATGCCGCAACGAAGGGACGAACCGATGCCTGTACTGCGCCAGCTCACCGCCTGCTCCGCGCCCGCCACGCACATGGTCGAGGGCCGCAGCCGCACGAAGGGGCGTGCGCTGCAGTACCGGGTGGAGGTGTGTGCGAGCCACCGGTGGCTCGCCGGGCACTGGCCGGGCCGGCACACGAGGCGGGAGCCGGGCGGGCGCTGCGGGACGATGACCGACCACCGGGCCTACCTGCAGGTGGTGCGGTCACACCTCGACACCTGGATCGGTCCGCTGACCACCCAGGACCTGGACACGCACGGCGGGGACGTGGCCGCCGCGCTGCGGGCCGCCCACCAGTGGATGCGGGAGGGGCACGGCGACCGCGCAACGGCCCGCGGCGACCTCTGGTACGCCGTGGCGGTCGCGCTCGGGCACGCGGCCTGGCTGGCCGAGGCGGTGGCGGCCGGCCTGCTCGAGCAGGAGGACGGCGAGCGTCAGGTCCTGGCGGCGCTCAGCGCGGCCGAGACGCTCGACGGCACGGCCTGCGGGCGCTAGCAACACAAGGGCCCGTGTCCCGCCCGCAGTCGGGTGCGGGCGGGACACGGGCCGTTGGGGTGGCGGGCGGTCAGTCGAGCTGCATCGGGACGCAGTCGGAGACGTACTTCTTGGCGACCCAGCCGGTGGTGTTCTTGGGCAGGCCGCTGCGCGACTTCGTGCCGAGCTGCAGCTTGATCCAGCTGCCCTTCGTGGCGATCTTCTTGCCCCAGTCGTTCTTGTACAGCAGCCCACGCGAGGCGTAGCCGGTACCCGGGCCGGTGCGGAAGTTCACGCCGTTGGCCTGGTAGACGTAGTAGTAGACCCCCGGCTTGCACGGCATGGCCGCGCGGGCCTGCGCCGAGGCAGCCGCCGGGGTCTGGGCGAACGCGGACGGGGCCGCACCCACGGCGAGCGCGGCGGTCGCGGCGAGCGCGACGGCGGGAACGGTGCGGCGGAGGACGGACGGAAACGGCACAGCGGTCTCCCCTTGATCGGCGGTTGTGCCAGGGAGCCTCCAGGCCAGCCGGGGCCCGTGACCGGCGGGCCGCCAGGATGTACCAGGGCCCACGACTGCGATCGTTGATGCCGTCCCGCGAGGTGGGAGTGGCCCCCTGCCCGCCGGAAAGTTGGGCGGGCGTTACACCGTGGGGACGCGCTGCCTGGGGGCCGGGCAGGGCCCGTGACGGGCGGTCCGCCGGGGCGTGCCAAGCGCTGGCGCGGCGATCGCATTCGGCGTGCCGGGAGGTGGGACCGGTGTGTGCGGGCGGTGTGGTCTCACACCGGGGTGGCGGCGGGTGCGGGTGCGGGTGCGGGCGCGGTGCGGGCCGTGAGCAGGAGCGCGCAGCCGGCGGCGGCCACCAGCGGGACGGCGAAGTGGCCGCTGAGCGGGCCGGCCAGGGCGGTGCCTCCGGCCAGGCCGAGCCGCATGGCGCTGGACATCCAGCCGACCGCCTCGGTCGAGGTGCCCGGTGGGGCGAGCGCGGTGACGGTCAGGGACGCCACGGTGAGCAGGGGTACGAACAAGGCGCCCGGCAGCAGCGCCAGGGCGAGGACCGCCGGGGCAGGCAGCGGGGCGAGCAAAGGGAGCCAGCAGGCCGCGTACGCGCCGCCGAGCAGCATCAGGTGACGTGGCCGCGGGGCGGTGGTGGGCTGGAGGCGGGCGAACAGGACGCCGCCGAGCAGTCCGGCGGCGGAGAACGCGGCGGGCAGCGCGCCCGCCAGCCAGGACGCATCCTGGCGTTCGGCCACCGCGATCCCGGCGACGTCGAGGGCGCCGACCGTGGCGCCGAGGAAGACCAGGGAGAGCAGCAGAGGCCGCATGGCGGGCGGGCGCAGCACGCCGAGCCGCTCGCGGCGGCGCGGCGCGGCCCGCCAGGCACGGGCCGGTGGGGCGGTGGCGAAGGCGAGAGAGCCGGCCACGGTGACGGCGGCCCCCAGGGCGAGGGCCGCGGCCGGGGAGAGCCAGGTGGCCATCGCGATGGCCAGGGCGGGGCCGGTGACGTAGACGATCTCCTGGGTGGACGAGTCCAGCGTGTAGGCGGTGCGCACGTGGGCGTCGTCGGGCAGCACTGCGTGCCACAGTGAGCGGAGCCCGCCCTCCAGCGGCGGGCATCCGGCTCCGGCCAGGGCGACGCACAGGGCGGCAAGCGGCAGGTGGGCGGTGCCCGCCACGGCCAGGGTGCCGAGCGCGACGGCGACCAGGGCAGCGCCGAGGTAGCAGGGCAGGAGCAGGCCGCGCAGGTCGGCCAGCCTGCCGAGCAGCGGCAGTCCGAGTGCCGGGGCGATGCCGTAGAGCGCGGCCAGCAGACTGGCGCTCGCCAGGGAGTGGCCCTCTGCCTGCGCCGCCAGGATCAGGGCGACGGGCACCATGCCCAGCGACAGGCGTCCGATGATCGAGGCGATCAGCAGGCGGCTGCAATATCGGTGGCGCAGCACGGCGCGGAAGGTCGGCGCGGTGCGCGGTTGCTCCGGGGCTGCGGCCGGTGCGGGCAGGGATGGCGGCTGTGGTGCGCGGGCCGGCGCCTTTGTGGTGCGGGGGACGTCACGGACCTGCGCGTGGGCCATCGCCTGCCTGCCTCTGCAAGGGAAGTCGAGTTGTCTCGCGGGGCCGCCCGCACGGCGGGCTCGTCAGGGCGCGCGCCGTGCGGGCGGGGCAGCGGCACGGGGATGAACCGCTGGTGGCACAGCCCAACAGGGCACGGAGGCTGCTTCAACGCCGCTTCCCCGGCAGCGGTCGGCATCGGGCATCAAGTCGCAGCATCTGGTGCGGCATTCCCCCTCACCGGTCCGCCTCACGGGGTCCGCAGCCAGGGCGGCGAGCGCGGCAAGCAGCAGCGTCGACGCCTCGCCCACGGGTTCGGTCGGCTGTCAGCAGGCAGGAAGTCGCCGCGCCGTCAGCACCGCCTCGCGGGTGCGCCCGTACGGCACGCGGCGGCATCCCCGGGCCGGGTGCCGCCACCCGGCACCCGCCGGCCGTCACGGCTGTTCCCGGTGGTGCGCCGGGCAAGGGGCTAAGTCCCGGCCGATCAGCACGGGCCCACAGTCTCCAGGTCCGCCGCTCCGGCGAGCTGCCGCGCGAGGGAGCGGCCGCTCAGGGGGGCTGCGTAGGTGTGGGTGGTGGTCCACACCGCGCCGTAGGCCGCCTTGTAGGAGCGCTGGCCGTCCTCAGCTGTCGTGCGGCCGAGGTCGAGCGTGGTGTATCCCTCACCCGTCAGGTCCTCGCACAGTCTGTGCAGCAGGGCGTGCCCCGGCGCCAGGTCGCGCTGCGTGGGATCCATCGCGGTGATCACCGAGTGGACGCGGTTCTCGCTCCGCAGGCACAGCTGAGCGGCAACCGGACGGGCGTCCAGGGTCAGAGTGGCGATGAACGCGAGGGGAGCACAGTGCTCGAGGACCTGCCTCCAGGGCAGCGCGAGGTCGGCCGTCCCGGCAGCTGAAGCCCGCGGTGCGTTACGGAGGCGGAACAGTCTCTCCAGCACCTCGTAGGCGGCGAGGAGTTCCGACGCCGTGCGGGTGCGGTGATATCCGACGCGGTCGCTCAGCGCCTCGACGGCCCTCCGGCGGCGTGTGTGATCCCGCCGCGTCGACCGGGACAGGCCGGCCAGGTCCACCGGCAGCGCCACCGTGGCGTAGAGGGTCTGTGTGCGTGGCTGGCCCCATCGTCGGTATGCCTGCTCGGCCAGGAGGCAGTCTGCCGCCAGGTCGGCGACCAGCACGTCGTCGGCGAGAGCGGGCAGGCGTCGGACGAGAACGCTCACCGCTTCCTCACTCTCGCCGACGGGCCGGACCTGTTCGCACGCGGGCCAGGACAGCGGTGTGATGCGCGTGCGGCCGGTGCGGTCGACCTCGCGAACCAGGGCGAGAGCCGCGACAGGCTGCTGGTCGGCCATGGCCGCCACAATCAGCGGCTCGCAGGAGGCCGGCAGGTGCCGGGCCCATCCCAGCAGCCAGTCCGGATCCTGGTAGACGGTGGCTGCGGTGTCCTTCTCGGCCAGGCCGGGCCACACCCGGGCAAGGAAGTGCAGTGCTGCATTCCCGGAGTACTCACGGCTTCGAAGACGCCCGGCCGCCCGGCCGGCGCAGTGCTGTGTCCTCATGCACGACAGGACACCCGGTACTCGCGGCGCTGGGCTGGGCTTCCCATCCTCGTTCCCTCGGGCGGGAGGGGGAGGCGCACTGCCCGGGGCGGGGTTCCGCCAGGCGATCCGGACGTCAGCACCGCCTCGCAGTATGCCCGTACGGCCCGGCACGGAACGTGGCGGCACCCCCGGGTGGGGATGCCGCCGCAGTGATGGTTGCGCGGTTGTCGCGGGCTTCCGCCGCCGGCAGTTGCCCGTGCGCTGGAGGGTGGCCGGCCGGCGTGTCTGGTCGTCAGCGGGACACGGCGAATCCGTCGCGGATCCAGCCCCAGGTTCCGGCGGGGAGACCGCTCTTGGAGCGGTGGAGGAGCTTGGAGTACATCCAGGCCTGGCGGTGTTCGACGGGGCCCTTGAGTACGCCGCAGGTGGCGACGAACGTGTCGCCCTTGTAGAGCAGGCCCTTTGAGGCGTAGCCGGTGCCGGGGCCAGTGCGGATGTTGACCCCGTTGGTGGTGATCGTCGAGGTTTTCCGGGTGATGTGGTAGCGGCAGGCCGACGAACCGACGGCTGAGGCGTTCGGCGCGGCCATCGCCGCGGCGCCGACGAGCAGGGTGACGGCGGTGGTCAGGGTGGTAAGGCGCTGTCTGGCGGTCGATGGCACAAAAGACTCCTCTTCGTGTGGACTGCGTGCACGCACGCCGTGGAGCACGGCTGTGGAACCGGCGGGTTTCGTCGGCGGCCCGGCCGCGGCTCGGGGCTTCGCCGTTGTGGGCGGTTGCCTCGGGAGTTGGCTTCGCGGACGCCCGGTCAGCTCTTGACGGGCCACTCCAGCGGGTCCTGGTAATAGCCCTGGAAGAGCTGTACGGCGGTGGCCTTCTGCCCTGCGGGGATGAGGAAGGCGCTGCAGATCTGTTCCGACTGCCCCGCGGCGAGCTTCTTGTCGGAGTCGAAGGGCGGGCAGTTGGGCCACGTCGCCTGTCCCAGAAGGACGATGAGGGCACGGGTGCGCTGGCCGCCGCTGGTCTTGACGATCAGGTCGTCGTCCATGTCGCCGAGCCGCATCGCCCTGCCGCTCTTGTGGGTGAGCGTGGACCAGACGTACACCGGGACCTGTGGCCCGTCCGTGGCGTCCTTCTCCAGCCCGGAGTTGTTCATGTCGGCCGCGGTGCCGGTCACCACCTTGGTGGGGGTGACCGTGTAGGTAGCGCCGGCCGAGTCCTGCATGGTGCTCTCCTGCACCGGACTGACCTGGCCGAGACGGTAGGTGGTCTGCTCCTGCGCCGTGCGTGAGGCGGAGCTCGGGTGTCCCTGTGGCGAGTCCGTTCCGTTGCAGCCGGTCAGCACCACGGCCAGGGCCAGGGCGCCCATCGCCGCCTGAGCGGCACGAGTGCGCCTATGCATGTCTTTCTCGCTTTCCTGCTTGGCGGGTGGGGCGGCCGTTCGCCGACATGGGCCCGGTCTTCTCCTCGATGCAGGTGCTGCGGACCTCCGGGCCGTGCTCCCGCTGGACGCCGTCACGGCGTCGCGCAGCGCAGTCCGAGCGGGTCTACGGGATCCCGCAGGTCAGCAGCCCTGGGTGCCCTTGGGGACGTCCTTGTGCACGAAGGCCCAGTTGACCCAGCCCGTGGTGCCCTTCGGGAGGCCGTTGCGCGATTTGGCCCTCAGCGTGGCCTTGTACCAGGTGCAGTTCCCGAACCCGCCGGGGTTCGTGGCGGTCACCCTGATCTTGTCGCCGGTGGCCAGCAGCCCTATGGTCGTCGTCTTGTAGCCCGGGGCGGTGTGGAAGCGGATTCCGGTGCCGCCTTCGATGGTGGTGTCGTAGTCGCGGACGTTGTGCACGCTGTACGCCGAGGCGGGACTCGCCGCCAGGGTCCCGACGGCGAGGGCTGCGGTGATCAGGGTCGTGGCGGCGCGGGTGCGCGTCTTCATGAGGTCTCCGATGCGGGGTTCATGGGCCGGGCTCTGCGTGCGCGCTGCAGTGATGCGCTGGTCGGCAGAGCGTTGAGGCGATCCGGTGGCGAGGAGGACACAACCCGACGTGCGGGCTGGAGCGTCAGCCCGCCAGGTTCACCAGACCGTCGTCGCGCACCCACCCCTTGGTGCCCTTCCTGATCCCGGACTTGGAGCTGGTGATCTGGGCATAGTCCCAACTGCCCCTGCTGCACATCACGGTGAGCTTGTCGCCGCGGTACAGGTAGCCGAGGCTCTTGTAGCCCGTGGAGGGGCCGGAGCGGAAGTTCCAGGCGTTCTTGCCCACGGTGGCACCGAAGTTGGCCCAGTTGTGGGTGCACTGGCTGTTCTCGCCGACGGCGTAGGCGGACGGGGCGGTGGTGACGGTCAGGGCTGCTGCGGCGGCGACCGCCATGACGGCGGGGACTGCGGCGGCGCGGGTCGCGATACGGCGGATCATCAAGGAGCCTTTCGAAGAACGTGACGCGGGGGTGACCTGCAGCATCGATGCTGCGCACCTGGTTGCGGCCGATGCCGGGGCCGGCCGCCCGGCTCCCACGGCCTGCAACGCCGACTTGGCGTGCTGGTCCGCGGGGCGGGAGCAGCGGTGCGGCCGGCTGCGCGGGTGAGCACAGCCGGCCGCGTCGGGGTGCCCGCTCGGGCCCCTCGGCTACTTCGGGATCGGCGGGGTGGGCGCGGGCCAGGTGTTGTACGGGTTGGCGCACTGGTAGACGACGTAGCCGCGGATCTTCTTGTGGTCCGACTTGCGGGTGACCGTGCCGTGCACCCACCACGTCTTCTTGGACTTCTGGTACACCCACTGGCTGTAGGTGATCTTGTCGCCCTTGTAGGCGATGCCGACGGTGGTCGATCCGGTGGAGTAGGACTTGTGGACCTTGACGGCCTTGCAGGAGATCGTGTCGGTCCCGGTGTCGGCGGCCTGCGCCGTCGAGGCGGTGGCGATGCCTCCCGAGGCGACGGCCAGGCCCAGGGCACCGGCCACGACGGCACGTTTGACGCGCTGGCGAACGATCACGCGGAACTCCTTGTTGTGGGAGGAAAACGGGCCGGGCGGCCCGCACTGCCCACGGGCCCGCCCGGCCCCGGCAGGGGTGCGCACCCTCAGGTCCGGACGTGACCGATCCTTGGCGGCCAGCGGTGGTGACGGCGTCGACCATCGGCTGCGGTCCCACCTGCTGGCTCCGCGACTTGCCCTGCTCTCCCGGCAGGCGGAATCCGCCGCCCGGCGACCGGCGACCGGCGCGGCGGCAGTGCTCGGGGCCGGCGAGTCCGTGGGGCGGGAGGCGCAACCGGGTTATGCGGCGCATCCTCCCGCCCCACGGCGTGCTCGACGCCCGGGCGGCCCGCAGCGGCGGCGGGCGGGCGTAGATGGAGTGGCACCCATAGCCCGAGCGACCCGTATGGAGCCGATGACGTGAGCCCCCGCACCGCCTTGACCCTGCCCGACGAGGGCCTGGCCATCGGCTTCCAGCCGTCCCCGCCCGAGGCGGACACCCGCGCACTGCATCAGCTGCAGCGCGCCCTTGCTCCGGGCGACCGGCCGTTCCTGGGCCTCCCGGACCACCTGGAACAGGTGATGGTCGAACTCGCCCCGCTGCTCGGCCTGTTTGACCACCAGCAGGGCGGCCCGTACGACGACAGCCGCTTCGACGACGGCGTCCGAGCGTACGAGAAGGCGGTGCTCAACTACTTCGCCGCGCTCGCCGGGGCCTCCCCCGACGAGGCGCACGGCTATGTGGCGGCCTCGCCGCGCGAGGCACTCCTGCACGGTCTGGTCCTGGCGCGCCGCGGGCTTCCGGAGCCGTCGGTGTACGTCAGCGAGCAGGCCCACTACGACGTCGTGCGGGCCAGCGAGCTGCTGGGGATGAACACGGTGCGCATCCGGGCGCTGGGCGACGGAACGATGGATCCCGATGATCTGCGGCTGCAGGTCCGGATGCGGCGCGGGGCGGGGGCGCTGGTGGTGGCCACCTGCGGCACTCCCTTGCACGGCGCCATCGACGACGTGGCCGAACTGCGCGCCACGGTTGCCGCGTTCGGGCCGGTGCACATCCACGTCGATGCGAGCGCGGGCGGACTGGCGGCCGCGCACAGCGACCTGGTGGCGTCGTGGTCGCTTGCGCACGGCGCGCACTCCATCACCCTGTCCGGGCACCCCCTTCTGGGACTGCCCGTCCCGGCGGGCATCTCGCTGGTGCGGCGCGTGCAGGACCCGCCCACGAACCTGCCGATCACGGTGCCCGACCGCCTGCTGGTCGGCGCCCGCAGCGGGCTCAGTGCGCTGCTGTTGTGGACGCGGCTGCGCTCCCTGGGCCGGGCCGGAGTGGCCGCCATGGTGGCCCGGAGCCAGGAGGTCGCCGCCTACGCGCTCGCCACGTTCGAGGCCGCAAGGGTGGCGCCGGAACGCTTCCCCGGCTCGTTGACGGTCACCTTCGAGCGGCCAGCCAGGTGGGTGGTCGACAAGTGGCGCCTGCACTACAGCGGGGATCGGGCGCGGATCGTCACCGCCGGGCCCATGACGTACACCGCCGTCGACGAGCTCGCCGCCGATCTGTCCGCTGCCCGTCAGGGAGTTGCCGCGTGACGCCCGCCGTTCCGCTGCCCCGCTCCTTGCTCACCCTTCCCGCCGAGGTCGGTGATCTGATGGACCACACCCCCGAGTCCGCGTATGCGCACCTGCGCGACACCCACCCCGACTGGTTCCTCACCCCGCCCGGGGACGGCGCGATCAGCATCATGCACTGGCCGATGACCGAAGGACAGGTCATCTACCGCGACCAGTGGTGGATGCTGCTTCAGGACCCGGTCGTCTTCCCGGACGGCCGGCATGGCCGCTACCTGCGCATGGTCTCTCCGCAAGTGGAGCCGGGGGTGGCCGTGCTGCCCCTGCTGGGCGGCGACGTCGTCCTCATCGAGCACTTCCGGCACGCAACGCGGGCCTGGCACTGGGAGATCCCGCGGGGCGGCGCCACCGCCGGACTCGCGCACGCCGACAACGCAGCCAAGGAGTTGCAGGAGGAGATCGGCGCTCCGGCAACCGAGTTCATCGACCTCGGAATGGTACATCCCGACACTGGAATCCTGGCGGACGCAGTCCAGTTGTACGCAGCGCGGATCGACACCGTCGGTGAGCTCGAACGCGGGGAGGGCATCCGCCGTGCCCGCACCGTCCCCTTCGCCGAGGCCGAGAAGATGGCCCTGACCGGCGAGATCACCGACGCCTTCACCATCACCGCGCTGTTCCGGGCTCGCCAGGCAGGTCTCTGCAGGGAGCGTCTGGTCGCATGACGGGGAGGCAAGGGCGCGACCGGCTGACCGCAGTCGTGGAGCGTGCCATCGAGCAGCACCTGCCCGGCGGCACGTTCGGAGTGGATGTTCCGAGCATGGCCCGCGAGGTCGTTCGGCGGGTGCGCCGGCAGTTGGTGTTCGAGCGGTTGGAGGAGACGGCGGCGAAGCTCGCCGAGACGATCGAAGGCAGCAACGCCCCGGCCCGGACGCAAGACGCCTCCCGGAACGATGGCGCCTGAGATCCGGCGGAGGAAGGTCTACGCGGTGGGACGTTCGTCGGCGTCGAGGCCCAGGGTGCGCCGGGCCTCTTCCCACACTTCCGGGCTCACCGGGACGCCAGGAGCGCCGGGGTAGTCGAGGATTACCGGGTCGTAGCTCTGCCCGAGCTCACCCAGACCTTGCTGGACGTCGTCCTTGGTGGCGGAGGGCGCCGGGTCGAGGTCCATGAGAAGGACGCGGTTGCCGGCACGCTGCGCCATGAGCTGAGCCACCTCGATCGAGGTGGTGGTCTTGCCGCGCACCCGGGAGCGGGGGGTGAGGTAGGGGCTGCCACGGAGATTGGCAACGACGCGGGCCGCCGGCTCGGGGGTGCTGTTCTCCTTGGGCTCGCGGCCCTGGTTGTCGATCGGCACTTCGAGCCTCCAGCCCGTGACGAATCCGGTGGACAGTACGGTACTGGGTCGCACTGACAGCCGTGCCGGATCCGGCCAACCCCCGCCGCATCGGGCCGCTACGACGCGCTGGTGGAGTGCTCGTCGCGGGCGGGCGACCGGCCGAGGACGTCGGCCGCGATGACCAGCGGCATCAGCAGGACGACCGAGATCAGGCCGACGAGCGCGGCGAGGTGGAGTACCGCTCCCAGCAGTCCGAGCAGCACAGTGACCAGCGGCACGCCACGGCCGCCAGCCACAGGGCGAGAGCGAGGAGTCCGTACCCGGCGACGAGGGCGGCTCCGCACACGAGCGTGGCCATCACTGCCATGGCGAGATGCGGCAGACCGCGCCGGACGAGCGGCCCGGCCGCGCGCAGCAGCAGACGGATGACGGTGCTCAGGATCCAGGTCACCGGTTTACCCCGGAGGAGGCGGGCCCGGCGGCCAGGGCCTGTGCATGGGCCTCGTCATGGCCGGTGGCCGCCGCCGGGCCGGAGGCGGCCGGGGCAGTAGAGCGGGCCATGGCCTCCTGCAGGCGGGCGCGGATGTCCTCCTCATCGAAGGGGACGCCGGCAGCCCGGGTTTGCTGCAGGGCGCCGAGGGCGCGGTTGAGCAGGTCACTCTCGGCGCCTGCGGTGGCGCGGCGGTGCGCGGGGACGGGCTGCTGGAGCTGGTAGTTGATCTGGCCGTTCAGTGCCTCGGCCGCGCGCTCCAGGGTGCCGAAAGCCTCGATGACGCGGCGCTGGGTCTGCGCGGCGGCGACCGGCGCGAGCGCCTCGGGCAGATCACGCGGCACGGGGGCGGGGAAGGCCAGGCGGCCGAGCGCGTCGTGCATGAGGTGCAGTTGGCCCTCGCGGGCGGCCAGGTAGGAGGTCGCGGCGTGCAGCAGTTCCGGGTCGGCGACGGTGCTGTCCTCGGCTCCGGTGGCGGCGCGCTGCGCGGCCAGGTCCTCGACGGCGGCGGCCGCGGTGGCCGAGTTCTCCCGCCAGGCGGCGGCCGGGCCGCTGGTGGACAGGTCGCGGGTGGGGATCGGGAAGGCGTCGAGGAGTTGCCGCGCCTCGCTCTCGCGCCCTGAGTGCGCGGCGGCTGTGTAGGCGCGGACGGTCTCGCGGGCCTGGGCCAGGTGTGCGGCGCGCGGCGCATCGAGGACCGGGGCGGCGCGCAGCAGGGCGCCGTCGGCTCGCCGGTCGCGCAGGTAGTCGGTGAGGTCCGGCTCGAGGACGGCCCGCAGCTGCTGGGCGGGCGCGTCGCGCAGGGCGATCTGGTCGAGCAGCCAGTCGGCCATGGGGGCGAGAGCCGGGACGTCGGCGGCCAGGGACTCGACCGCGTGCCAGTCCTCGATCAGCTCGATGCGGGTGCGGTAGACGCGCTCCAGCCGGTCCAGGAGATCGACAATCCTCAGCCCGGTTGAGACCACCAGGTCGGCGGTGGGCTCGTCCAGTTCGCCGGCACGCTCCAGGCTCGGGGTGAGTACGGAGGGCGGTGGATAGCTGGCCAGGGCGCGCATGTGACAGGTCCAGGCGGCGGCCGCAGCGATCCACCCGAGTTCGAGTCCCTGCTGCGCCTCGGCGTTTCTGCGGTAGAACCAGCTGGCCAGTTGCTCGGTGAGCCGGGCCTCGTCGCTGGCCGGATCGTGCATCAGCTCGGCGGCGAGTTCGCCGGGGGTGTGCTCGCGCAGGACGCCGGACTCGGTCGTGAGGATGGCCAGGTGCCGTACTCCGTCGTCCAGTTGAAGCCAGCGGCGCAGGGTCTCGGCCCGTCCGTGGGTGACGTCCTGCAGCGCGATGCGGGTGAGGTCGGCGCCTGCACGGGCGATCCCGCTCTCCCCCACCCGGGGCGCCTCGGTGCTCTCGAAGCCGGCCGGCTCACTGCCCTCCGCTACCCACACCAGGGCGTACGCGTCCGGGCCTCGCTCGGCCAACCAGGCACGGAAGTCGTCGGGGAGGGGAGTGGGCTGCTCGCTCATCGAGGGGACCTTCTGCTCGGCGGTGGGGTGCCGCGCGGCCCGTGGACGGCGGCTGGCGGCAGCTTGCCCGTGCCGATGATCTCCACCGGCCAGGCCGCCGCAACAGGTCCGCCCTGCGGGAATCGGAAAGGAACCAACCGCAAGCGCGTCCCGTGGGGCGGGACGGGGCCCGGGAAAGGAGCGGGCGGGGCGGCCCGGTCGAAGGCGCCCGGCCGGGGGCGTTGCCCGGACTGCGTGCGGTCGTTGGACGCAGGCGTGACTGCCCTTCTGTCTCCCCCCGTACACGATGCGTCCGCTGCCACTCCCCTGCTGGCGGCCCTGCGCGAGCTCGCCGAGCGCGATCCCCAGCGGGCGTACCGGTTGATCGACGACCTGGGGTCTTCCAGTTGGTCACCAAGCTGCCGGAGGTGACTGGGGCATTCGGACGGATCGATCTGCATGCTTACGGACGAGCGCACACCTTGCTGGACGACGCCGGGATTCTGATCAGGCAGGCCACCGCTGTTCTTCTGGGACTTCCCGCAGCCGGGCCGCGGGCCGAGCGGGAGATGGTGACGCAGGCTCTTGCTGCACCGGACGTGGATCCGGCCGACCGCACCGGGCGCCGATCGGCCACCCCGCGCCGTGCCGCCGTGGTGGCGGAGGATGCGGTGTGGGACCGGGCGGTGGTCCGGTTCCGCCAGGGCCGCCCGACGGCCTGGAGTTAGCCACGGTCGGCGGGTTCGGTGTCCTGCCAGATCCGCACCAGGGTGAGGCCGGGCCAGCGCCACGGGCGACGCTCGAGGGCGAACAGCGCGCGGCGTACCTCGCGCTGGATAGGGCGCTGAGCGGGGAAGTCGAACTGCGGCTGCCCGATCAGCCGTGCGCCGCGGGCGCGGGCGTACTACCCGAGGGCCCCGGCCATCTGTTCCAGAAGGCTCGCGCTGAACGCCGCGTCCCGGCCGTCGGCGTACCGGAACCCTGTGTAGACGAAGCCCGGGGAGGTGTCGGCGTAGCCGGGACGGGGTGGCATTTGCTCGTCAGCGTCCCTGCCCGGAACGCCGGCGGGGGCGCTGCGATGCGCGGCGCGGGCGCCGCACGAGGGCCGCGTCCCTCTCGCCGGGGGCCGAGGAGAAGCCGCCCGCGATGCCCGGCCGGGCGGGGGTGGGCACCTGCGCGGCGGGCGCGGCGGTGCGCTCGGGGCGTGCGGCGCGGGCCACGATGGTGGCGTTCGGGATGAGTGGGGCGCACATCTCGCAGACCTCCTCCAGGCTCCACACCCGGCGCACGATCGGGTCATGCCGCAGGATCAGCACCACCCGGCCTGCGCAGGCCGTCTTGGTGGCGGAGTGGGCGCCGCATCGCTGGGAGCCGCAGTGGCAGTAGGCGTTGGGGTTGACGGTGGCGGCCTTCGCGTGCGCCTTGGCGTGCGCGGCGGCGAAGGTGCGCAGCGCGGTGAAGTCCTCGGAGCGGGGCGGCATCCGGCACGCCTCGGTGCTGCAGGTGACCGAGGCGGCACGGCTGCCGTGGCCGAGGATGCGGACCGTCCAGGCCCGTCCGGGGGTGCGCTCGGTAGAGGATTCGCTGTAGGCGGTCGTCACGGCCGTCCGTTCTGGTTGCTGAGTTGCACGGTGATGTTGCTCCACTATGTGATACCCGCCGGGGCGTTGGGCAGCCGGTTTCCGGCGCTGTGCGGCGCGGGTTTCAGGCGGTGAGTCGGCCACCTTCACCGGTGTCCCATCACACGGCCGCCCCAGCACGCCGGGCGAAGGCGGACCGCCGGGTCGGGCAACTTGGTGGCACCCGGACGGGCCTTGTGATGCAGTGTCCCGGTGGCAACGAACCCGAGACGGCGTCTCGCCGAGGCCACCGCGCACGTCGTACGGACGGCGCGGTCGACGTGGAAGGACGACGGCTTCTTGGCGCCCGCGCTGGAGGAGGCGGCCGGCCAGTTGCTGGCTCGTCGACGCGCCATTGGCGGACAAGCCGACCTGAGATCGTCCGTCCCCCGTTCACTGGTGTAGTGGTCGGGGTCGGGTGCTCGATCCGCGACCGCCCTGCCCGTCGCGCGTGAGATCGGGGAGAGGCTGAGCGACATCCCACTCGATGAGCTCACCCTCCTGTCGCTGGTAGAACGCCCTCTTCTCCGCCTTGCGACGGTCGTAGTCTTCCCGGCCGTGGATGCCGTAGACCTCGACGTAGGCGGCGGGCGTCACGTCGGTGAGGACGAAGTCGGGCAGCCGGCGTCCGTGGTGTCGTACCGCAGGGGCTTGATGAAGGAGCGGCGGCCGGCGAGCGCGTCGGCCATGACCACCTCGTAGGAGGAGTCGGCCGGGATGTAGGTGCCGGTGGTGAGCATCGCGGCCAGGTCGACGGCGACGAGGTGCCCCTTGGGGCTGCGCTCGACGACGAACAGGGCGATCCGCGTAGCGCCGTGCTCGGCGGCCGCCTTGCCGAAAGCGTGCCGGTAGGAGCGGGTGGCCCGCGCGTGCAGGGCGGCGCGCGCGTAGAGCGGGGTGCGCTGGTGGGCCAGGCGGTAGGCAACGCCGTACTGGGTGAGCGCCACCTCCTTGACCTGTCCGAGGATCAGGGCGCGCCGTTCGGCCGTGCCGTGGCGTCCCAGGCGTGCGCGAAAGGCGTCCAGGGCCGCAGCGTTGGCGTCGGCTGCCGCAGGAGTGAAGGGCGGAACGACGTAGAGCGTCTCGTCCATGCTTCGCCCGTTCAGCGTGACTTCCCGCAGTTGTAGGTGGAGTCGATCGTGGCAGGTGCGCCAGGTGCGGCGCCCATCCTGCGGGTGCGAGACGTTGAGGCGGGCCTGTTCCCACAGCCAGTGCAGCAGCCCGAGCAGGCCGACGGATCGCCGCACACCTGACTCGTCGCCGGTCTCTTGCGCCTCTCTGTCGTGGTGTTCGGGCTTGGCCAGGAGGCTGGTGAGCGCCGTGGCCAACCGGATGCTCACGCCGTCGTCGGTCTCCCGGATGGCCTGCGTGCTGTAGCGGTCGCGGCCGGAGTGGCCGGGACCGAGTTTGTGGAAGGGGCAGTGGGAGTCGTGCTGTTCGCCCTCGCCGGGCCAGCCCGCGAGGTGGTAGCGCCCCGCGCGGGTGCAGCGGATCACCAGGCGCAGGGCGGGCCGGCGGCACAGGCACCAGGCGTGGCCGACCTCGGCCCGGGCACGGGCGAACAGCGGAGCGGACTGGACGGAGTGCTCGCGCAGCCAGGCCTGCTGTACGGTGCGGCCCGCGAGCTGGATCCGTCCGGGCCCGGTTGTAGGTGCCATGTCCGTCTGCCTTCGGTCGAGAAGACGAGGCCCGCCGGGGGCCGATTCTTCGGATGCGAGGGGTGCCGGTGGTACGGGTCAGCGGGTCGGGGGCCGGTGTCCGGGCCGGTTGGTGTCGGGCGGGGGCTGCTGGCGCAGCGGTGAGGTCGGCGGCAGCAGGGCGGCGCGTTGGGCGGCGGTGCGGGCCCGCATCTCCTCGAGGCGGCGCTCGACGCGGGCGTGGGTGTACAGGTCGATCGCGTCGGTGAGGTGGTCCCATTCCTCGCCGTCCAGACCCGCCGGGCGCGGGCCGAGCACGTCGGGGCCCGCGCGGTGGTGGCGGCGCCGGTAGTCGCCGATGGCGGTCAGGAGCTTGGTGTAGGTGCGCTGCTCGTCCTCGTCGTCTTCGCCGGGGGCGGTGATCTCCTCCATCCAGGCTTCGGGCAGGGGCTCGCCGGCGAGCACGGCGGCCAGGGCGCGCCGGGCGAGGCGCGCATCGAGCGCGCCGTAGGACAGCGGGGCGATGCCGAGGGGGTCGCGCAGGGCCGGGTGGTCGGGCAGCGGGCCGCCGGGCGGCGGCGCATCGAGGTGGCTGAGGGCCGCTTCGATCATGACGGAGGCGGGTGCGTCGGGCGGCGGGAGGTGCACCGGGCGGCGGCGTCCGGTCAGGGCGCGGACCCGGGCGTCCAGGTCGTCCCAGGCCGCCGCGTCGTTCGGGTCGGCGGGGCGCGGGCCCAGACCGGGCACGCCGGTGATGGCGTGGCGGGTGCGCCACAGTTCCACGAGGGCTGCGGTGGTGGCCCAGGCGTGGCGGCGGCGCGGGGCGCTAGTGGGCGGCGGATTGCCGAGCGGGCGGGCCCAGGCGGGCGGGGCGGCGGCCAGGGTGTGACCGCGGTCGGCGAGCGAGCGGGCCAGGATGCGGTGGCGCTCGGCGAGGTGGGTGGCCCAGTGCTCGGGGGTGTCGGGGTGGACCAGGGCGTGGGAGTCGGCGACCCAGTCGGGTATCTGCGCGCGGTGGTTGGGGCGGTGCGGGGCGTGGTCGGGCAGGCGTTCGCGGAAGCGGAGCTCGGCGTAGATCTTGTCGGAGACGGCGTCGGCGCGGGCCAGCGCGGCACGCGCGGAGCGCTGGCGGTCGGCCGTGGCGGTACGCCGGGTGGCCAGGGTGCCGCGGATCGCGCCCAGCGAGGTGGCGCCGGGGGCCGCGGTGGAAGTGGCCCGCTCGCGCTGGAAGTCCTCACGGGCGGCGTCGCGCCAGTTAAGAGCGCGGCGCAGTTGCGACTCGCGGGTCAGGTCGGCAATCACGCGGCGGGCCGTGTCGGACAGCGGGGTCTTGTTCTTCTGGGCGTGGCGGATCTGGGTGCGCGCCATGGCCATGTCGGCGGCCAGCGCGCGGCGGGTCAGCTCGCCCATGGGGCGCTGGTCCCAGGCGGGGTGGGTGTGGCCGCCACGGGTGGTGACGGGTGCGGGCAGGTTGGTGAAGGCGGCGTCGGCCGCCAGCAGCGCCTCGCGGGCGGCGGCCCGGTGGGCGGCTGCGAGCTTGGTGAGGGTGTGCAGTTGGGTCAGGGTGAGCGCGGCCAGCGGGCGGGAGTTGCCCTCTTGTTGGGCTTCGACGGCGTCCTGGAGGCGTTCGCGCAGCCGCCAGGTCAGCACCGCCGAGGGGTCGTCCGCGTCGCCGAAGCCGCGCCGGGGCACGGTGTTTCGCAGCAGGCGGGGCAGGTCGAATCCGGCGCGCTCGGCGTCGTGAAGGGCGCGGATCAGGGCTGGGTAGGCGTCGGCGGCCATGAACATCGCGGCCCGGTCGGCGCCGAGGGTGTGCTCGAGCAGGCCGGTCAGCCGGGCGGTGGTGGCGCGCTCGGCGACGTCGGCGAACTCCGCCGAGAGCTGCCCGGGCGCGGCGATCTCCTGCTGCAGGGCGGCGATCGACTCGGTCGCCGACAGTTGGGCGCGGCGCCGGGCGGCGATCGCCGCGAGGACGTCGTCGAGGCGGTCGCCGTCCTCGATCGCGACGTAGAGGCGGTTGGTGCGGGCGCCGCGGGTCAGCTGGACGTAGACGCCTTCGCGGTTGGATCGGGCGGAGGCGATCGCGTGTGAGGTATCCACGGTCATGCCCTGGGAGCGGTGGATGGTTGAGGCGTAGCCGAGCTCGCACTGGGTGGTCAGGTAGTCGGCGGGCAGGCGGATACGGCCGCGGTGCTGGGTGTGACGGACCACCACGTCCCCGTCCGGGAGGATTTTCTGGACGGTCCAGGTGTCGCCGTTCTTCACGAAGTCCCGTCCGCCGCGCACGGTCATGCGGCGGCGGTTGAGGCGGGTGACGATGATGTCGCCGACGTGCGCACGCTGCCCGGCGCGCAAGGGGGCGGCCCACCTGGTGTCGACGGTGCCGGCGGCGATGTGATGGGCCTGGGCACGCAGGTTGAGCGCGGTCACCGTCGCGGTGTCGGCGGCCGTCATCAGCGAGGTGAGTCCCTTGGCCAGGTCTTTGGCCCAGGCGTTGAAGACCATGTCGCACATCGACTCGTAGGTTCCGGCGACGATGCGCCCCTTGTCGCGGTACCAGTCGAAGACCGCCCGGGGCTCCTCGCCGTCGCGCAGGATCAGGGAGGCGTCGGCCTCTCCGGGTACGCGGAAGCGGTGCAGCTGGTCGAGTTCGATCGCGCCGCCGGCCCGGGAGATGAGCCGCAGGGCGCCGCCGGCCTCGACGGCGGCGAGCTGGTGCGGGTCGCCGAGCAGGCGCACCACTGCCCCGGCGGCCGCCGCATCCGCGAGGATCCGGTCGAGCAGGAGGGTGCCGGCCATGCCAGCCTCGTCGACCAGGACGACGTCGCCGGGGCGTAGCTGGAAGTCCTTCTCCACCGTCTTGCCGTCGGCGGCGCGGCCGCGCTGGTGCAGCCAGGAGTGCAGGGTGTGGGCGCGCCGGTCGAGGTCGCTGCCGAGGACTTTCGCCGCCCGGGAGGACGGGGCGAGCGGGATCAGCCGTCCGCCAGCCGCGTCCACGGCGCGGGCCACCAGCTTCATCGCCGTCGTCTTTCCCGCGCCCGCCGGGCCGAGGCCTGCCAGCAGCAGCTGCTCGGACAGGACGAAGGAGGCGGCGAGCGCGCGCTGTCCGGCGTCCATCGGGCCGCGGCCCAGGGCGGCGACGCGGTTGAAGGTGCCCCGTCCGACCGGCGGGATCACGCTGGTGCGGGCGGCGGCCAGCAGCCGGTTCTCGGCGGCGAGCAGGGAGTGGGTGGTGTAGGTAGCTGAGCCGATGGGCCGGTAGATGCTGGTGCCGTCGGGGCGTTGCAGGTCGGGGTGTGGGGGGTTGATCTCGGGTGGGGTGATGTCCAGGCAGTCGCCGTGGGCGAGGACCCGGTCGGTGATCTGCTCGGCTGCCTGCGGCGCGGCAGTGGCGCCGCCCAGGGTCCGCATCAGGTAGCGGCGTGCCTCGGCCAGTACGTGGCGGCGGCGGAACGTCGTACGCCGCTCGGTCACCGCGGCCAGGACTTCCTCGGCCGCCGCGGCGGGGTCGAACGCGGCCGGGGCGGGCCGGTCCTCCGCGGCGGCGCGGGCGGTGGCGAGCAGGTTGTCGACGACCGTGCGGTCGGTGGCCGCGATCGCCCGGCGCCGCCAGTCGGCGAGCAGGTCGTCCAGAGATCGGGCCTGCCTCTTGGGCGGGCGGGTCTTCACGGTGGCCTGCCACTGCAGCCGGGTCCTGGCCGGCCGTGCGGGCTGGCGGCCGTGGCGGCGCCGGTAGGCGTCGAAGAGGGACTCGGCCATGGTGCGCACCGCGGTCGAGCGCTGCGCGAACGCGGCGCGCAGCCGACGGTCGATGCCGACGATCTGCATCACCGGCCGCTGGCCGGGGGTGACCTCGACTTCCTCGGCGGCAAGACCCAGCCGGGCACAGGCGAGTTCGAGGGCACGCTGGTTGAACAGCTCGCTGGCGACGACGACGTCGCGCAGCAGGAGCCGGGAGTCCAGGTTGCGCCAGCGCCCGTCGGGGCCTTTCACGCGCGGAGATATGACCGCGTGTTCGTGCAGCATCGGGTCGCCCGCGCGGGATTCGTAGTGCAGATGGATCGCGGCCAGCAGCCCGGGTTCGGCCCGCTGCTGGGCTACGCCGCCCGGGCCGGTGCGCACCGCGAGGGCGTTGTGCTCGATCCAGGCCAGGGCTTCGGAGCGGGCCTGGGCCAGGACCTCGAGGACGATGCGGCGCACCTCGGGGCCGCCGAGCGCGAACAGCAGTGAGAGTTCCTCATTGGAGAAGCACAGGTCGTATCCGGTCACGGCGCGACGCTGCGGGCCGCTGCGGGCGGCCAGGTACCGGCCGAGCTCGGCGCCGTCCGCGGGGGTGCGGTGGTACTCGGCCTCGAAGGCGCGCGCCGCACACCGCATCCGCACGTCTCGCGTCTCGGCCTTCGTCAGCGGGCGGCACAGCCGCTGGCTGACGTGCTCCAGGACCTGCTCGATCTCCTGGTCGAGCGGGGAGAGTTCGGCCAGGCTCGGTACGGCCGGCCCGAGTTTGGCGGCCTTCATGGCCTGCTTGCGTGAGGCCCCGGCGGCCAGTTCGCGGGCGGCGATCTCCTCGGCGTCAGGGTGCATGCCAAGTCCGAACAGGGCCCGCATCTGCGCGTCGGTCACGAGCCCGGACAGTCCAAGAGCGCGGGCTCCTTGCCCGTGCCACACCCCGGGGGGCACCCCGGGCACGCTGGAGGACACCGTCAGCTCGGCGCCAGGGGCGCCGTCGCCGCGGGCGATGTTGCGCCGGTAGTAGCGCTCCCGCCCCGCGGTGAACGCGTTCGCTGTCATCCCCACGACGCCAGAAGATCACCGCGTACAGGGCCGGTGCGGGCGAAGACCGGCCCGGGGACCCGATCCTTCCAGGGCCCGAAAAACGACCTTCGAACGCGTCCCGCCGGAAGGGAAAACGCCCTTCGAGCACGGGCAGGCGTCAAAAGTGCCAGAGGTGTACGGGGACCGACCCGTCACCGGCCGGCGACCACACAGCCACGCCCTCACCAACCCCGACCACCGACCGGCACCCCTGGCCTCCACACACCACCGGCACCCATCGACACACCGGGTTCCGGCACCACCCCTCCCCACGAGCCACCCCTTGCCCGGGTCCTCTCCCCCGGCCGCCCGGTCGTCGTCCCGTGAGCGGGACCGGGCGCAGCGACGGGCGTGCTACGGCCTGGGACGCGGGTGCCTTGGCCGCCCTGGCGGGGGTGCGGGCGGCTGAGACTGACCGGGCGCCTGCCACAGGGGTGGGCGCGAGATGCCGGGAGGTGGCTGTGATGGCGTCGAGCCGGACCAAGGGCAAGGGGAAGAACAGCGCGACGCTGGCGCGCCGGAAGGCGGCGCTGGCGCGGGCCGCGGAGCGGATGGCCGAGCGGCGGCGGGAGGCGGAGGAGGCGGAGGCCCAGCGACTGCGCCAGGAGGCGGCGTTCGACGAGCTGGCGGCCGACTTCGAGCTGGCGGTTCAGGACGAAGCGGCGGCGATCGCTGAGGTGGAGGAGGAGATCGCGCGGGTGCGGGAGCGCGGCCAGGTGCGCATCGACGCGGCGAAGGCGGCGGCGCGGGTCGTGCTGGCGATGGGGGAGGCCGGGGAGACGGTGGCCGGGTGCGGGCAGCGGTTGGGTGTGGGGGTCGAGCGGGTCAAGGAGCTGCGGCGGCTGGGGCGCGAGAGTCTGGCCGCGGAGGGCGCAGCACCGGAGAAGGGGAAGGCGGACGCCCCGGGGAAGGCGGCGGCCGCGGGGAAGACGGTGGCACCGCAGCAGGAGACGGCGGGCGGGCCGGGCGGGGAGCGGCAGCTCGATGGTGGGCGCGGGTCGGGGCAGGCGGACGCGGTGTCGCGCGGGGCGGGCGCGGCGCCGGTCACCGCTCCCCCGGTGACGGCTCCGGCTGATTCCCCGGCGCCTGCGGCCGCTCCGGTCCGGTCCGCTCCCCCGGGTGTTCCCTCGGCCGGTACGCCGGCGGGGCCTTCGGGGGCAGCGGGTGGGGGCGGGGCGCGGCCGGGGTGGCCGGAGTCGTCGCGGTGACGGTGGAGTGCCGGGGGCATGGAGTGGCCCCGGCTGCCGCGCGGGGCGGTGGCCGGGGCCGGGGGGTCCGGGGGGTCAGCTCTGCTGGTTCGACCAGGGTGCGGCGGACCGCTGCGGGGCGGCGGCCTGCGGGGCGGACGCCTGCTGCTGAGGCGGGTAGGCGGCGGTCTGCTGCTGGGGCCAGGCGGCCGGTGCGGCGGGCTGCTGGGGCGCGGCCTGGGGCGGGGGGACGTGGCCGGTGAAGCGTCCGGGGTCGACGTCCTTGAGGTAGACGGTGACGGTGGCCTGGTCGGCGACGATGATGCGTTCGTGGATGCCGGGCGGGGTGAGGATCCACCAGATGGTGTCGTCGCGGCGCTGGGTGCGGCGGATGAGCGGCGGGGGGAGGGTGACCTCCTCGGTGATGTCGGTGTCCGGGTTGGTCTCGGGGACCGTGATGTGGTCGACGGTGCTGAAGAGACCTGCATACGCGGCGAGTTCGTTGATGGTGGTCTCGTGCTTCACGGCGCTCCCCCCTTCTGGTTGTGGCCTGGGCCTGCGGGTTCGCTTGGGACGGTAGGCGGGCCGGGGAGCGTGCGGGGCGTGCAGGGCGTGCGGGTGCCGGGGGGCGGGATGCGGGTTGGGGTGGTGGGAGCGCGGGACGGGAAACACGGCAGCGGCCCCGTGCCGGGACGGGTGTCCGGGCGCGGGGCCGCGAGGGGGTGGGGTTACTTGGTGGTCATGGTGAGAGCCATGCCCTCGTCGTCGTGGGTGATGTGGAGGAGGAAGCGGGTGGCGTGGTCGGGGGCGGTGCGGAGCAGGTCGATCAGGATCTGGCCGTCGGGGAGCGGCTGGGTCAGGTCGAGGGTTTCGTGGAGGTCTTCGCTGCCGAGGACGGTGGAGGGGTCGGTGTCCGGTCCCCAGTTGTCGGCGTAGACGATGTGGTGCCACTGGCCGTCGGCGTCGCGGGTGTTGGGGGTGTTGTCGATGCCGTTGCTCATGAGGAAGGTGCCGTCGCCCTTGATCCACCACAGGCGGGGGCGGGCGTCGGGGTCGCCGGGGCCGAGCGCGTGCTCGCGGGCGGCGACGGCGAGCTCGGCGATGGAGCGGACCTTGTCGAGCGGGAAGGCGAGCGTGCAGTCCTGTCGGGCGGGGGGCTGGTAGTTCTCACCGAGGACGTCGCGGAGCAAGGCGTCGAAGTCCTCGGGGGTGGTGGGGGCGGTGGGGTTGGTCATGTCGGGTCCCTGGCATCGGTCGGTGTGGAAGGGCGCGCGGGGTCGCCGGCGGCGCGGAGGCCGGGGCGGGCGCGTCGGGTCCGACGGTGGGGTGGCGGGGAGTTAGCGCGGCAAGGGACCGGCCCCCGGCCTCCTGGTGCGGGGGCCGGGGGCGAGGTGGGGTGGAGTCAGTCGTCTTCGGGTTCGAGGTTTTCGGTGCGGGTGGTGCGGTCGGCGCAGCTGCCGCACTCTCCGTCGTAGCCTTCGCCGTCGCCGGTGGACTCGCCGCAGTCCTCGTTGCGGCACAGGTCGTCCAGGATCGCGGTGGCGACAGCTTCGGCGAGGGTGGGCAGGTCGTCACCGTCGAACTCGGCGCACGGGTCGGCCCATCGCTCGTGCTGGAGCTGGAGGGTGCCCTCGACCACGGACAGGGTGTAGATGCCGGTGTGGCGGGTCTTGTTCTCCAGGTAGCCGACGACCGCGTACGTTCCGGCGGACGCGTTCCAGTTGGTGCTGTCGGGCTCGTTGAGGATGCGGGCGGCGACGCGGGCGATGTCGGAGATGTGGAAGTCGGCGTCGGGGAGCGGGTCGTCGATGAGGGTGTCGTCGATCTTGTCGAGCTTCGCGGCGGCCGGGACCAGGTCGAGGCCGGTGATGGTCAGGCGGCCGACCGTCAGGTGCGGGTTCGTGGAGCTCGATGGTCTCTGAGCCCTCCAGCGCCAGTTCGTGCCGGGCCGCGGCCTCTGTGGGGGCGTTGACGTAGACGGTGATCAGGCCGGGGACGAGGAGTGCGTACGTGATGCCGGGGGCTTGGTCGGCCGGGCCGGTGGCGGTCGGAGCGTGCTGGGTGTGGGTGGTCATGGGGCCCCTCGTGGGTGTGGTGCTGGGTGGACGTGCCGGCGCGGGGCGCGGCGGAGCACACGGTCGGGGGCGTGGGCGTTAGGGCGACAAGGCGGCGGGGGCGGCTTCGGCCCGGTGCGGGACGCGGGCCGGGGGTGTCCCGACACCGCGGGGCGTGGAGGGGGTGGGGTACGCGGGCGGCCCCGTGCCGGGACAGGTGTCCGGGCACGGGGCCGTGGGGTTGCTCGGTTACTCGGTGATGTAGGTCAGGTCCATGTACGTGTCGTCGAAGGTGGCCTTCAGCACGAAGCGGGTGGCGCCGTCGGCGGCGGCTTCGCGGAGCATGCCGAGCAGGGTGGTGCCGTCCTCGAAGACAGGGGTGGTCAGGTCGATGGATTCGCGGAAGTCGTCACCGCCGAGGACGGAGCGGGCGTCGGTGCCCGGCCCCCAGCCGTCGGCGTGGACGACGGTGGGCAGGCGGCCGTCTGCGTCGCGGGTGTCGGTGGGGTCCTGTCCGTTGCTCATGAGGTAGGTGCCGTCGTCCTTGACCCACCACAGGCGGGGCGCGGCCTCGGTTTCCGCGTAGCCGAGCTTGTGCTTGTCGGCCGCGGCTGCGTGCTCGGCGGCGGCGAGGACCTTGGCGAGCGGGAAGACGAGCGTGCAGTTCTTCTGCCCGTAGGCGGTGTTGGCCATGACGACGTCCAGCAGAGGGTCGGTGCTGGTGTCGGGGAGCGGCGGCACGGTCATGTTGCCGAGGAACTCGTTCAGCCAGTCGGGGCGCTGGTCGGCGGGCAGGGCGAGCAGTCGCCGTGTCTCGGCCCGGTCGCCCAGGGCGGCGGGGGCGTCGCCGGTCAGCTCGGCGGTCAGGTCGCGGAACCACTGGGGGCGGTCGCCGGGGTCGAGGGCGAGGAGCGCCTCGACGTCCTTGATGTGGCCGGAGGGGATGGGGTCGGTCGTCATGAGTTGGTCCCGGGGTGTCGGTGGTGGGTGCTGCCGGGCGCGCGGGCCGGTGTGGCCGGGCGGTCGGCGGGCGACACGGTCGGGACGGCGGGGCTTAGAGGGGCAAGCCCGGCGGAATGCGGGGCGGCCCCGTGCCGGGACGGGTGTCCGGGCACGGGGCCGTGAGGGGCGAGCTGGTCAGTCGCGGTGGGTGACGCGCGGGTCGGTGAGGGCGACCAGGGTGGTGGGCTCGGGGACGGGCGAGAAGCCGTAGGAGTCGACGCTCAGGTGAACGGTGCGGGCATCGGGGCCGGTGATCTTGATGACGTCGCCGACGGAGACGGAGCGGATGTTGCCGGGCCAGGTCTGGCCGTTGTCGTCCGCGCCCTGGTCGTTGCCGACCTCGAAGGCGGCGTCGGCGGCGTCCTCGTAGCTGCGGATGCGGTCGCTGGCGCGGAAGACCAGGCGCAGGGCGCTGTCGTCGCGGCGGGTGGCGGCGGCGAGCGGGTGGTGCGGCTCGTAGCCGTCGAAGTTGTCGTCGTGGGTGTTCATGTAGACGGTGGCGGTGTACACGGCCGGGGCCGGGGCGCTGCCGACGGCGTCGGCGTCGGCGATGCGGGCGGTGACGGTCAGGGGGCGGGTCACGGCGGTCGTCACGGCGGTACTCCCATCGGGTGCGGCTGGTTGACGGGAGTGACGGTGGGGCGGCGGGGGGTTAGGCGGGCAAGGCGCGGCGTGGTCGGCCGGGTACGGGAGCGGCCCCGCACGCGGTGGGTGCGGGGCCGGGGGCGCTGGGCAACGGTGCGGTGGTGTTCAGTCCCGAGAGAACGTCAGGGTCATTTCGGTGTCGGCGGTGTCGGTCCGGGTCAGGGTGATGGTGCGGCCGCAGGGTGATCCTTCGATGGAGTCCCACACGCCGTTGCTGGCGAACCTGTTGATGTCGGCGGGCAGGTGTTCGTGGCTCATGGGGACCTCGAAGTGCTGGCCGGTGGAGGGCCGGTGGGAGGTGCGTGTCCAGCTGCCGGGGGTGAGGTCGATGGTGACGTTGCCCAGGGCGGTGGTGAAGGTGGTCATGGCGGGGGCGGTGCGGGGGCGGGTCACGGCGGTACTCCCATCGGGGCGCGGCTGGTTGACGGGAGTGACGGTGGGGCGGCGGGGGGTTACGCGGGCAAGGCGCGGCCGGGGTGTGGGCACGCGGCCGGCCCCGTGCCTGGGGACGTGAGGTCCAGGTGCGCGGGGCCGGGGCGATGCGTGAGTGGTGGGCTGCTGGAGTGGTGACAGCCTGGCCCGGGGGTTTAGTCGATCACGCGGCGGGCGGCGCGCTGCCAGTTGGCGGGCAGCCCTTCGAGTGCCCGTTCCCGGGCCTCCTCGGGGCGCAGCTCCGGCTGCTCGTCGCCGTCGTCCCCTTCGTCGTCGGGGTTGTGGCTCTTGAAGGGGCAGGGGGTGGCGGCGTCGGTGTCCTCGTAGCGGGCGTTCAGTTCGGCGGGCAGGAACGCCCAGTCGGTGGCGGGGTTGGTGTAGCGGACGACGGCGACGCGGCCCGGCCGGGGTGTCGCGTCTCCCTCGCGGGTGTGGACGGTCGGGCCGAGGTAGGTGATGTGGCCGTGGCCGTAGGGCTCGGGGATCGTCTGGCCGGGCGTGATCTCCTTGCCGGTGGTGGCGTCGACCAGTCGGACGCCGGAGTTGTGGTCGGGGAAGGCGGGGATGGTTCGGGCGGTGAAGTCGTTCATGCTGCGCTGCTCTCTGGGGCGGGGGTTCAACGGGGCGCGCGGTCAGTGCGCCGGGCCGTAGGTGTGCGGGGCGCGAAGGGCGTCACTGGTTGTCTTCCTGGGCGCGGGGAGCCGTGTCGGTGCGGGGGCCGAGCCAGTAGAGCAAGGAGTTTTCGCGTTCCCCGGTCTCTTCGGGGGTCAGCTCGGGCTCCGTCTGCGGCGCGTCGGCCACGTCCTCCTGCCAGCAGTCAAGGAGGGTGTTCAGGGAGTTGATGATCCCGGCACGTTCTCCGAGGCACTGGTCGAGGGCGCTTGCCGGAGGTGCCCAGACAGGGCTGATGGCCAGGTGCCCCGCGTCGAGGAGTTCGCGGCGTACCGCGATGCTCCGGGCCGTCGTGTCGCTGATTTCCCTCAGGTTTCGCTCGACGAGCACCAGTTGCATGCGGATCAGGCGCAGCGGCCGGGCCAGGGGATGTGTGCTGTCCAGGAGCGCGGGCAGGTCGAGGCCCGTCTGCCTGCGGATGAGTTCGTCCGCGCTGCTGGGGAGCAGGCGGTCCGGGTCGTGCTGAACGGTGGTCATGGGCGGTGTCTTCCGGGTCTGGGCGTGCAGCAGGCGCGGGCCGTGGCCGGCCCGGTGCGCGGACGGGGCCAGGGGCGGGCGTGGGGCGTGGGGTCGGCGGCGCTTGCGCATCGCGGTCGGGGTCCTTGTCCGGGGCGGGCGGGGGCGGGTTGGTGGTCACCGCTCCCCCGGCCGGTGTGGGGACCGTGGCCGGGTAGGCGCCAACGGACGCAAGCCGGCCGAGGGGGTGGGGTCAGGCGTAGGAGGGGTCTGCCATGGTGGGGCCGCTGTCGCCGGGCTTGCTGGCTCCCGCCACGTAGCTCCATCCGGCCACGGGGTAGTAGCCGGTGCAGTCCGGGCGGCAGGGTTCCTCTTCGTGGCCGAGGAAGTTGCCGCCGCAGGCACAGGACTCGGACCACTCGGTGATGACCTGGACGAGGTGCCCGGGGGCGGGTCGTTCGTCGGCGGCGCGCAGGAGCTCGCCGACGTTGACGGGGCGGCGCAGCGGGTTGTGGGTCACAGAGCCTCCTGAACTGGTGCCACTTGGCGGGTGGGCGGAGAGCCCGGGGGCGGGGTGGTCACCGCTCCCCCGGGCCGGCGCTTCGTACGGTGGCCGGGCGCGGGGCAAGGGCCGCAACCGTGGGCGGGGTCGGTGAGCGGCAGTGGCCCCCGGCGCGCGGAGGGTGCGCGCCGGGGGCCGGGTGAGGGTTACAGCGTCTTGGGCTTCGGCTTGCAGGGGCGGGGGTGGCTTGCGGCGATGTCGAGGATCTTGCGGACGCAGTCGGGGTCGCCGCTGATGTGGACGCGGAGTCCGCACCGGCTGCAGGAGAACGTTGCGGACTTGTACGGGGGGAACAGCCGGGCGCGGGCGGTGCGGAGCAGGTGGGCGAGCATCGCGGTCGGGGTCCTTGTCTGAGGCGGGTGGGGCGGCCGGGGGGCGGGTTGGTGGTCACCGCTCCCCCCGGCCGGTGTGCTGACCGTGGCCGGGGCGGGGCCAACGGCCGCAAGGCGGCCGGGGCGTGCGGTCAGCGCGCCGGGCTGTAGGTGTGCGGGGCGAGGAGGACGAGGGCGTCCGCGATGGGGCCGATCATGTCCGAGGGCAGGGACGCGTTCTGGAGGGCGGCCAGGGCATCGGGGGCGTCCATGTCCTGGATCTCGTGCATGAGGTCGGCGTCGTCGGGATGGTCGGAGGCCACCTCGCGCGCGGCCCTCAGGACGGCGTCGAACAGGGTGTGCGCGGCCTCCTCGGCGGCCGTCGGTTCGGTGGCGCCGGAGGTGAGGGGGGCCAGGTGAGGGGCGACGCGGGCGGCGGCCCGGTCGGCGGCCGCGTGGAGTTCGGCGTCGGACAGGCGCCGCACCAGAAGGTGGGTGTGATGGTCGGTGACCTCGTAGCGGACGTGCTCGTGGCGCAGCACGGTGCGCATGAGGCGGTGGTCGCTCTCGCGCTGGTAGGCGTCGGGGCCGAGCGCGGTGAGCTCGACGACGGGGCCGAGGTGGGGGTGGTCGAACTCGCGGGCGGTGAAGCCCTGGCGGGGGGTGTCGGGGCGGGTCCCGTAGCGCAGGCGGGTGAGCTGGTGCGGCTTGAGGTAGGCGGCGATGGTGTTCGCGCGGGCGGGGCGCGCGGTCGTGGAGTGGGTGATCGGCTTGCGGCGTTCCGCGTTGCCCTCGGCGTTGGTGTAGGGGGTGGCGAGGGGGGCGACGGTCCAGCTGCTGTAGGGGGTGAGGTGGGCGACGGCCCAGGCGCGGGCGTCGTTGTCGGTGGCGAACGGCCCGTAGGAGTGGAGGGCGACCTGGCTGCCGGTGCGGTCGGGGTCGGTGGCGACGACCATGGAGGTGTTGGCGAAGGCGCCGCCGACGAACTGGGCGTCGACGGTGGCTATCGGGTCCTGGTCGAGGTTGAGGACGGTCGTCAGGTGCAGGAACATGCCGGGCTGCCTCTCGGGCTCGGAAAAGGGGGATGCCGGGGGCCGCACCAGATCGCCTTGAGGGGCGTGGGGTGCGGCGGCCGGTGGCGGCACTGTCGCGGCCCGGCCGGCTAGAGCGGCAACCCGGATGCCGGACCCGGGGCCGGGTGGCCTGCCTGCGGGGCCCGCAGGGTGCGTCAGGGAATGGCGGTCGCGGAGGGGACCGCGTAGCCGGTTGCGGCAGGGGCGGTGAACGCGAAGGCCCACCCCGGTGAGTCGGGGTGGTCCTCGTGCGTACGGGGGTGCGGGGTGTCAGCGTCCGGCGATGATGTTCTGGACGGCTTTGACGACGTGGGCGGTGTCCTGGGCGAGGTCGGGGCTGGTGGACTGGTAGAACTCGGTGAAGTTGCCGTCGTCGTTCTTGGTGTCGGGGTAGTAGACGGCTCCCCAGCCCTGGTGCTCGCTCGGGCGGTAGTGGATCTCGTTCTCCTTGGCCCGGCCGATGACGCCACCGATCCTGATGATGCCGTGGTCGCCGACCGGGATGGCGATGTAGTCGCTGCCGCTGTCGCCGTCGGGGCGGGCGGTGATACCGGCGCGGCTGAGGGCGTTCTGCAGGAACCGTCCGGCGGTGGGGGTGGGCATGGTCGTGGGGTCCTTCCGTCGTGTGGAGGGGTGCGGTGGGACCATGCGCAGGAGTGGGGGCAAGGCCCGCAAGCGTGCTGGCGCCGGGAGTGCGGGCCCGAGGCACGGCAGGCGGCCCCGCCTGCGGGGTGCAGGACGGGGCCGGTAGCCGGGGCGGGGTGCGGGAGGTCAGTGGACGGTCTGGCCGGGGTTGTTGCCGTGACGGTCGCCGCGCTGGATGTCGCCCTCGATGTAGGTGATCATCGATCCGTCGGGGGCGCGCATCGTGTAGTAGATGGAGGACTCCGCCCAGACCTGTTCCCAGCCCGCGGTGTGCAGGGCGTCGCTGACGGTCTCGTCTCCACCGGAGCCTGCGAAGAATCCGCGGTCGGGGCCGTGGCCGGTGGCCAGGATGCGCAGGACGTCGTCCGCGTTCTTGGCGGTGCGCAGCTCCTGGAGCTGTTCGGCGATCGCTGCCCAGAAGGTGTCGAGCGTGTCTGGCATGGTGCGTCTCCCTTGTTCACGTGGTGGTCGCGCCGCTCCGGGGCCGTGGCGTGCCGGTGCGGCAGGCGGAGGTTCTCGAGCGGGCGGCCAAGGCCCGCAACCCCGCCGGCCGCAGGGGCGCGGCGGGGGCGGCCGGTGGTCAGGGGGCGGACTTGGGCGGCTCGGGAAGGGAGAAGACGCGACGCGGGAGGCGGGGCGGCGGCTGGTCGGGGAGGACCTTCTCGGCCAGGGCCTGGACCCAGTCGGGCACGCCGTCGGTGAATTCGACGGGGTGGTAGAAGCGGCGGCTCGTCCACACGTCGAGGGTGCGGCGGCGGTCGTCGACCCGGCGTCCCCGGATCGTGAGCGTGTCCACTTCCCAGCGCTGGGTGTCCTCGGCCGGGAAGTGGGCGCGGAGTTCGGCCTCGAACTCCTCGGCTCGCATCTGGTGCGTGCCGTCCCGGGTGGTGGCGAGCAGCGGGGGGCGGCTGATCGTGCCGGACACGGTGAACGTGGTCTCGGGTGTGCTGAGACGGATCTTCACGTGGGGCTCCTGGTCGATGAAGGGGGGAGGTTCCCGGCGCCGGAGGGGGCGCCGGGTCAGTGGGTGGGGTCGTCCTCTTCGGGGCTCCAGTGCTGCCACGGCCACAGGCCGCCGATCCGGTACCGGCCGTCGGCGTCGGGGCGGATAAGGCGGCCGGGGCGGCCCGGTTCGGTGCGCAGGCGCGGGTCGGAGGAGATGAGCAGCGCGTCGTGCAGCCACTGGCAGGTGAGGTGGCGGCCGGTGTGGCTGGTGGCCAGGTCGGCGGCGATCTGCTCGGCCGTGGTGCGGGTGACGCTGATGGCGTCCCACGGGCCGAAGGCGCGGGGAACGGGCAGGGCCTCGTAGGGGCCCGACTCGCCGTCGTCGTCGAGGGTGAACAGGTCGGGGAGCAGCGGGGCGGAGTCCAGCGGCGGCAGGGACGCGGCGGTGGCGGCGGGGATGAACGCGACGGGGGTGTTGCGGTAGACGATGACGCAGTCCTCGCGGTCGTCGGCGTCGTCCAGGCACAGGTAGCGGTCCGCGGTGGCGCCGTGGGTGTGGATGTCCTCGCACTCCTCGCACTGGGCCGGGCAGGCGCCGAAGCGGCGGGGGTGGGCGGTGAACGCCTCAAGGACGTGCTCGGCGTAGCGGGTGCCGGGGCCGTCGGTGAAGTAGGCGACGACGACGTCGCCGGGGCTCACCTGGTGGGCGCGGACCACGGCGGCGTGGTGGAGGGTCATGCCGTCGGGCAGCGGCCGGTAGCGGTCGGTGAGGGTGGTTGCGGGGCGGTCGGTGAGTATGAACTGGTCGGTGCTGCCGGGCAGGGACAGGGTGCGCTCGGGCACGGTAGGGGCCTCTTCCGGGAGTCGCGGGCGGTGGCGGGGAGGGGGTGCCGGGCCGCCCCAGGGGGTGGGGGCGGCCCGGCCGGCCGGGGGCTCAACCGCTCGGTGAGGGGGTGCGGGAGCGCCTTCCGGCAGCACCGACACTGCCCTGGGCGGGATCAAGCCCCGCAACCCCCTCATCACGGGGGCATGCGGCGGCCCCGAACCCGGGGCGGGATGCCGGGGGTTCGGGGCCGGTGGGCGTGGTGCTGGTCAGGCGGCCGGGATGGTCAGCAGGTGGCGCAGCCGGTCCAGGCCGGTGGCGTTGCGGCCGCGGCGCTCGTGCGCGGCTCGGCGGGCCTGGGCGCGGCGGTGGCTGGTGTAGGGGAGCTGGAAGTCGCGGACCAGGGTGCTGTTGCGGGCCTGGATGCGGGTGGCCTGCTCGGTGGTGATGTATGCCTCGGCGACTTCGTCGAAGATCCGCCGGGCGGCTGCCTGCGGGCAGCCGTTCAGGAGGGGAGCGGCGTCGGGGCCTTCCTCCTCGAACGCGGTGATCGCGGCGGTCACGAAGGCGAGGTGGGCCGGGTTCCTGCATTGGCCCGCGGTCTCCCGCAGCCCGTCCAGGACGTGCTCGAACTTCAGGACGTAGCCGCTGCGTGTCACCTTCATGAAGTCCTCCAGGGGAGTGTGTCTGCCGTGCCGGGCGCTGCCGGGCTGGGGCGGCCCGAAGGGGCGGGTGGGGTGGTCACCGCCCTCTCCGGGCCGCTGGAGCGAACATGGCCCAGCGCGGGGCAAGAGGCGCAAGGGGCGGGGCGAGGCCCTCAGCGCCGGGGGCGTCCGGCGCGTTCCTGACGGGGCGGCATCGAGCGGTCGGGCTTCGGGAACGGGACGGCGCGGCCGTACGCCCCGGAGCGCCACGCCGTCGCTGCCGCCATGCCCCCACTCCGGATGGCGGCCTGCTGCACGCGGGTCCTCCACTCCCCTCTGGTCACGCGCGTCTTGAGCGAGGGCGCGGCGCGGCGCAGCCCGGACGGGCGCGAGCGGGCGAGGCGGGAGCGGGCGGCGTCGACGGTGCGGCTCGTCGAGCGCGGGCCAGCGGGGCGCCGACGGCGGTCGGCGTAGCGGGGCGAGCGGGCGGTGCGGGCGCGGAGGGTGGCGGTCATGACGACGTCCTCGAAAGGTCGTGCGGGCAACGGGGCCCGGGAGCGGGCGGGGTGCCAGGGGCCCGGAGGGGGCTCCTCTCTCGCGGGAGGAGCCGGGTGATCACTTCGCGGTCCTGGCGTCTGCGGCCGGGAGGTCCTCCCCATTCACGCGGTCCGGGTCAAGGGCGGTCACGGAGGCGTAGGGTGCACGGTCCCAGGGGTAGGCCAGAACGTTCGTGTCCTCGTGGAACAGCGCGGCGGCTTCGGCGACCGGAACCGTGGTGAACCCGCGGGCCTGCCAGTCGTAGCGCCAGGCGTAAGCGTCGTCCAGGTCCCAGTCGGGGACGTCGGCGTGGACGGCGACGATCAGGGTGCTGCCGGTGTCGGCCAGGGCGCGGTCGACCGCGGTGGTGAATTCCGCCAGGTCCACCGTGGGATACAGGCCCGAGGACCAGCTGTCGAAGGTGTAGAGGGGAAGTTCGAGTTCCGGCCAGTCGGGGGCCGGGGTACCCGCTCCGGTCGGGCGGCCCTCGATCACGACGGGCGCCTGGCCGGTGTGCAGGACGACGGTCAGACGCTCGGGTGCGAAGTTCCGCTCACGCCGGCTTGCGATCATGACCGCACGGTCGACAACGGTACGGGCAATGGACATGACAGTTCCTCTCGGCACGGGCACGGGTAGGTGCTGGTGAGCGTGCGGGCCCGGTGAGCAACCCCCGCAACTGCCGCGCGGGGCGCCGTCGCCCGCCGCGTCCGGCCGACAGCACTGCGCACCGCGGCGGCCCCTTCCCCGGGTGTGGTCCGGGAGAGGGGACGCCGACGGTGCGCAGTGCTGTCGATCGGTGAGGAGACCGCCTCGGTGGTCAGGCGCAGAGCGCCGGGGCTGCCGGGGTGGCTGGGGCGGCGGGGTGGAAGAAGACGTCACCGGCCGGGGAGTGGAGCGTGACGATGCCGGTGGGCAGCTCCAGGTGGACGCTCACGGTGCGGGTGCGGGTGATCTGCCGGGCCAGCTCGCGCAGCCACGGGCCGGAGACCGGCTCGGTGTACGTGAACGCGCCGTCACGCAGGCTCAGCAGGCGGCTGCGGCTGGTGTAGCAGTCGCCGGTGATCAGGTTCGTCTCGGTGGGGGTGAGCCGGTGGACCAGGGCGAACCGGCTGCCCGGCCGGTGCCGGGTGTGCCACCAGCCGGTGACGGTCCGGTCGTCCAGGGTCAGGCCGCCCGGCCGGCCGGGGACGATCCACCGGCCGTCGTGGCGCAGCCACTCGTTGCCCAGCGGGCAGCTGAGGCTGTCGCCGTCGCGGAAGGGCGGCAGCGTGGTCTGCGCCCGGCCGGTGCGGGCGAGGGTGAAGAAGTCGGCGGCCGCGATGCGGGGGCCGTCGGAGGGGGCCGGACGAACGGGCGCTGCCGGGGCGGTGTGCGGGGCGGCGGCCGTCGGGTGAGCGGGCGCGGGCATGGCAACTCCTGTGCAGGGGTGGCGGGAAGAGTGCGAGAGCGCATCCGGCCGGGCTGTCGCCGGTGGGCCTCGACCACCCCCGGCCGGGGCCGGGGGTGGGAGCCGCGTTCTCGATGCCCGCACACTGGCCTGGCGGCAACCAAGCCGGGCAACCTCCGGCGTCGGGAGCAGCGACGCCGCAGGGGTGACGTGGACAGCCCGCCTCCCGGGTATGCCGGAGGGCGGGCTGGTAGGTGGGCCGCAGCGCCGGTCAGGTGGCCGGGCACGTGCGGGCCGGGGCCAGAAGCTGCTGGATCAGGGGCGCTCGCGCCAGTCGACTTCGACCTGGCCGTAGTAGTTGACGTGGAAGTAGTCGACCCTCGAGTCCGAGCCGTCGAAGTTGTAGGCGCCGTGGATCTCCTTCAGGGCCGCCAGGATCGCGCTCAGCTCCCGGCCCGGTACCCACTGCGGCTTTCCCCACATGTCCGTCTCCTGGACGTACCCCCAGCCCTTTTCGGGGAGGTTGTAGACGTTCACACGGATCGCGCTGCCGCCGGAGAAGTAGTCCGTGCGGACGGAGATCTTGATCTGCTTGGGCATGGTGGCGAGCGCGGTGAGCGAGTCGGTCACGGCGACCTCGGCACCGGTCGCGGTGCCCAACTTCGCCGCGACCTTGCGTGCGAGTTTGATGTCCGCGCGGATGCGCTTGGCGATCTCCGTAGTGGACAGGTGCTTGACCTCTTCATACCGGGCGCCGTAACGGATGTCGGGGAGGCGGTAGCCGTGCCAGACACCATCACTGCTGCCCTCCTTGGTGAGCTGGCCCTTCTCCTGGGCGGCGGCGATGGCGCGGTCCAGCATGCGCTCGGCGGCCGCGCGCTCCTCCTCGCCAGTGCGGGGATGGAAGATCAGGTTCTCCAGCACCCAGATCTTCTTCATCGCCCGGTTGCCGGGCGCGTGCTTCTCGTTGGTGATGCGGGTCCGCGGGGGCTGGGCCGTGGCGGTGGTCATCGTTCGTCCCTCCGACGCTGCTGCCGGGGCTGACCGCCCCGTGACGAGGCGGGACGCTGGCCGGACGTCGGGCTAGCGCCGCAAGCAGCCGGCCGGAGGGCGGAGCCGCACGCGGCAGCGGCGCTCATCGACGCGGTCGGCCCCGCACGCGCGGTGCGTGCGGGGCCGGAACCGGCTCATGACCGGAGCGGGCGGGCGCCGCCGGGGTCAGAACGGTGGTTCGTCGCTGTAGCCTCCGGCCCAGCCGGGCCCCGCCTTGTCGGAGGTCAGGGGCGGATGGTCGGTGGTGCGGCGCCGCGCGCCGATCCGGCGGCGCAGCTGGTCGAGGAAGTGAACCGGCCACAGGGGCAGGTCCTCGAACAGGACGCGGTAGGCGGGGCACGTCGGGCAGGGGGTGGCCGTGTCGGCGGCCCGGTCGGGGGTGATGTGCCTGGGGAGGTAGCCGCTGCCGTGGCAGCGGCGGCAGGAGTGCTTCGGGCCGCGGATCGAGTACTTGGGGCCCCGGGACAGGGACAGGGTCTTGATGCCGGGGGTGTAGAGGAGTTCGAAGTACCCGTAACGCCATGCCCACTGAGGGGGCTGGTCGGGGTCGTCGTAGGGGTGGGCGGGTTCGGCGAACAGCACGGACGCCTCCTTGTGCTGAGTGGTTGGCGAGCCCTGGTGACCGGTCGCTCCGGTCCGGGGTGGCCGCACCGTGGAGCGCGGGAGGCCAAGCGGGGCGAGGGCGGCCGGGCGGCGCTGCGGCGCGAGGCGGGATCATGCCGCGCCGCACAGCCCGCCCCTGGTGCGGGGCGGGCTGTTCGGCCGCGGCCGGTGCGCGGGGCCGCGCTGTGGGTCAGGCGCGGGCGCCGGACTGGGGCGTCTTGCTGATGCGGCGCATGGTGGTGGTGCGGGCGGGGGCGCGGGAGAGCGTGATGCGGTCGGAGTACTCGTGTCCCGCCGTGTTGAAGTGGTCGGTGGGCCAGGTGTGCGCGGCCTGTTCCGCCGGGGGCAGGTCGTTGAAGTCCCCGCCGAGCAGGGCCCGGCCGACCGGTCCACGGGCTCCGCAGTCCCGGCAGCGGTAGAAGCAGATCTCCGCCTACCGGTCGGGGGCGAAGCCGAAGGGGGTGAAGGGGTCGGCGAGGGCCAGGGCCTTGTCGGCGGTCATCACGCTCGCGGCCGCGGTCGTCGCGGTGGTGGTGGCGGCGGTGGTGGTCATGGGTTCAGCTCCTGCCCGTTGGACGGCGCCGGGCCGTCGGCGGTCGTTGGTGGCCCGTACCGTGCGGCGGCGGCCGGCAAGGCGGGCAAGAGGACGCGGGCGGGGCGTTCCGGCAGCGTGCGGCGGGCAAGGGGCGGCCCCGGCCCGCTGCGAGGGCGGGCCGGGGCCAGGGGTGAGGCGGGGACTGGCCCCGCTACTTCGTGGACCTCTCGTCCTTACGTGCCCGGACCCAGCGGACCAGGACCCGGGGCGCCTGACTCCAGGTGATCAGGAGCAGGGCGGTGACGACGGCGAGCAGCGTTCCGTAGAACATGTGGCCGCTCATCAGGTGGGCGACGGCGGAGAGCAGTGTCATGGCGGTCATGACGGTGTACGCCGTCTTCCGGGTCCGCTCGGAGATGCCGGGCTTGAAGACCGTGAACAGGGCCGCCAGGGCGGATGCCACCTGGAGGGCGGTGATGATCGAGAGCAGGACGTCGAACAAAGGGGAACTCCTCGAAGAGACAGCAGGGGTGAGCCGTGCTGGCCGTGCACCGGGCGGTCGCCGGGTGCCTGGGCCGCACTGTGGAGCGGGGCCGGGCAAGCCCCGCAACATGGCCCCGCCCCGGCCGCGGTGCGGTCGGGGCGGGGCGGGCAGTGCACGGGGATGGCTCGCGGGTCAGGACGTGGCGGGAGCCGCCGGTGCAGCGTCGCCGGTCGGATTGACGAGGTCCTCGGGGATACGGGTCCACTCGTCGAAGTCGTCCTCGGTCAGGGCGGCGGAGAACCACTTGGAGTCGGGGGCGTTGCTGCGCATGAAGCCGAAGGCGCGCGGGCCGGCGCCGGGGCGGGGGTGGAGGGCGATGTGCTCGCACTGGAAGGTGTGGGTCTGCTCGGGGGCCTTGTAGCCGTCGCCGTCGACGTAGCGGGCGCCGGGCACGAAGAAGTCGGCAGGCGCCAGGTCGGGGCCGGGCTCGTCCCCGGTAGGGGCAGTGACGGTGTGGGTGTGCGGGCGGGGCGTGGTCACGATCGCGCTCCTGATCTGGTGGTCGACGGGTGGGGGCCGGGCCGCGCGGGACGGGAGGGGAGCCGCGCGTCCCTGGCGTGGCCCGGCCGAAGCCGGTCGCTCACGGCGCACGAGAGGGGGTTCGTGGCGGGCGTTCCGGCTGCGCCGACTCTGATCTGCGGACGGGTTAGCCCCACAACCCCTTTTCGCACGCGGGCTGGGGCGCAGCCGTCGTCCGGGGTGCGGGAGCGGCGGCGGTCGGCGGCTCGTGCTCGTGGTTGCGGGCACGGGACGGCCCCGGCACCGCACACGCGGAACCGGGGCCGAGAACTGCTGGGCGGACCAGGAGAGCAGGGGTCAGGACTTCTTCACGGTGGTGATGACGTGGACCTGATCGGTGGTGCCGTCACGGTCCTTGCTGGCCGTCCGGTCCGGGCCGGAGGCGCCGTCCGTGGCGTTGGCGCGGTCCTGGTCGCGGTGGCGGGCCTTGCTGCGGCGGTGGTCGCGGCGGAGCAGCAGCAGGAAGAAGACCGGCAGGGAGGCGTACCAGACGGTGTCCTCGGCGTTGCCGCGCAGGAAGGACCAGACCGACATCACGGTGAACGCCGTGGTCTGGATCAGCAGGCAGGCGGTGAAGGGGATCAGGCGGAAGACCGCGAGCAGCAGGGGCAGAACGAAACCCGCGACCAGCAGAGCTTCCAGCAGATCGGCCCAGTTCATGAGGTGGACTCCTTCGTCAGTACGCCGTGTCCGGCGGGGTCGGGCCGGTGCGGCCCGTGGTTGGCGGACGCACCGTGCAGCGGCGGCCGGCAAGCGGCGCAACCAGCGCGCCGGGCGCGGCCAGGACGGGGCACCGGGCCGCAGACCGGGCGCGGGCATGCCGACGGCCCGCCCCCACGAGGTACGAGGACGGGCCGGGGCAGGGCGGGCAGTGTCCGCCGGTGAGTCAGGGGCGGCACGCCGTCGAGGACTGGGCGTTGCAACCCTGGCGGCAGGCAGACGGGGTCACGTCCATGAGCAGGGCCCGCACGGCGTTGGTGCCCGTGGCACGGCGGGGCACCTTGGCGTCGTTGCCGTGGATGACCTCGGCGCGCAGGACCTTGCCGCTGGTACGGCCGATGACGATGGAGCCGAACGCGCCGTGCGGGCCGACCGCGTCAAGGATGATGCGGCGGGTGCGGCCGTGCGGCTGGCCCCAGGTGGGGCGCAGGCCCTTCGCCTCGGCAAGGCGCACGATGCCCGCCGTGTACGCGGTGACGCCGGTGAGGTCGATCGTGGTCTCGGCCGCGCCGGGGAGTTGCTCGACGGCGGCGGGGGTCGGGGTGGTGTTCATGGTGGTCGGCTCCGGGAGTGTGAAGGGGGCGGGGCGGCGGGGTGCACGGTGGCCCGGGGCCGGGCAAGCGCGGCAACCAGTGCGGGCCGGGAGCGCGAGGATGGGGGCTGTCTGCTCCGCGCGGCCGGGTGTGGGCATGGGTGAGCCCCCGGGCGCCGCGCTGGCCGCGGAGCCCGGAGGCCAGGAGCCTTTCGGGGACGGGGTTATCGGGCGTCGATGGCCGCGCGCCATCCGTTCAGGACCGCGGTCTTCTGGTCGAGCGCGGTGAGCACGGTGGTGATGCGCGTCTCGGCGCCGGGCAGGTTACCCGGACCGAAGCCGCTGGGATGGACCCACGAGGGGCTGTCGTTGATGTGCAGCATGGCCACGGTGGTGTCGGCCGCGACGGGGCGGCGGGAGCCGTCGAAGAACCGGCAGGAGTCGTCGGCGTCGGCGATGTGGAACGTGTCGAACTGGAAGTTGAGGAGCAGCCGGTCGGCGTGGTCGTCTCCGTAGAGGGTGCGGCGGGCCCGGTCGGGGACGAGGCCGGCACGCAGGTGGTCGATGCCGGAGACGGCGCAGCTGGTGAACAGGTCGTCGTCGTCGAAGAGGTCGGACAGGGCGTTGCCCATGAACCCGCCGGTGAAGCGGAGGGCGCCCAGGGTGGCGCCGGTGTGCTCCCACCACAGGGGGGCGAGTTCGAGCACGTGGGTGTGCATGTCCTTCAGGTTGCACAGGGTTCCGGCCCGGCTCATGTTGTGGGTGCGCAGGTAGGTGTCCAGCTCGGTGTGGCCGTAGGTGATGTATCCCATGAAGGGCTCTCTCCGCTTGGTGACGTGGGGTGCGGCCAGGGGCGGCCCAGAGGGGCGGGCCCGGCGCGCGGTGACGGCACGGTGGCCCGGCGCGGGCCAAGCACGGCAACCGGCACGGACGGCGGGCATGACGCAGCCCCGACCCGGGGGCGGGTCGGGGCTGCGCGGAGCAGAGCCTCAGACGCTGGTGGGCTGCGGCGCGGGGGCGTACGCGGCTGGGACGCCGACGGGTTCGGCGGGGTCTGCCTGCCAGCCGGGCATGAGCATGCGGCCGCGTGTGATCAGCTCCTGCGGGACGCGCGAGCAGGGGCCGTCGTAGGACGGTTTGACCTCGGGCTTCCCGCAGCCGACGCCGAGGCAGGCCCGGCAGTGTCCGGTACGGACGCGGGCCTTGACCCGGACGAGCCAGCCGTTGTCGTAGACGTTGACCGGGGCGTACGAACGGTCGGGCCACAGGGTGGTCATGGTCCTGCCGCTGTGGGTGCTGACACACCATCGGGTCACGGTCATGTCGGGTGGCCTCCTGCTCCTTGGCGGGTCGGATGGTGCACGCAACGCACGCGCATCGTGGCGCGGCGGCCGGCAAGCCCCGCAAGCCGCGGCGGGCGGCCGCGGTCAAGGCGTCGCGCGGCACGTTCCGCTTTCACCTGGCCGCGTTCGCGGCGGCCAGGCGCTCGGCCAGCGCGAGGACCTGGGCGAGTTGATCGGGCGTGAGGTGATACCGGCTGGTCGTTCGGCCTGGCGCGTGACCGGCGGCGTCGGCGGAGGTGATGCTCACGGACTTGAGGCCCGCGAGGCGCTCACGCTCGGCCGCCCTGGTCCTGTCCTGCTCCATCACGTCCCACAGGAACGCGGCGACGTCCTCGGTCTTGCCGATCTTCCAGCCGTCGGCGCGGCGGACTCGGTGGCCGTCCGGGGCGGTGATGTCGATGGCGCCGACGTGGTCGCCCCACATGCCGGTGAACAGGACGGTGTGGCCGGTGTTCGTGACGGTCTGGGCCTGGCCGGCGTTCTTGTGCTTGCGGGCGAGGGCGGCGATCTCGGTGGCGAAGGCGCTGCGCAGGTCGGCGAGCGGGGTGTCTGGGGCGGGGTTCTTGTGCACGATGTGGTTCCTGTCGCTTCGGGTCGGGCCGGTGGCCCGTGACGGGTGTGCGCACGGTGAAGTGGCGGCCGACTAGCCGTGCAAGGGGCGGCCGGGGCAGGCTGTCCGGCCACGCGCGGGTGCCGGGGCCTGGCGGGCACGCCGACGGCCCGTCCCCAGGGGTTGCGGGGGCGGGCCGGGCGGCGGTGGTCGGGGCGGGCGCGGTTCAGGCGGCTGGCTGCTGGGAGCGGGCGCCGACGGCAAACCCGTCCTTCCACATCGAGGCGAGGAGCTGCTGCAACTCGTCGAGCTGCTGGGCGCTGAGGGTCTTGCGCAGGGTGCCGAACCCCTCGGCCATCAGCTGGGCGCGGTGGGCCGCTGCGCCCAGAAGGGCGAAGCTGTCGTATCCGGCGACAGTCCCGTCCTCGGCCGGGAGGTTGCCGTTGGTCTCGTCGTGGTCGGCGAGCAGGGCGACGAGGCGCAAGAAGTCGGGGTGAAGCGAAGGCATGTGGCGTCCTGGTGCGGGAGGAGAGAGGGCGGGGCCGGGGCCCGGCGGGGCCCCGGCACGGCAGGGGGGCGGGGTGGTCAGTGGCCGGTCGGGACGGTCAGGACGCGGCCACCCCGGACGAGTTCGTGCGTGCACTGGCCCGTGTCGGCGGGGTGGGTGAGCTGGGCGGTGTGCAGGCGGGCCAGGTCGGTCCAGAACCGGTACAGGTGCGGCTGGTCGGGGCGGGAGTACTGCGGCGGCCGGGCGACGTAGCCGGTGGGGGCGGCGGCGTAGGGGACCATCTCGGCTTCGAGCTCGACCCAGGCGCGCCGGTGCTCCAGGTCGATGCCGAAGATCCGGTACACGGCGTAGATGCCCCAGTCGTCGGCGTGGTCGCGGCCTGTGCCGATCTGACCGGCGCCGGTGTCGTAGCGCCCGTCGGGGTCGTACGGCCAGTCGGTGAACGCGCAGTGCAGTGTGCAGGCGGGGGTGGCGGGCTGGTCGCTGGTGGCGGGGCGCAGGTCGATGCCCTGGCGGCCCCGGCGGCTGATCGGAGCCTTGGAGCACTTCAGCCGCTCGCTGGCGCCCGTGCCGTCACGGTCGGGGAGCTGGATGCGGTAGGCGAGCTGGCAGTTCCCGCAGTTCGCGCCGGGGGCGTCGGCGAGGGGCTGCCCGCTGGCGGGGTGGAGGCCCTGGCCGAGAAGCGCGCGGACGTTGGCGTTGCCCGCCAGGGCGGGGATGTGGGGGTAGCGGGGCTCCCTGCGCGGCGCCCTGGCCTTGGGGGGTGTGGCCTCGCGGGCCGTGGTCGTGGGGGCGGGGGCGGGGGTGGCTATGGACATGCGGGGTTCTCCTTCGAACGCGCGGTGTGCGCAGTCGGGTTGGCAGCCGGGCGAGGGGCGGGGTGGTGGTCACCGCCCTGTGGCCGGCGGACCGCACCGTGACGGGGTGCGGGGGAAGCCCCGCAACATCGCCAGACCGTCACCGGGTTGTCGGCGGGCGGTCGGCGGAGCGGGGGGTGGAGCGGGCCGGGGAAGCGGGAGGGTGATAACCACTCCCCCGGCCCGGTGACCGCACCATGACCCGGCGCGCGGCAAGCCCCGCAACACCACGTCACGGACGGACCGTGCGGCGGTCGGCACGGCCGGGCGCGGGCGTGGAAGGGCCCCCGGCGCCACGAGGACGACGGGGGCCACGAACCGCAGGCGCGGGCTGTGCTCGAGAATCAGGGCTGCGGCTCGGTCTTCTTGGGCGCCGCGTCGCGGCGCATCGACTCGACAGCGCGCATCGCGTGATCGAGGTAGGCGAGCGATGCCGGACGGATGGGCGCGATCCACTGGCCACTGCGCTCGTTGTAGAACTCCACGGTCGCGGCTCCGGCAGACTTCATCGCGACGACGGTCCGGTCATTGGTGAGCTCGGCAAGGGCCAGGTTCAGGAAGTGCTCCACGCGGTCGAGCTGCGTGTTCTGCGTGCGGGTCAGGCGGGGCATGAGTGTCCCTTCGAGCGTGCCGTGCGCGACGGCGTGCGGATGGAGCGGGCCCGAGGGAGTGGGAGGGTGGTCACCTCTCCCCCGGCCCGGTGACCGCACAGTGCCGGTGAACGGCCCAAGCTCAGCAACAGCAACGGGCTGGGCGTTGGCAGGGAGGTCGGCGGACCGGAAAGAGGCGGGCGAGGCGTGGCGGCGGTACGGCGACGGCCCCCGGTCCCGCGGGGCGCGGGCCGGGGGCCGGAAGGGTGGCGGTCAGATGTGGCAGTCGACCGCGACGAGCAGCGTGTCGGGCGGGAGCGTGTCCAGGTGCTCGTTCATGCGGCGGGCGTATTCGGCCTGGTCCTGGGGGGTGTCGGTGCTCATGCCGAACATCCCCATCCTTCCGGGTGCGTGCCACACGCCGTCGAGGCCCAGGTAGGCGTAGCCGGGAACGGCATGGTCGGCTCCCTGCTGCATGTAGGCGTCGCGTCCCGGTGCGAAGGTGTCGATGGGGCAGTCGAGCCACATGAAGTCGCGGGACTGCCGGGCGGCCTTGACCTGGGGCTGTGCGCCGTACTCCTGGCGGGCCTGCCCGATCGTGTAGGTGTCCGGATCGGCCTGGTGGCGGCTGAGGAACCTCGACCAGCCGTCGGCCTCGGGAAGTCCGGCAACCAGGCGCTGCCACTGGTCGTACCGCTCGCCCGCCGCACGTCGCGCTTCGGCGCGCATCGCAGCAAGGTCGAGGAGCTCGCGGGGGCCTCCGTCCACCCGCCCGGCCGGGCAGGGGTCACCGAATACACCCGGCGAGCCGACCAGCAGACGCGGATCGTCGGCGGCGTCGGCCTGGGGGATGAAGTAGCCGGTCCAGCGGCCGCCGATCTGCCACCAGTCCCATTTGGAATTCGGGTTGTAGGTGCTGACCTCGTAGGCGCGGCCGTCGTCATCGACGTGCAGGTAGGCGCTGCTGTCCTTGTCGTGCTTGTAGCGGGCGTTGACCGCCTCGGCGACCTGTTCCCAGGTCAGCGGGCCTTCAGCAGGCAGTTGGCCGTCCTCCCGGCAGGCTGCGACGACCCAGTAGTTCTCGGCGTTCCCGGTCTCGTAGTCGCGGTAGGGGGCGACCTCGGTGTTCTCGTCGAACGGCGCGAGCACGTCCTCCAGGGCGGCTTCCACCTTGTCGGGGCTGGTGGGAGGAAGCGCGACAAGCAGGCTGAAGTGACTCATGGACTTCTCCTCGGTGATGGCGCGGTGCGCGGCGGCACGGCGCGCAGCAGATGGCCGCGGGGCAGCCGGTATCCGCAGGTCAATGGCCTTGGGGATGCCGCGACTGCGGGCGGCGCTGGCGAGAGCGACCCTGCTGCGGCGCCGAGCTAGCACCGCAAGCAGCCGGCGCACGGGCAGGCTGGCGGGTGCCGCCCGGCGCGGCGCGGCCGGGGAGACGGGTTGGTGTGGTCACCGCTCCCCCGGCCCGGCAGCCCCCTTCCCGTGAGGCGGCGCGCGGCGGCGCCTCAGCGCGCGGAGGAGGGTGGTGGCGGCACGGGACACAGAGCGGCGGCCCGGCCGGGCGGGCGCGCTCGGCGGGCCGCGGGCGGCGGAAGGCGCGTGCGGCACGGCAGCGGCCCCCGGCGCCACGTGGGCGGCGGGGGCCAGGAGCCGCAGGGCGGCGGCGGGAGGTCAGTGCACCTTGAAGCCGCCGCGTACCCGGGCGCGCTCCAGGTAGGTGATCCACTCGATCCAGTAGCTGTGGCTGTCGCCCTCGTCACCGAGTGCGGCCCCCAGGAGCGTCATCACCTGGGGTGCGCTGTGGGTCCGGTAGGCCGCCAGCGCCGCCTCGATCTCGGCGGGGGTGACGAGCCATCCGTCGTTGGAGCCGAGCTTGTGCGCGGCGATCCCGGATGCGGGTTCCGGATGCCAGGCGAGGTGGGCGTTGAGTTCCTTGACGTATACGGCGGCCGCCGCCTTGACCGGGAGTCCGTCGCCCGCCCCGGGGTTCGCCTCCTCCACGGCTGCATCGACGTCTTCCCACGTCACACCGTCCGGCAGCTCGGGGAAGCTGGGCTGCGGGTATCCGGTGACGAGCATGCCCAGCGCGTCCATGACCGTCCGGTAGACGCCCATCCCGTGGATGTTGAGACGGAAGTACGAGACGTCGGTGGCCTGCAGGGCCTCGTACGCTGCGTCGACCTTCTGCTGGGCGGCCTCGTATCCGGGGTGGGACACCGCCAGGTGGCGCATCTCCTCGCCCGCCTCGATGACCATCCTGGACAGTTCGGTGGAACGGCCCTCCTTGTCCATCCGTGCCCTCGCGGCGTCCAGGCGGCGCTTGGCGTCCTGGTACTGGGGCAGGGTCTGCGGGAGGCCGTCACGTTCGCGCACCGCCGCGTCGAACGCCTCGCGCGCCCGGCGGTGGGCGGCTTCTTCCTCATCGGTCATCGGGTCGTGGATGTACATGTCGTAGCCCATACGGGCCTCCTCGAAAGAACGCGGGAACAGGTGGTGCGCGCGGCCGACGGCGGCGCGAAGCGGGGCGGATGCGCCCCTCGGGACGGGGCCGGTGACGGCGCGGAGCCGGGGCGACCCCCGGGACGGGAAGGGAGCAGCGCTCCCTCCGGCCGGCGACCGCACCGTGACGGGGCGCGGGGCAAGCCCCGCAACACCGCCCGACCGCGGCCGGACCGCGGCGGGACCGCTGGGCGGTCGGCGGGCCGGGGAAGCGGGAGGGTGGTCACCGCTCTCTCGGCCCGGTGACCACACCCTGACGCGGCACACGGCAAGCCCCGCAACAGCAATGCGCGGCCGGGAGTTGGTGTCGGCGCGCCGGACATGCGGCCGGGCGGGACCGGAGGGAGGGCGCGGGGAGACGGGCGCGGCAGCCCAGGCGCGGAGCGGTCCCGGCGCCCTGCGCCACACCGCCCCGTCCGGGCGGGAGGTAGGCGCGGCGGGCGGGGGCGGCCCGGAGCATGGAGCGGCCCCCGGTCCGCGCGGGGCGCGGGCCGGGGGCCGGGAGGGGGCGGGTCAGGCTGCCTGGGTGCCGGTGCGGGCGGCCAGTTCGGCGGCCATCGCCCGCCGGATGACGGCCTCGGCCAGGCGCGGCGGCATCGCGTTGCCGATCTGCTCGTACTGCTTGGTCCGCGAGCCCCGGAAGGGGTGGCCGGGCGGGAACGTCTGGAGCGCGGCCGCGTCGGCGACGGACACCCGGATCATGTCCTTGCGGCCGCCGCGGTAGGCGGGCAGATCATCGGCGTCCACCAGCCGGGTGTCCGCGATCCAGCGGCCCGCGTCCCGCTCCCCGTACAGGGTGGCGCGGCTGCCCGAGCCGCCGACACAGGAGGGGTCCGGGCCCCCGGCCGCCGTGCCGACCGCGACGGTCAGCGCGGGCCGGTGCGTCATCCCCCAGCCCAGCGCCTGGGCCATCGACACCCACGGCAGCAACTCCTGGTTGCCGCCTGCCTGGTCGGTGGTGCGGGAGTAGCGGCGGTGGGTCGGGGCGGGCAGAGCGGCTTCGCCCTCACCGTGGCGGCGGGCGACCAGCACGGCGCGGGCCCGGGTCTGCGGGACGCCGTACTCCTCGGCGTTCATCCGGCCCGTGACCACCGTGTAGCCCTCGGCGCGCAGGATCGCGGCCATCGCTTCCCACACCGGCAGCACGGTGGGTACCTGCTCCAGCATCACCGTCCGGTACGGGCGCCCGTCGTCCAGGGCCTCAAGCGTCCACCGCAGCGGTTCCAGGACCAGACCGGTGCGCTCGTCGTCCAGGGTGGCAAGCCCCGCCCGGATGTCCCGGCGCGCGGCCAGCTGGTCCGCGAAGTGCAGTACCGTGTCCAACGCGCGGCGTCCGGCGCCTTTCCCGCCGATCGAGTACGGCTGACACGGCGGCGAGCCGATCAGATCGGTCGCGGTGGGGAAATCGCTGGGCCGGTAGGCGCGGACGTCACCCTCGACGGTGTCCAGCCCGGCAGCCCGCCTCGACTCACACGCCGCATGGTCGTGCTCGATCCCGGTCACCGGCAGACCCAGCCACTGCGCGGCCAGATCCCAGCCACCCGGCCCGCCGAACAGGTCAACTATCTCCACCCGGCGGGCAGCATCCTTCTTGATCATGGGGGGTACCCCGATTCCTGGTCACGGCGTCACCAGGAACCGACCAGCCCCCGTGACATGAACAGGACCAGAAACACAGAAACCCGATCAAGCCACGCAAACCCCAACACCTCACACACGGCACGCTTCACAAAAACCCGACAGAGCGAAGCCAGAGACAGACACGGCACCCCGAAACCGGGCGCGCCGGGCGGCACGACAGGACGGGGCAGGACGCAGGAAGCTGTCCCCGGCCAACGCACAGGGACGCGGCCGGGGACAGGGAAAAAGAGCAGGACGGGGTGGTGGGGCTGGTCAGAGCTCGTCTAACTCACACATCACATCGAGCAGCGCACCGCGGCATCGGCATCTGCTTGGGCGCTGGTGAGGGCTTTAAGGAACCTCACTCCCTGACCCCAAGCAGGTACGCAGTGTTCAGGCGCGGAGGGAGCGATGCGCACGGTGGCGAGCACGAAGGCGGGGTCGGCGTGGTTCTTGAAGTGGGTGGAGACATCGATCGGGCCGGGCAGGATCAGTTGGCCGCAGGTGGTGTTCGGCACGAAGGACTTCACCTTCTGCCAGCCAGGCACGCCGAGCGGGCCGAGGGAGTATGGGTCCGCATTGGTGCGCTTGGTGGGCTCGGAGGCGTGCTCGATGGCGCCGAGCGCGGCCATCCACTGGTCACTGCGGACCCGACGCACCGTCACGGACAGGTCGCCCGCACGCGCTCCGATGCGGACTGAGCCGCTCAGGCAGACGGAGCAGAGGTCACCGGGATGCTGGCAGGCCGTGAAGTCGAAGCCCTCGTTGTAGGGACTATCGTGCGGGCTCGTCTCGCAGTTGGCGAGGGCGGCCTTCAGGCTGGCCCAGAGCCCCGATGTGACGAGTGTGGAGAGCAGAGACTGGCTGTGGTGGTACGTCGGGGTGGCGGACACGGCGGGTTCCTCTCAAGCGATGAGCACGGGGGCACGTACGGCGCAGAGGGAGGCAAGACTGATGGCCATCGCTCCTCCCGGGGGGCCGGTGACTGCACCTTGGGGCAGCGGCCGGCAAGGCCCGCAAGCAAGGAGTCCGGCGCTGCATAAACCGCAGCTCCTCCTGAGCACTCACGGGATCTACGGGTCGAGGCGGACATGGCACGAGCCCCCGGCGCCACGAGGGTGCCGGGGGCGAGGATCTTGGAGGGTGGGCCTAGGTGTCGAGCTCGCCGAGCTTTTCCATGACGTCGTTCAGGGCGTCCATCCGCAGGGCGTCATCGTCGCCATGGATGGCGTGGAGGCTCTCGTCTCGGCGCTGTTCGGGGGTGAGGGCCTCGGCGCGGGAACGGGCTTCGGCGTACACGGTGTCGGCGGCCGTGCGGTGGACGGAGCCAGGGTTGGTGTAGGCGAGCCTGGCGTGGATGAGGTTGAGGTGGCGCTGGGCGATGCGCAGCGCGGCGGCCGCTCCGGTAGTGGTGTAGACGGTGACGCGGGTGGGGTTTAGTGGATCGTCGACCGTCGGGGTCTGCGCGGAGCCGGTGATGTCCGGCTCGGAGGTGAGGTTCGCGGCCTGGACTGCGAAGTCACGGGCGCGCAGCGTGTACTTGATCATGAACGGACGGGCCCTTTCGGGAGCTTGGATGAGGAGAAGCGGCGATCAGCCGCGGCAAGGGGACCGTCGTGGCGTGGTGGGTTAGCCGGGCAACTGCACTGGTCGGGTCGGCGTGTGGTGCGCTTGGAGGCGACTGCCCCGGCCGTGGTGGAGCAGACAGACAGCCGGGGCGGGGCAGGGTGTGGGGCAGAGAGCGCTAGACCGGGTCAGCGATCGCGTCGACATAGGGCCAAACTGGCATGTCGCGGGCGCCCTCGCAGCTCAGGAGGTCGACGAACTCGCCATCCTCCAGGCGGCCGCCGGCATATCCGGTGGGGGTGGGAGAGCCTTGCCACCAGGTGCGGGCCAGGGCGTACGCGGCCTGCTGGGAGGGCGCGCGGACGATGAACCGGTAGGTGCGCTCTTCGGTCGTCTGCATCCACATCCGGTACACCCGGCGATGGCCGGGAACGCCCCGGTCTCCCCCGGCGGTGAACGCCGCCTTGATGGCGTGGCGGCAGTGGTTGGTATGCAGCCAGGTGATGTCGTCGCGGGTCCTGCGGTGGACGAGACGCAGTTCGTCGAGGTCGCCGACCGCCATCGGGCGGCGGGTGCGCTCCTCAAGTGGAACGGAGCGCACCACGCCCGGGCGGTCCTCCCGCTGGTCGGGGTTGACGAGCGCGGTTTCGGTGCGCGGGTCATAGGCGTGGACGGTGTAGCGGGTGGTCAGCCCTGTTCGGGGTTCGACGGTCGCGGCTGTGCCGATGCCGAAGGTGGTGGTGGCGGTCACGGGCCGGTCGGCCCAGGTGCAACCGGGATACATGTCGGGCGGCGGGGTCATCATGTGGTTGGTGTCCTCTCGTACGGGCGCGCATCCGGCTGGGTTTCCGGATGCGCGGGTACGGTGAGGGACCGGCAGGCAAGCGGGGCAAGTGCAGTCACATACTGGGGAGTTGAAGGAATGCACCCCGACGAAAGCCCGCTCGTTCCCGGCCCCCAGGGGTGGGTGCCGGGAACGAGCGGGCATTGCGCCTCGGAGTGGTGCAGGGGCACCGGTCCGGTTCTGATCAGAGCCGGAGCTGACGCTAGCGCGGGGTCAGGAGTTCGAGAACGGCGCACCAAGACCCGCAACCCCGGATGGCGGGCCGGCAGGGGGGCCGGTCCCGCTCCGGGCAGTTTGTTCGGAGCGGGACTCTGATCAGTCGGCGAGCGCCGTAGGGAAGGTGATCCGGTACAGGGCTGCGGACCTCTCGTCGGGGACGAGCTCCCAGCCGGATGCGGCGATGTCCTCGGGGGCGGCGTTGTCCATGGCCATGCGCAGCACCTCGTCGGCCCAGCCGAGCGTCTCGGTGTCGAAGGGGCCGGTGTCGTCGGCCGTGTCGATCTCGCTGTCTCCGGCGAATACGGCGCACACGCGGGCGAGGCCGGTGATGTCGACCAAGGCCGAAGTCGCCTGGGGCGTCACGGCGCGGAGGATCTTGCCGACCTCGACGCCCGCAGTTCCGAGCGGGGTTTTCGGCTGGGCGTCTCGGGTGAGGCCGCACGGGCACTGGGTCTCGTGCCAGACGCTGTCCTCGCCACAGGCACACCACCAAGATGCGAAGCTCCAGGTCCATTCCCAGCCGCCGATAGGGTACAGACCCTCGTCGTCGGGGTGGACGATGTTGGCGGCTGTGTCGCTGCCTTCGTCCAGGTACTGCCAGCGGATGTGTACGACAACGGCACGCGGGGCGCCGCGTCCGGTGACCTTGCGCTTGCGGGCCGCCTTGCGGGCCTGCGGGGTGGCGGGGGCGATCGTGGCGGTTGCACCCCGGCTCAGGGACCGCCAGGGGATGCGGACGGCGATGGCGAGGTTTTCCTCTGTGTCGTCTTCCTCGTCGTAGTGGCGGCGGGGGCCTCCCTCGATGAGGTGGACGGTGTCCTGGCTGTCCGCGCGCCCTTCGATGACGTGGATGGTGTCGACGCAGTCGTATCCGTCCTCTTCGGCAAGGCGCAGCGTCTGAGCCGACAGCTCGCGGGCCGCGTCAAGGGTGAAATGGGGGCTCAGCCAGCCGTTCCACCGGTTGGACGGGTCCAGAGTGCAGTCGAGCGGGCCGAGGATGTCGTCGATGCAGACGCGGGTGGCGATCGTCTGGCAGGTGTGCTTCACGGGTCCTTCTCTCCGTTCGCGTGTGGGTCACCGCTGATGGCCGCGCCACGGCCCGGCACCCAGCTCGGTGGCTGGGTGGGATGGGGGGCTTGCGGCCGTGGGCGGGGTTGCTGGCCGGTCCCGGCGAGGCGGGGGGCCGCAAGGCCGGGCTGCGCGGTGTGCGCATCGGGGGCGCGGAGATGCGCGGCCCGGCGGGTGCCGGTCGCCGTCAGGCACCGAGTGGTCGGTGCGGGGCGTTTCGGCTGACCACAAGGTGCGGTCCGGCGGGGTTAGGACCGCAACCACGGTGGACGGCAGTGCGAGCGGGGCACAGGGGCTGGGCCCGGAGCAGTGGTGGTTGGACACGGAGCGGCGGGCATACTGCCGCCGCCCCCGGCGGGTAGGCGCGGGGGCGGCGTGGCGTGGGATTTCTTCCCGGCAGTGGATCAGCGGGGCAGGACGGCCTTGACGCGCCGGGCGAGCCAGGCTGCGACGTTGACGGGGACGGCGTTGCCGACCTGCAGGCGGAGGTCGTCCTCCTCCCCGGCGAAGATGTGGTGGTCGGGGAAGCCCTGCGCCCTGGCCTTCTCGCGGGTCGTGAGCGGCCGGTACTCGCACTCGTCGATGCTCAGGTCTGCGGTGGGGCGCGCGAGGTAGTGGTGGCCGCCGCCCTTGGCGGTGAGCGTGCCGATCGGGTCATCGAGCGAGCTGGCGTCGCAGTGATTGCGCAGGGTGACGATGAACGGCTTGCCGCGATACCTCTCCAGGCCGATGGCGACCCGGTTTCGCGTGGCCGCTACGTAGGGCTTGCGGCCGCCGGTGAAGTGGTCGTAGTAGCCATCACCGAACCTGGAGCCGCGCACGGTGTGATCGATGACCTCGCCGATGCCGCGGGTGATGGGCTCAACATGCGCTCCGCAGCGCACGTTGGGGCAGGCGTAGGTGTACTGCCTCTTGCGACCGTACTCGCCGACCGGGAATTCCGGGTTCTTCTTCCAGCGCTGGACGCCTTCGACGGGGCCGCAGGTGGGGCACATGGCGTCGCAGGTCGGCCGGAGGTCGGGCAGTCCGTTGGCCTCGGCGACGTCGTTGCGCAGGAAGCACCACACCACTCGGTCCCGCGACTGAGGCAGCGGAGGAATCCCGTCGACCTTGAGGTGAGCGGCATTCACCGACGCAATGACCGGGGTGTAACCGAGGGCTTCCCAGACCGTCAGCCATGCCTTGAACAGTGGGGAGGTGCCGAACTGGGCGACGTTCTCGCCGACGTAGGCAAGGGGTCGGTGGACCTCGGCGTAGCGGACGGGCTCCCACATGGTGATGCGGGTTTGCGGCCAGTCCGGGCCCGGCTTCGGGCGGCCGTTCGCATCCAGTTCCACGGCCTTGCGCGGGGCGGCCTTGCCGCCCGCCGGGGATGCTTCCGTGCAGATCGGAGACGCGACCAGTACCTGGGCTGAGGGCACGCAGCGCATGTCGATGGCCTGTACGTCGGCTGGGTTCACGAAGAGGCCGGGCCAGTTGATGCGCGCCGTGACCACGCTGGCCGGGTGGTGGTTCGCGGCGTACAGGGACAGGAATCCGGCGTCGGTGAAGCCACGCATGTCACCGCAGCCGCCGGTGAAGAAGTGCACTGAGGTGGGGCCATCGAACAGGGCCGTCATCGCAGCAATTCCCTTCGGAGAGCTGGGAGTTGAGGAGCGCGGCCAGGTTTGGCCGGGCGGTGACGGCACACTCGGCGTTTGCATACCAAGCCCCACAACCTGCCGCTCACCTGCGCGGATGGGCCGTTGCCGGACGAACCGGCCGGTGCCAGCCCGGCTGTAGCCAACGGGGAGGGGACGGGAAGGCCCCGCCACCACACCTCGGGTGGCGGGGCGGTTGAGTGCGCATCCGCGAAGGCGAGGGACCCTCGTGGGCCGGCTGTCGGCATGAGGTTGGAGATCAGGTCATGTCGCTCACCCGGGCAAGGGCGATGACCTCGTGGCGCCCGTCGGTGTGCTGGACCTGCACGACGGCCTGGCCCTTGTCGTTGCGAGAGGTACTGGTCAGGCGGGCCGTGCCGCTGTAAGTGATGACCTGGGTCGGGGAGGTCGGGCAGAACTTCCAGGGCGTGGTGGGGGCTTCGTCTAGCCACCCGTCTGCTGCCAGGGATACGTGCTCGTAGTGCGCCGCGAGCCCCTCGACCTGCGGGCAGGAGCAGCGGACGTGTACGACGCAGGTGTCTGCTTCGGTGTGGCCGATGCGCACGGGCGGGGTCGGGGCCAGGCCGAGGATGTGGACTCGGTTGTGCTCGACCCGCTGTGCGTGGGCGTGGCGGTCTTCGGCCAGTGCGGACAGGGCACTGCGGATGGCGGCGGTCTGGTCGGGGGCGGGGGTTCCGAGGGTGAGGCGCTGGCCGTCGACGTCGCGGACGATGAACTCGGCCTCGCCGGTCGCAGGGTTGGGGGCGTGGAGTACGGCGTAGACGGCGGGGGTGAAGCCGATGTGGTCGGGCAGGCCGCCGGGGAATGTGCCGGGGACGGTGAAGAACTTCCCGTCGTGGCCGAACAGCTCGCGGGTGGTCCGGTGGGTCGCCGAGCGGTGGCGGGGGCGGTCCGTGGTCAGGTGCGGGAGTTCTCCGGCATTGAGGTCGGGCGCGGTCATGGTGGGTGTCCCTTCTCGTGGCAGCCCTGCGTCTGCGCGGGCGAGGGGGACGGTGGACGGACGGCCGGCTAGCTCGGCAAGAGCACCACGTACTGGGCCACGGGCGTTGGCGC